>NZ_JBFBEA010000007.1:0-15009 GCF_040683495.1 Streptomyces sp. NPDC093544 | reverse complement strand
GACCGAGGGCAAGGTCGCGAAACCCGCTGAGCTGTGGCCGCCCCTCCTTACTACCCCCCGGTAACAAGATGCTCGTGCCGCTCGATAACGTGTGCACGATGCAATCGCCCGCTCCTGCGCCGCCCGCCCCGGGGGAGGTCTCGCCATGATCGACGGCACCACTGTCGACACCCGCCCGACAAAGATCATGTACGTCGCCGAGGCCACCGCGCACGGCGGCCGGGACGGCTACGTCACCAGCCAGGACGGCCAGCTCGAACTGAAGGTCGCGATGCCGCCGGCGCTCGGCGGGGACGGCAACGGCACGAACCCGGAGCAACTGTTCGCGGCCGGCTACAGCTCCTGCTTCCACAACGCGCTGGTCATGGTGGGCCGCCGCTCCGGCTTCGACCTCTCCGGCTCCACGGTCGCCGCGAAAGTCGGCATCGGCCCCAACAAACAGCGCGGATACGGCCTCGCGGTCGCCCTGAGTGTCTCGCTCCCCGTCGTCGACCAGGACGTCGCCGCCAAACTGGTGGACGAGGCCCACGACGTCTGCCCGTACTCCAACGCCACCCGCGGCAACATCGAGGTCACGATCCTGCTCGGCTAGGAATCGCGGGCTCTGCATGTGTGTTGCACGCAGTGTTGGCAGTCGGGTGGCGACAGGGAGTGCGGACGTGGACGTGAACGGCACAGTGGCCGAGGGCTTCGAGCCGGTCAGGGAGGCGTTCGCTGCGAACTTCGACGCGCTCGGGGACCGGGGCGCCGCCGTCGCCGTGTACCGCGACGGGCACAAGGTCGTCGACCTGTGGGGCGGCACGCGGGACGTCGACGGCGCCGAGCCCTGGGAGCGGGGCACCGCGCAGATCGTGCGCTCCGCGACCAAGGGCGTGGCCGCCGCCGTACTCCTCATGCTGGCCGAGCGCGGGCGGCTGGACCTCGACGCTCCGGTCGGCGCGTACTGGCCGGAGTTCAAGGCACGGGGCAAGGAGCGGACACTCGTACGCCATGTCCTCGCGCACCGGGCCGGCGTGCCCGTCCTCGACCACCCGCTGACACCGGCCGAGGCGGCGGATCCCGATCTCGGGGCCGCGGCGGTGGCCGCGCAGACACCCCTGTGGGAGCCGGGCACCGACCACGGATACCACGCACACACGTACAGCTGGCTGACCGGCGAAGTGGTACGGCGGGTGACCGGGCGCTCGATCGGTGACTGGATCGCCGACGAGATCGCCGGACCGCTGGGACTGGACCTGTGGGTCGGGCTGCCGGACGCGGTGGCGGCGCGGGTCGGCCGGGTCGGGCAGGTCGAGGGACCGCCGGCGGCGGGCGGTCTGCACACCCGGCCCAAGCGGTCAATCTCCGAGGCGTACGCGGATTCCGCGTCGCTGACGCGCCGCGCGTTTGCCGCGATCACCCCGCCGGCGGACGAGAACGATGCCGCGTACCGGGCGGCCGTCCTGCCCGCCTCCAACGGGATCGCCACGGCGGAGGGCCTCGCGCGCTTCTACGCCTCGCTGATCGGGGAGGTGGACGGCGTGCGGCTGTTCTCCCCGGCCACCGTCTCGGCGGCCCGCGCCGAACAGTCCGCCGGACCTGACCGCGTCCTGGTCGTCAACACCCGTTTCGGGCACGGGTACATGCTGCACGGCACCGCGTCCCCACTGCTGTCCGCGGGCTCCTTCGGGCACCCTGGCCGAGGCGGCGCACTCGGCTTCGCGGACCCCGAGTCGGGGATCGCCTTCGGGTATGTGACGAACGGCTTCCGCAAGAGCGTGACGGCGGATGCGCGGGCGCAGGCGTTGGTGGGGGCGGTGCGGGGGGTTGTGGGGCGCTGAACCCCGGGGCTGTTGAGCCTGGCCGGTCCGCTCACCAGCGTTGGCCCGGGCCGCAGCCGACCTGAGTCAGCCGGTCCCTTCGACGTACGACGCCAGGTTGGCCAGCGAGGAGGCGATCCCGGTCTCGTGTGCCTCTTGGTCGATGCCGGGCGGCACATCCGTGGCGGTGACGGTCACCTCGGTCCCGTCACCGGCGGCAGCCAGCTGCCAGGTCATCGTCATGGTGCCCGCGTACGACGGGTCGTCGGCCTCGAACACCGCCCGCTGCACCACGCGCTCCGGTGGCACCAGGTCGGCGAACCCGACATCGACGACATCCGTCGCGTCCGAAGTCTTGCCGGGACTGTCGGTGGCGTCGAGGTAGGTGAGGACCATCCGGAACCCGCCACCGGGCCGGGGATCCCACCGCTCGACCCGCCCGCGCATGCCGTCCGGCGGCAACCAGGCCTCCAGGGACTCCCGGTCGAGGAGGGCCCCATAGACGGTCGCCGGTGACGCGGCAATCACCCGGCTGGCGCGGTCGGTCCTGTCCATGGCCCGAGTCTAGAACCGCTGTCCATGCTCTCCCCGCTGTCTATGCTCTTCCCACGAAGAACGGGGCGGGAGAGGGACCTTGATTCAGAAGCTGCGCAGTTGGCTCGGCGGTGGTCGCCAGACACCGAGGGAAGTTCCGCCGGACAACGGATCGACCCGGTACGTGGAACAGCTGGCCAAGCGGATGATCAAGCTCGTCACGTCCCGCGAAGGGGTGCCCGGCAATCTGCCCGAGATACGCGCCATCGGGCAGCGCCTGCACGACCGCAGCGGCACGGACCGCATGCGGGACCTGCTCTTCGAGGTGGGCGAGACCCATGGCCGCCCGGATCTGGAACCCACGATCGCGCGGGCATGGGACGGCGTCGGCGACTGGCGGAGCTGACCCGGATCCCCCTGCATGTCCCCCTGCACGCGACTCACCCCGTGTGCAGCATCAGCCCGATCCCCACCACCAGGAGCCCCGCCGCCGCGATCCGGGGCGCGCCGAACTGTTCTTTGAAGAAGATCGCCCCGATGGCCGCGCCGACGATGATCGAGGACTCGCGCAGGGCCGCTATCGGTGCCAGTTCCGCTCGGGTCTGGGCCCAGAGGACCAGCCCGTACGCCGTGACGGAGAGCGCCGCGCCGAGCAGGCCGAGGGCGGCGAACGGGCGTAGGACGGTGACGAGTTCGCCGCGCCAGCGGTATGCCGCGTACACCGGGATCACGAAGCCCTCGATGGCCATCAGGTAGGCGATGTACCCGAGGGAGGAGCCGGAGGCGCGCACGCCCAGGCCGTCCACGACGGTGTACGCGGCGATCGACACCCCCGTCGCCAACGCCGCGCCGATCGCCGCCCAGTTGGGGCGACGCCCCCGCAGCCCCCACAGCGCGACGCCGGTCAGCCCCGCGCAGGACAACGCGATCCCAGCCGCCGCCCACCCGTTGGGCACCTCGTGCGCGAAGACCGCCGCCAGTCCGGTGACGATGAGGGGAGCGGTACCCCGGGCTATGGGATAGGCCTGTCCGAAGTCGCCGAGCCGGAACGAGCGCATCAGCAGGACGTAGTACGCGATGTGGATCACGGCCGACGCGATCAGATACGGCCACGCCCCGGACGCGGGCACCGGCGTGAACGGCATCATGGCCAGTCCGATCAGCATGCCGCCGCCCGCGATGAGCGTGAAGCCGACCAGCTTGTCGGTGATGCGGTGCGCGATCGCGTTCCAGCAGGCGTGGGTGACCGCGGCGAGCAGGACGGCCGCGGTCACCAGCGGGGTCACTGGGTCTGCTCGCGCACGTCCACCAGCGTGCCGCCCGCGTGGGCGATCAGGGTCTTGGGGTCCATCGGGAAGACGGCGCACGGGGGGCCCGCTGCGGCCCACACCGTTTCGTGGTCGAGCAGTGAACGGTCCGCAAGAACACGGGTCTTGGTGCGGTGTCCGAAGGGCGGTACGCCGCCGATGGCGTACCCCGTCGTCTCCCGCACGAGGTCCGCCTTCGCCCGGGTCACCTTCTCGGCGCCCAACTCCCGCTGTACGAGCTCGACATCGACGCGGGAGGCACCATCCATGAGGACGAGGACGGGCACTCCGTCCGCCGCGAAGATCAGCGACTTGCAGATCTGGCTCAGTTCGCAGCCGATCGCTGCGGCGGCCTCTGCGGCGGTGCGGGTCGCGTCCGGGAAGCGCCGGACCCGGGGGATCAGGTCGCCGAGGCCCAGCTCACGCAGGGCCTCGGCGAAACGGGGGTTGGCGGCGTTCTCTTCTGGTGCGGTCATGAGGGGCACGGTAGCGGTGGGTGTACGGGGCATGCGACCGAGTTCCGGTGGGTGGGCCGGGGGTGGTGCTGATGTCGGGGTGGGTGCGCTGCCCGGCACTTACGGGGTGCCGCTCCTTTGGGACGGGCGCCGCCCCAGCGGCACGATTGCCCGCGGCTGGGGAGGCGGAGGGGGAAGGAGAGGGGGCTAGCTTCCCGCCTTCAGCAGTGCCGCCACGATCGGGCCCGCCGTGTCGCCGCCGTGGCCGCCCTGCTGGACGACGCCCGCGGCCGCCAAGTCGCCCTTGTACGCCGTGAACCAGCCGTTGGGCTTGTCCTGGCCGTCGACCTCGGCGGAGCCGGTCTTCGCGCCGTAGTCGGGGCCGAGGCCGGACATCGCCTCGGCGGCGGTGCCGGACGAAGCGGTGTACTGCATGAGTTCGCGGAGCTGGGAGAGGGTGTCGGCGGACAGCGTGCGGGAGGCCGTGGCGAGGGTGCGCTTGTCCACGGTCGGGGCCACCAGGTACGGCTGGTGGAAGGTGCCCGTCTTGACCGTGGCGGCGACCGACGCCATGTTCAGCGGGTTCATGCGGACCCCGCCCTGGCCGATCAGCGAGGCCGCCATCTGCGCCTCCGACTGCACGGGCACCGCGCCGTCGAAGGACGGTACGCCGATGGCCCAGTTGTCCATGCCGAGGCCGAACGCCTGCTGGGCCTGCTTGGTGAGGCTGTCGTTCTCCAGCTCGGGGGCCTGGCTGATGAAGGCGGTGTTGCAGGAGCGCGCGAAGCTCGCCTTGAACGTGCCGTTCTTGATCTCGAAGTCGTCGTCGTTGTGGAACTTCCAGTTGCCGTACGTGAAGGTCTTGGGGCACGGGTGCTGCTTGTCGGCCGAGGCGAGGCCCTGGTCGATGAGCAGCGAAGCCGTGATGACCTTCATCGTGGAGCCGGGGGCGAGGGAGCCCTGGAAGGCGGTGTTGAAGCCGTGGCTCTGGTTCGCGACCGCGAGGATCTCGCCCGTCGAGGCGCTCATCAGGACCACCGACGACTTGGCCTTCTTGGCCACTTCCTCCTCGGCGGCGGCCTGGAGGGTGGGGCTGAGGGTCGTCTTCACGGTCCCCGGCGTGCCCTTGCTGAGCGTCAGCAGCGTCTTGTCGGGCGTCTTCTCCTCGCCCTTCGCCGCGGCCTTGCGGATCACCTGGAGCTCGACGCCGGCCTTGCCGCCGGCCGTCTTGCCGTACTTCTCGCGCAGCCCGTCCAACACCGTGCCCAGGGAAGGGTACTTGGCCGTGGTCAGCTCGCCGCCGTGCTTGTCGACGGCCTTGATCGGGGGCGTACCGGACTCGCCGGTGACCAGCCGGTCGCCGTCCTGGAGGTCCGGATGCACGACGGACGGCTTCCAACTCACCAGCGGAACACCGTCCTTGGCCCGTCGTACGACCGTCAGCTTCGACTCGTACGAGAGCGGCTTACTCGTGTCCTTGTACGTGACGGTGCCCTTGACGGAGAACGGGACGACGGCTCCCGACCGGGTGCCGCTCGTCAGCGTCACGCCGGTGATGTGCGCGTCCTTGGTGTAGCCGGTCAGCAGGGTCTTCGCGGCCGCCGAGTCGTCCGTGGCGGCGGACGCCGTCGTGACGTCACCGCTCTGCCAGGCGGTGAGGAACTTCGTGGCCGCCGTGGTCACCTCGGTGGCGGACAGCGGGCCGGTCTTGACGGCCTTCTCGTCGGCGGTCGTCGACGACGCCCTGTCCTCGGCCGCCGCGTCACCGCCGTACAGGCTGTAGGCGCCGAACGCCCCACCGGCGATGACCACGGCGATCACCCCGCCGAGGACGGCCGGCTTCGCCTTCTTGCTCTTGCCCTCGTCGACGCGTCTTCTGTTGCCCACAGCTAAATGTCCTCCGCCGGTTCCCCTGGTGCCCCCGTGCCCACATGCTCCTCAACGAGAGGCACCACCCTAGGGTCCCGCCCTGTGAGGAGTGACTTCAGCCACCGGTTCGTAGCACAGCTGCGACGATCGGACCGGCCGCGTCGCCGCCGTGGCCGCCTCCCTGGACCAGCGCGGCGGCCGAGATGTCGTTCCGGTAGCCGGTGAACCAGCTGTCGGAGACGGCTTTGCCGTCGATCTCGGCGGAGCCGGTCTTGGCGCCGATGCTGCCGCCGCCGACCCCGGCCATGGCCTTGGCGGCGGTGCCGCTGACGGCGGTGGCGTTCATCATCGAGCGGAGCTGCGAGACCGTGTTCGAGGGCAGCCCCTTGGCGGTGGCCAGTTGGCGGTCGTCGAGCTCGGGCGACACGATGACCGGCTGCCGGAAGGTGCCGGTGATGGCGGTCGCGGTCACCGAGGCCAGGTTCAGCGGGTTCAGCTGCACATGGCCCTGGCCGATCGCGTTCGCCGCGCGGTCCGGGCCGCCGGAGGCGGGGACGCTGCCGTCGAAGGACGCGATACCGGTCTTCCAGTTGTCCTGGCCCAGGCCGAACCGGGTCTGCGCCTCGGTCGTCAGCGACTCGTCGGTGAGCGGGTTCGCCTCGGTGCCGTCGATGAGATTGATGAAGGCGGTGTTGCAGGACCGCATGAAGCTGTTGCCGAGGCTCGCGTTCTCGTTGGGCGCCATGCCCGTGAGGTTCTTGAAGGTCTGGCTCTGCCAGACGGCGGTCTCCGTACAGGGCGCCGGGCCGTTCATCGAGGTCACGCCGTTGTCTATGAACATCGCCGCGGTGATGATCTTCATGGTGGAGCCGGGCGCCACCTTGCCGAGGAACGCCGCGTTGAAGCCGTCCTTGCGGTTGTTGGCGACCGCGAGCACCTCACCGGTGCTCGGCTTCACGGCGACCACGGACGACTGGTCGTACTCCTTGACCGCCGTCTCGGCCGCCGCCTGCGCGCTCGCGCTGAGCGTCGTCCTCAGCTTGCCCGGTTCGCCCTTGGCGAGGGTCACGAGCGTCGTGTCACCCGCGTTCTCGTCCTCGTGCCGGATCGCCAGCTCGGCGCCGGCCGTGCCGCCCGCGGTGTCGCCGTACTTGCCGCGCAGCTCGTCCAGGATCGGACCCAGCGACGGGTACTTCTCCGCGGTCAGGACAACGTTGTTCCGGTCCACGGCCTCGATCGGCGGGTCCGCCGCCTCGCCCGTGACGAACGTGTCGCCCTTCTCCAGCTCGGGATGGATGACCGACGGCTGCCAGTCGACCAGTGCCTTCCCGGTGGTGAGCCCGCGTACGACGGTCAGTTTCGAGTCGTACGAGAGTGGCTTGCTCTTCCCGTCGAACGACACCGTCGCCTCGACCGAGAACGGCACGGACGCACCGGACGGTGTGCCCGGCGTGATCTGCACCTTGGTGATGTGCCCGGCGTCGCTGTAGCTGGTCAGTACCGGCTCCGCGTCCGCGTCGTTGTTCGTGAGCGCCGCCGCCGTGACCGCGTTGCCCTTTTCCCAGGCCGCGAAGAACTCGGCCGACGCGTCCTTGACCTCGTCGGCGCTCGGCGGCCCGGTCTTCACCGGCGCGGGCCCGGAGGACCCGGTGCTTCCCCCGTCCCCGCTGACCGCGGACACCACGTTGTACGCGCCGTACCCGGCGCCCCCCACCATCACCGCGAACACACTGCCGATGACGGCGGCCTTTGCCCCCTTGCGCATCGCGCGATCCCCTCCCCGTGGACCCCTCCCCGAACTTCTGAACGCGTTCAGAAAGGGTCGTCTCTCCGCACTCTATGCGGGGGGAGTGGCACGTGGGGGGAAAGTTTCCCTTTTGTTGGACCCAGGTGTCCAGCCACATACCTTGACGCCGGGCCGCGTCGGACGGCTCGGGCATCGGTGGACGCGGCAACCGTCGCATCGCCTGCACAGGACGCTCCGGCGGGGCCATCCTGGTGTGGACGAGGGGGCTCAGATGGAGGTGCAGCAGGCCCAGACCGTGGTGCTCGGCAGCGTCGTCACGCGCGACGTGGACGAGATCCGTGCGGCGCTCGCCACGTCCTTCAGCGATGCGTGGCTCGACGTGCGCGGAGACGCCGGCGACTTTGTCGCGAAACTCGCGTTCGTCGATCTGGGCACGCTGACGGTCGGCAGGGTGAGCTACGGCACACAGATCACGGGACGAACCAGCGAAGTGGGTTGCTACAACGTGGCGGTGCCGATCACCGGCTCCTTCTCCACGCGGCAGGGTCGAGGGCCGGTCTCGTATGCCGGTCACGGCCGCGCGGTGGTCCGTGACCCGGCGGGTGACAACCTCGTCGACGACTGGTCGCCCGACTGCGAGATATTCAACGTGAGGGTCGACAAGGCGCTGCTGGTGCGGCAGTTGGAGACGCTGCTGGGGCGTCCGGTGCACCGTCGCCCGGTTCTCGCGCCGGCCTTCGACGTGAGCAGCGGTCCGGGGCGCAGCTGGGTGAACCTGGTGTCGTGGTGCCTGCTGGAAAGGGAGGTGCCCCAAGGCCTGCTGCGGCAGCCGATGTTCGCCGGACGGATCGAACAGGCCCTGCTGGAGGGCCTGTTGCTGGCGAGCGACCACCAGTACCGCGAGGCCCTGGAGGCACCACCCCCGTCCATGCGGCCCGCGGCGGTCAAGCGGGTGATGGACGCGGTACGTGAGCACCCCGCCGACCCCTACGACGCGGCCAAGCTCGCCGCCATCGCCCAGGTCAGCCTGCGCACCCTCCAGGATGCGTTCCGCAAGAACCTGGGCATGTCCCCGATGAACTACGTCCACGAGGTCAGGCTCCAGCGGGTACGGGAGCAACTGCTCCTCGCGGTCCCTGGGACGGTCACCGTCACGGACGTGGCCTACCAGTGGGGTTTCGCGCACCTGGGCCGCTTCGCGCAGCGCTACCGGGCCCGCTTCGGGGAGGCGCCGTCCCAGACCCTGCAGTCCGCCGCCTGATCGACGGATGGCGCGGCGCACTGCCGCGCCATCGTCGTGCGTCCGCCCAGCTAGACCCAGGTGTCCAGCCACATCCGCGACCGCCAGCTGTCGATGGGGATCGCCTGGCCCGTATAGATCGGCCAGAAATAGATGAAGTTCCAGGCGATCAGCAGGACCAGGACGCCTGCGGCTGTGGCGCCGATGACGCGGCGGCGTTCGGTGGAGCCCGGTGGGCCGATGATGGCGCCGATCATCATGGCGACGGCCAGGCAGAGGAAGGGTACGAAGACGACGGCGTAGAAGAAGAAGATCGTGCGCTCCTGGTACAGGAACCAGGGGAGGTAACCGGCCGCGATGCCACAGGCGATCGCGCCCGCGCGCCAGTCCCGGCGGAAGGCCCAGCGCCACAGGACGTAGAGGATCGCGAAGCAGGCCGCCCACCACAGGAGCGGGGTGCCGAGGGCGAGTACCTCGCGGGCGCACTTCTCGCCCGCGTCCGTGGGGCAGCCGTCCTTGCCGGGGGCCGGGGACTCGTAGAAGTAGGAGACCGGGCGGCCCAGGACGATCCAGCTCCACGGGTTCGACTGGTAGGGGTGCGGGGACGAGAGGCCGACGTGGAAGTCGTACACCTGGTTCTCGTAGTGCCACAGGCTGCGCAGCCAGTCGGGGAGCCAGGTGAAGCTGCCGCCCTTGCCGTCGGTCACGGCCCAGTTGCGAAAGTAGCCGCCCTTGCCGTTGTCGGGGGAGAGGATCCAGCCGGTCCAGGAGATGAGGTAGGTCGCGATCACGACCGGGACCGTGGCCAGGAACGTGATGCCCGTGTCGCGCTTGAGGACCGCCTGGTACGGGTGCCGGGCGCCGGCGACGCGGCGCGAGCCGACGTCCCAGAGGAGGGCCAGCACGCCGAACGCGACGAGGAAGTAGAGGGCGTTCCACTTGGTGCCGAGGGCCAGGCCCAGCATGAGGCCGGCCATCCAGCGCCAGGGGCGCCAGCCGAGGCGGGTGGTCTCGGCGAGGTGCGCGTCGGGGCGTGCGAAACCGTCGTCGTCCGGCGGGAGCGCGGCCGCCAGTCTGGCGCGGGACCTGTCGCGGTCGACGACCAGGCAGCCGAAGGCGGCGAGGATGAAGAACATGAGCACGCCGTCGAGCAGCGCGGTGCGGCTCATCACGAAGTGCAGGCCATCGACCGCCATCAGCGTGCCGGCCAGGCAGCCGAGGAAGGTCGAGCGGAAGAGGCGGCGCCCGATCCGGCACAGCAGCAGCACCGACAGTGTGCCGAGCACCGCCGTCATGAAGCGCCAGCCGAAGGGGTTGAACCCGAACATCCACTCGCCGAGCCCGATGACGTACTTGCCGACCGGCGGGTGCACGACATAGGCGGCGTCGGTCGGGATCCGGACGTTGCCGTCGCCCTGGAGGATCAGGTCGTTGGCGTCCTTGGCCCAGTTGACCTCGAAACCGCGGTTGAACAGTGCCCAGGCGTCCTTGGCGTAGTACGTCTCGTCGAATATCACCGCCTTGGGATTGCCCAGGTTCCAGAACCGCATGAGCCCGGCGACCAGCGTCACCAGGAGCGGTCCCACCCACGCCGACCAGCGCGTGAGGCGCTCGGCGAGCTCGTGGCGCACCCCGATCGTCGTCCAGATACGGGGGGAGGGCTCGGCGTACGGCGGCACCAGCCTGTCGCGTACGTCGATGGTCGGCCCTGCCGTGTATCCGAAGCGGCGCAGCCGCTGCTGCCACGACGGCCGCTGGTCTTCTTCTGCGGCCTGGCCCTGCCGGGTGTCCGTGGAGGACGCGGTACTGGTCACCGCGCCATCGTAGGGAACCCTTCTGTGGGAGTCCCGCGCCCGGGCCCTTCCGGCCGGATGAGGTTCTCCCGCCGGTGCCCTGCGAGGATGGGCCCGTGACAGGAATCCTCGTGTTGGCAGGCACCCCCATTGGTGACATCTCGGACGCGCCGCCCCGGCTCGCCCAGGAACTGGCCGGGGCCGATGTCGTCGCGGCCGAGGACACCCGGCGGCTGCGCCGGCTCACCCAGGCGCTGGGCGTGCAGGTCGGCGGGCGCGTGGTGTCGTACTTCGAGGGCAACGAGGCGGCCCGGACGCCCGAACTGGTCGAGGCGCTGGTCGGCGGGGCGCGGGTGGTGCTCGTGACCGACGCCGGGATGCCGTCCGTGTCGGACCCCGGGTACCGGCTGGTCGCGGCCGCCGTCGAGAAGGACATCAAGGTCACCGCCGTACCTGGCCCGTCCGCCGTGCTCACCGCGCTCGCGCTGTCGGGACTGCCCGTCGACCGCTTCTGCTTCGAGGGCTTCCTGCCCAGGAAGGCGGGCGAACGGCTGTCCCGGCTGCGCGAAGTCGCCGCGGAACGCCGGACGTTGGTCTATTTCGAGGCACCGCACCGCCTCGACGACACTCTCGCCGCGATGGCCGAGGTCTTCGGCGCCGAGCGCCGGGCCGCCGTCTGCCGCGAGCTGACGAAGACGTACGAGGAGGTCAAGCGCGGCCCGCTGGACGAGCTGGCCGCCTGGGCCGTCGAAGGCGTACGCGGTGAGATCACCGTCGTCGTCGAGGGCGCCCCCGAGAAGGCCGAGCAGCTGGACGCCGCCGAACTGGTGCGCAGGGTGCAGGTGCGCGAGGAGGCGGGGGAGCGGCGCAAGGAGGCGATCGCGGTGGTGGCGGAGGAGGCCGGGCTTCCGAAGAGGGAGGTCTTCGACGCGGTGGTCGCGGCGAAGAACGCGGCCCGGAGCGCTGCCTCGTAGGTCTCGTAGGCACCACAGGCACCAGGGGAAACGCCCCCGCGCGCGCCCGGAAGAGCCCGCCCCACAGGCCGCCATGAGCGGGGCGCTGGTACCACCCCATAGACGGGCAAAGGGCTGTCGTGGAAGGCAAAGCGCAGGCCCGCCACCAGGGGCGTTGTGGCAAGGAAAGGCCAAGACGGCTCCAACACTCGACAGGTCTCGTGCACTCGCGCCGGGAGAAGCGTCCACTGGATGAAGGGACGCATCGTCCCTTCGCCTCCGCCAGCCGGAGGCGCTTGTCCAGCGGACAGAGGAGCTGGCATGAGTGAGATCGCAGGACAGACCGGTACCCGCAGCGCCGCGGCCACCGCCGTAGTCAACGAGTCGTATTCCTTCGCCTGCATGCGCTGTGGGCACGGGTGGGAGCAGTCGTACGAGATCGAGCACCACCGCGACGCCGAGGGCACCGAGTTCGTGATGTACGTCGCGAACGGCAGTGTCGTGCCGTCGCCGCTGAGCCGCCCCACCTGCCTGAACTGCGACAACCACGTGGTGCGCATCATGCGCGCCGGCCAGGTGTCCTCCGTCCAGGAGTCCCTCCACCGTCTGCAACAGCGGACCCAGCCGCGGCGGAAGGCCGACGCGACGCCCGACGAGGCCCTCGGGGAGTCCCAGGCGACCTCCAAGGAACCGCACCACTGGCACCTCTCGGATCTGCTGCACCCGTTCGCACACCGCAAGGCCGGCTGACCCGGCACGAGCGCGGACTCAGGGTGAGTGTGGGCATGCCCCTTTCGTAGGATCGGGGTATGCCCACCGACAAGACCGAAGCCCCGCCCCGCCCCGAGCCGTTGCGCGTGCCCGTCGCCGACTCGCACACCCACCTCGACATGCAATCGGGCACGGTGGACGAGATCCTCGCCAAGGCCGCGTCGGTCGGGGTGACCACGGTCGTACAGGTCGGCTGCGACGTGAAGGGCTCGCGCTGGGCGGCCGAGACGGCCGCCGCGTACGGCGCCGTCCACGCGACGGTCGCGCTGCACCCCAACGAAGCGCCCCGCATCGTGCACGGCGACCCCGACGGCTGGTCCCGGCAGGGCGAGCGGGCGCCGGGCGGTGACGCGGCGCTGGACGAGGCGCTCGTCGAGATCGACCGGCTGGCCGCCCTGCCACAGGTCAAGGGCGTCGGCGAGACCGGGCTCGACCACTTCCGCACCGGCCCCGAGGGCAAGGACGCCCAGGAACGGTCCTTCCGGGCCCACATCGAGATCGCCAAGCGGCACGGCAAGGCCCTGGTCATCCACGACCGCGACGCCCACGCCGACGTGCTGCGCATCCTCGCGGAGGAGGGCGCCCCCGAGCGGACCGTCTTCCACTGCTACTCCGGTGACGCCGCGATGGCCGAGGTGTGCGCCCGCGCCGGCTACTTCATGTCCTTCGCCGGCAACATGACCTTCAAGAACGCCCAGCCGCTGCGTGACGCGCTCGCCGTGGCGCCGCTGGAACTCGTCCTCGTGGAGACCGACGCACCCTTCCTGACCCCCGCTCCGTACCGCGGACGGCCTAACGCGCCGTATCTCGTTCCGGTCACGGTGCGCGCCATGGCCGCGGTGCGGGGGATCGACGAGGACGCGCTGGCGACCTCGGTCTCCGCGAACACCGCGCGCGCGTTTGATTACTGACGGATAACGCTTCCTGGGGTTCTTCCCTCTCGTACCTCAGGGCAGTGTCGCGACACAGCGTAGCCGCGTTGCTTTGGAGAGTGACGACCACTCCGCTAGGTTCTGGTCGCCCGATCCGGACCCTCCTGGAGCGTGTCGTCGTGAGCAACTCGCAGTACGAGACGTACGGAACGACTGGAACCACAGGAACGACTGGAACCACAGGAACGACTGGAACCACAGGAACGACTGGAACCACAGGAACGCCGTACGAGCCGCCGTACGACCATGGTGGCGGCTACGGCTACGAGGACACGTACGCGCCCGCCTACGAGGCGTACGCGCCGGAGTCCGACCTTCCCACTGAGCCCCGGCTGCCCCGGCAGGCCGCCCCTGGCCCCGCCGCCCCGCGGTCCGGGGGCCGTGCCGAGGCCCGGCGCGCGGCCCGGCGCAGGGGCACCGGCGAGCGCCCCGACTCTCTGCGGCGGCTGCTCCCGCAGGCGCTGGTCGTCGCGTTCCTGGCCGGCGGCACCTCCGCCTTCGTCGCCAACGACAAGGCGATCGAGCTCACCGTCGACGGGAAGCCGCGCACGCTGCACACCTTCGCGGACGACGTGACCGAACTGCTCGCCGACGAGGGCGTCGACGTGGGGGCGCACGACGTGGTGGCGCCCGCTCCGGGCACGGCGCTCGCGACCGGCGACGAGGTCGCGGTGCACTACGGGCGTCCCGTGCGCCTCACCCTCGACGGGCAACGGCGCGAGGTGTGGACGACGGCGCACACCGTGGACGGGGCGCTCCGGCAGCTCGGAGTGCGCGCCGAGGGAGCGTACGTATCGACCTCGCGCTCCCAGCCGATCGGCCGCGCCGGGCTGACCCTCGACGTCCGCACCGAGCGCACGGTCACGATCATGGCGGACGGGCGGGCGCGGACGATCCGTACGAACGCGGCGAGCGTGCACGAGGCCCTCGGCGAGGCCGGGATCACGCTCCGCGGGCAGGACACCACCTCCGTCGCGCCCGGGAGCTTCCCCCGCGACGGGCAGACCGTCACCGTCATGCGGGTCACCGGGACCAAGGAGGTCCGCGAGGAGTCGATTCCGTTCGCCGTGGAGCGGACGCACGATTCCTCGCTGTTCCGGGGCACCGAGGTGGTCGAGCGGGCCGGGCAGCCCGGCGCGCGGCGGGTCACTTACCTCCTGCGGACCGTCAACGGCGTCAAGCAGAAGCCGCGGCTGGTCCGTTCCGAGGTGGTGCGGGAGCCGCGGGCGCAGGTGGTGAAGGTCGGTACGAAGCCGATGCCCACGTCCGTCGGCGGGGCCGATCATCTGAACTGGTCCGGGCTCGCGGCGTGTGAGTCGGGTGGGCGGCCCGGGGCGGTGGATCCCTCCGGTACGTACGGAGGGCTCTACCAGTTCGACACCCGGACGTGGCAGGGGCTCGGGGGCGCGGGGCGGCCCCAGGACGCGCCCGCGGCGGAGCAGACGTTCCGGGCGAAGAAGCTGTACGTGCGGCGCGGAGCCAGTCCTTGGCCGCATTGTGGGGCGCGGTTGGGTGGGTGAGGGGTTTTTCGCCCCCTCCGCCCCTGCCCATTCCCGTCCCCAGGGGGCTCTGCCCCCTGGACCCCCGCTCCTCAAACGCCGGAGGGGCT
>NZ_JBFBEA010000006.1:0-372455 GCF_040683495.1 Streptomyces sp. NPDC093544 | reverse complement strand
TCCTGCCAGGAGCGGAAGACCTCGCGTACGTCGGTGACGGAGTCGACCTTCTCCAGGAGTTCCCAGCCCTCGGCGTAGGCCTGCATCATGGCGTATTCGATGCCGTTGTGGACCATCTTGGAGAAGTGGCCGGCGCCGACCTTGCCGGCGTGGACGAAGCCGAAGTCGCCCTCGGGCTTGAGGGCGTCGAAGACCGGCTGGACCTTGGCGATGTTCTCGGCGTCGCCGCCGACCATCAGTGCGTAGCCGTTCTCCAGGCCCCACACGCCGCCGGAGACGCCTGCGTCGACGAAGCCGATGCCTTTGATGCCGAGTTCGACGGCGTGCTTCTCGTCGTCCGTCCAGCGGGAGTTGCCGCCGTCCACGACAACGTCACCGGGCTTCAGGAGGGCGGCCAGCTCGTCGATGGTGGACTGGGTCGCGGCGCCCGCCGGGACCATCACCCACACCACCCGCGGGCCTTCGAGCTTGCCCACGAGTTCGGCGAGACTGCTCACATCGGCGATGTCGGGATTGTGGTCGTAGCCGATGACGGTGTGGCCCGCGCGGCGGATGCGCTCCCGCATGTTGCCGCCCATTTTACCGAGGCCGATCAGTCCGAGCTGCATGTCGTTCACTTCTTCCGGAGAGTGCGGTAAGCGGCCACGAGGGCGGCGGTGGAGGGATCGAGGCCGGGCACGTCAGCGCCTTCGGTGACGGCGGGCTCCACGCGCCTGGCGAGGACCTTGCCCAGCTCGACGCCCCACTGGTCGAAGGAGTCGATGTTCCAGATCGCACCCTGGACGAACACCTTGTGCTCGTAGAGGGCGATCAACTGGCCGAGCACCGAGGGAGTCAACTCGGCTGCCAGGATGGTTGTGGTGGGGTGGTTTCCGCGGAACGTGCGGTGCGCCACCTGCTCCTCGGGGACCCCCTCGGCACGGACCTCGTCGCTGGTCTTGCCGAAGGCGAGGGCCTGTCCCTGTGCGAAGAGGTTGGCCATCAACAGGTCGTGCTGGGCCTTGAGTTCGTCACTCAGCTCGCCGACCGGGTTGGCGAAACCGATCAGGTCGGCCGGGATCAACCTCGTACCCTGGTGGATGAGCTGGTAGTACGCGTGCTGCCCGTTGGTGCCGGGCGTGCCCCACACCACCGGACCGGTCTGCCACTCCACGAGGTGACCGTCCCGGTCCACGGACTTGCCGTTGGACTCCATGTCCAGCTGCTGCAAGTAGGCGGTGAACTTGGACAGATAGTGGGAGTACGGCAGCACCGCGTGCGACTGGGCGTCGAAGAAATTGCCGTACCAGACGCCCAACAGGCCAAGCAGCAAAGGTGCGTTGGACTCCGGGGCCGCGGTCCGGAAGTGCTCGTCGACCACGAAGAACCCGTCGAGCAGCTCGCGGAACCGGTCCGGGCCGATCGCGATCATCAGGGACAGACCGATCGCCGAGTCGAACGAGTACCGCCCGCCGACCCAGTCCCAGAACTCGAACATGTTGGCCGTGTCGATGCCGAAGTCCGCGACCTTCTCGGAGTTCGTGGACAGCGCGACGAAGTGCTTGGCCACGGCGTCGGAGTCGCCGCCGAGACCGGCGAGCAGCCAGGTCCGTGCCGAGGTCGCGTTCGTGATGGTCTCGATGGTCGTGAAGGTCTTCGAGGCGACGATGAAGAGGGTTTCCGCCGGGTCGAGATCCCGGACGGCCTCGTGCAGATCGGCTCCGTCGACGTTCGAGACGAAGCGGACCGTCAACTCGCGGTCGGTGAAGGCGCGCAGTGCCTCGTACGCCATCGCCGGGCCGAGGTCGGAGCCGCCGATGCCGATGTTGACGACATTGCGGATGCGCCGGCCGGTGTGTCCGGTCCACTTGCCCGAGCGGACCTGCTCGGCGAAGTCGGTCATCTTGTCGAGGACCGCGTGCACGGCGGGGACGACGTTCTCACCGTCGACCTCGACGACCGCGTCGCGCGGGGCGCGCAGCGCGGTGTGCAGGACGGCCCGCCGCTCGGTGACGTTGATCTTCTCGCCGCGGAACATGGCGTCGCGCAGCCCGAACACGCCGGTGGCGGTGGCCAGTTCCTGGAGCAGGGCGAGCGTCTCGTCGGTGATCAGATGCTTGGAGTAGTCGATACGCAGGTCGCCTACGCGTACGACATAGCGCTCCGCGCGAGCGGGGTCGGCGGCGAACAGCTCACGCAGCCGCGGGTGCAGGAGCTCACCGGCACGGTGGTCCTCCAGGGCCACCCACTCGGGGCGCCGCGTGAGCTTGGGAGAGTCAGACATGACGGGCGGTCTCCTTGGTGCCCTCGCCCCGCAGGGCGATGGCGTACATCTCGTCCGCGTCGAGGCGGCGCAGCTCCTCGGCGATCAGCTCGGAGGTGGAGCGCACCTTCAGCGCGAGGGTGCGGGAGGGCTGTCCGGGGAGGGACAGCGTGGCCAGCGGGCCGTCGGGGCGGTCGATCACGATCTCGCCGCCCTTCGTGCCGAGCCGTACGGCGGTCACCACGGGCCCCGCGGTGACGACACGCTCGACCGGGACCTTGAGACGGGCCTCCAGCCAGCGGGCCAGCAGCTCGGCGCTCGGGTTGTCGGCCTCGCTCTCGACGGCCGCCGAGGTCACCTTCGTACGGGACTGGTCGAGCGCGGCGGCCAGCATCGAGCGCCACGGCGTCAGCCGGGTCCACGCCAGGTCGGTGTCACCGGGCGCGTACGAGGCGGCGCGGGCCTCCAGCGCACCCAGCGGGTTCTCGACGGCGTACATGTCGGTGATCCGGCGCTGTGCGAGGGCGCCCAGCGGGTCCTTGGCCGGGACCTCGGGGGCGTCCACCGGCCACCAGACGACGACCGGCGCGTCGGGCAGCAGCAGCGGCAGGACCACCGAGTCCGCGTGGTCGGTCACCTCGCCGTACGTCCGCAGGACGACCGTCTCACCGGTGCCCGCGTCCGAGCCGACCCGCACTTCCGCGTCCAGTCGGGACTGCGTGCGGTCGCGCGGGCTACGGGCGACCCGCTTGATGACGACCAGGGTGCGCGAGGGGTGCTCGCGCGAGGCCTCCTCGGCCGCCTTGATGGAGTCGTACGCGTTCTCCTCGTCGGTCACGATGACCATCGTGAGAACCATGCCCACGGCAGGTGTGCCGATTTCGCGGCGGCCCTTCACGAGCGCTTTGTTGATCTTGCTTGCCGTGGTGTCGGTGAGGTCGATCTTCATGGCCTGCGCCAGCTCCGTCCGTCTCGTGCGAGCATCTCGTCGGCTTCCTTCGGGCCCCAGCTGCCCGAGGGGTACTGCGCGGGCTTGCCGTCCTTCTCCCAGTAACCCTCGATCGGGTCGAGGATCTTCCAGGACTCTTCCACCTCCTGGTGACGGGGAAAGAGATTGGCGTCGCCGAGCAGGACATCCAGGATCAGACGTTCGTACGCCTCCGGGCTGGACTCCGTGAACGACTCGCCGTAAGCGAAGTCCATCGTGACGTCCCGGATCTCCATCGACGTACCCGGCACCTTCGATCCGAAGCGCACGGTCATGCCCTCGTCGGGCTGGACGCGGATGACGATCGCGTTCGCGCCGAGTTCCTCGGTGGCCGTCGAGTCGAAGGGGGAGTGGGGGGCGCGCTGGAAGACCACCGCGATCTCCGTCACCCGGCGGCCCAGCCGCTTGCCGGTCCTGAGGTAGAAGGGGACGCCCGCCCAGCGGCGGTTGTCGACCTCCAGCTTCACGGCCGCGTAGGTGTCGGTCGTCGACTTGGGGTCGATGCCGTCCTCCTGGAGATAGCCGCGCACCTGCTCGCCGCCCTGCCAGCTCGCCGCGTACTGCCCGCGCACGGTGTGCTCGCCCAGCTTCTCCGGCAGCTTCACGGCCTTGAACACCTTGAGCTTCTCGGTGAGCAGCGACTCGGCGTCGAAGGCGGCGGGCTCCTCCATGGCGGTCAGCGCCATCAGCTGGAGGAGGTGATTCTGGATCACATCGCGGGCGGAGCCGATGCCGTCGTAGTAGCCCGCCCGGCCGCCGATGCCTATGTCCTCGGCCATCGTGATCTGTACGTGGTCGACGTACGACCGGTTCCAGATGGGCTCGTACATCTGATTGGCGAAGCGGAGCGCCAGGATGTTCTGGACGGTCTCCTTGCCGAGGTAGTGGTCGATGCGGAACACCTGCTCCGGGTCGAACACCTCGTGCAGGATCTTGTTCAGCTCACGCGCGCTGTCCAGGTCGCGCCCGAACGGCTTCTCGATGACCGCGCGCCGCCAGGAACCCTCCGGCGCGTCCGCGAGCCCGTGCTTCTTGAGCTGCTTGACGACCTTGGGGAAGAACTTCGGCGGTACGGAGAGATAGAAGGCGTAGTTGCCACTGGTGCCGCGGGAGGAGTCCAACTCGTCGACGGCCGTGCGGAGTTGCTTGAACGCCGCGTCGTCGTCGAAATCGCCCGGGATGAACCGCATGCCCTCCGCGAGCTGCTGCCAGACCTCCTCGCGGAACTCCGTACGCGCGTGCTCGCGCACCGAGTCGTGCACCACCTGCGCGAAGTCCTGGTCCTCCCACTCGCGGCGGGCGAACCCGAGGAGCGAGAAGCCCGGCGGGAGCAGACCGCGGTTGGCGAGGTCGTAGACGGCGGGCATCAGCTTCTTGCGGGACAGGTCGCCCGTGACGCCGAAGATGACAAGGCCCGAGGGACCCGCGATACGGGGGAGGCGGCGGTCCCGGGGGTCACGAAGGGGGTTGGACCAGTCGAGGAACGAATCGAGGTCCACAGCGGTGGTCCCGTCCGCGCTCACTGCGGTCGGTTCCACGGCCGCGTCACCAGATCCCTCCGGCGTGGCGGACGCAACCTGCGGGGCACTGTCGGGATGCGTTTCATGCTTGGTCATTCCCCCTCAACTCCCTTGCCACGCAAGGAGGCCGCCACCGCGTCGAGCAGATCCACCCAGGCGGCCTCGAACTTCGAGACG
This sequence comes from Streptomyces sp. NPDC093544, assembly GCF_040683495.1. Classification (NCBI taxonomy): domain Bacteria; kingdom Bacillati; phylum Actinomycetota; class Actinomycetes; order Kitasatosporales; family Streptomycetaceae; genus Streptomyces; species Streptomyces sp. NPDC093544. The sequence goes on along the minus strand of NZ_JBFBEA010000006.1, from coordinate 367,528 downwards.
CCCTCGTCCTCCAGCTGCTTCACGACCTCCTCGTACGAGATCCCGAGACCCTCGACAGCCGCCAGATCGGCCCGGGCCTGGGCGTAGCCGCCGGTCACCGCGTCGCCGTGGATGTCGCCGTGGTCGGCGGTGGCGTTGAGGGTCGCCTCCGGCATCGTGTTGACCGTGCCGGGTGCGACCAGCTCGTCGACGTACAGGGTGTCCTTGTACGCCGGGTCCTTCACGCCCGTGGAGGCCCACAGGGGGCGCTGCTTGTGGGCGCCGGAGGGGGCGAGCGCGGTCCAGCGGGCGGAAGCGAAGACCTCTTCGTACGCCTCGTACGCGAGCCGGGCGTTGGCGAGCGCCGCCTTGCCCTTGAGGGCGAGTGCCTCGTCCGTGCCGGCCTTCGCGAGGCGCTTGTCGATCTCGCTGTCGACGCGGGAGACGAAGAAGGAGGCCACGGAGTGGATGGTCGCGAGGTCGATGCCCGCGGCCTGCGCCTTCTCCAGGCCTGCCAGATAGGCGTCCATGACCTCGCGGTAGCGCTCCAGGGAGAAGATCAGCGTCACGTTGACGCTGATGCCCCGGCCGATGACCTCGGTGATCGCCGGGAGGCCGGCCTTCGTCGCGGGGATCTTGATCATCACGTTCGGGCGGTCGACCAGCCAGGCGAGCTGCTTGGCCTCGGCGATCGTCGGGGCGGTGCGGTGGGCCAGGCGGGGGTCGACCTCGATGGAGACCCGGCCGTCACGGCCGCCGGTCGCGTCGTACACCGGCCGCAGGATGTCCGCGGCGGCACGGACGTCGGCGGTCGTCATCATGCGGACGGCCTCGTCGACCGTCACCCCGCGGGTGGCGAGGTCGGCCAGCTGCTCCTCGTAACCCTCGCCCGAGCCGATCGCGGCCTGGAAGATGGAGGGGTTGGTGGTGACGCCCACCACGTGCTTGGTCTCGATGAGTTCGGCGAGGTTGCCGGACGTGATGCGCTTGCGCGAGAGGTCGTCCAGCCAGATGGAGACGCCTTCGTCGGAGAGGCGCTTCAGGGTTGCCGCGGGTGCGGTTGCTTCGGTCACGGTGATCATCTTCCTTCGTGCGATCGGATTAACCGCGGAGCGCGGCCAGCGATTCCCGGGCGGCGGCGGCGACGTCGTCCGGGGTGAAGCCGAACTCGGCGAACAGGGTCTTGGCGTCGGCGGAGGCGCCGAAGTGCTCCAGCGAAACGATGCGTCCCGCGTCACCGACGTACCGGTACCAAGTCAGACCGATGCCCGCCTCGACCGCCACGCGGGCCTTCACGGACGGCAGAAGGACGGAGGCGCGGTACTCGGGGGATTGCTCCTCGAACCACTCCACGGACGGCATCGACACCACTCGCGTGCCCACCCCCTCGGCCTCCAGCTGCTCGCGCGCGGCGACGGCGAGCTGCACCTCGGAGCCGGTGGCGATGAGGATGACGTCGGGCGCGCTGGTCGTGGCGTCCTGGAGGACGTAACCGCCCTTCGCCGCCTCGGGGTTGGCCGGGTACGTCGGCACACCCTGGCGGGTCAGCGCCAGGCCGTGCGGGGCCGGGTGGGTGGCGTGCCGCTTGAGGATCTCGGCCCAGGCGATCGCCGTCTCGTTGGCGTCGGCCGGGCGGACGATGTTCAGGCCGGGGATGGCGCGCAGCGAGGCGAGGTGCTCGACCGGCTGGTGGGTGGGGCCGTCCTCGCCGAGGCCGATGGAGTCGTGCGTCCAGACGTACGTCACCGGGAGCTGCATCAGCGCGGAGAGGCGTACGGCGTTGCGCATGTAGTCGGAGAAGACCAGGAACGTACCGCCGTAGACACGGGTGTTGCCGTGCAGCGCGATGCCGTTCATCTCGGCGGCCATCGAGTGCTCGCGGATGCCGAAGTGGACGGTACGGCCGTACGGGTCGGCCTCCGGCAGCGGGTTGCCCTTCGGGAGGAAGGAGCTGGTCTTGTCGATGGTCGTGTTGTTCGAGCCGGCGAGGTCGGCGGAGCCGCCCCACAACTCGGGGAGTATGCCGCCGAGCGCCTGGAGGACCTTGCCGGAGGCGGCGCGGGTGGCCACCGAGGTGCCCGCCTCGAAGGACGGTAGCGCGGACTCCCAGCCCTCGGGCAGCTGACCGGCCACGACACGGTCGAAGAGCTTCGCGTGCTCGGGCTGCGCGGTGCGCCACTCGGCGAGCCGCTTGTCCCAGGCGGTGTGTGCCTCGGCGCCGCGGTCGAGGGCCCGGCGGGCGTGGGCGAGTACCTCGTCGGAGACCTCGAAGGTCTTCTCCGGGTCGAAGCCGAGGACGCGCTTGGTGGCCGCGATCTCGTCGGCGCCGAGCGCCGAGCCGTGCGAGGCCTCGGTGTTCTGCGCGGTCGGCGCGGGCCAGGCGATGATCGTGCGCATCGCGATGATCGAGGGGCGCCCGGTCTCCGCCTGCGCCGCCTTGAGCGCCGTGTGCAGCGCGTGCACATCGATGTCGCCGTCGGCCGAGGGCGCGATCCGCTGCACATGCCAGCCGTACGCCTCGTACCGCTTGAGCACGTCCTCGGAGAACGCCGTCGCCGTGTCGCCCTCGATGGAGATGTGGTTGTCGTCGTAGACGAAGACGAGGTTGCCGAGCTTCTGGTGGCCGGCCAGGGACGAGGCCTCGGCGGAGATGCCCTCCTCCAGGTCGCCGTCCGAGACGATCGCCCAGATGGTGTGGTCGAAGGGCGACTCGCCCTCCGGCGCCTCGGGATCGAAGAGGCCACGCTCGTAGCGGGCGGCCATCGCCATGCCCACGGCGTTGGCAGCGCCCTGGCCGAGCGGCCCTGTCGTCGTCTCGACGCCTGCCGTGTGGCCGTACTCCGGGTGGCCCGGCGTCTTGGATCCGTGCGTGCGGAACGCCTTCAGGTCATCCAGTTCGAGTTCATAACCTGAAAGGAAGAGCTGGGTGTAGAGGGTCAGCGAGGTGTGGCCGGGAGAGAGGACGAAACGGTCGCGGCCGGTCCACTCCGGGTCGGCGGGGTCGTGACGCATCACCTTCTGGAAGAGGGTGTACGCGGCCGGGGCCAGGGCCATCGCGGTGCCGGGGTGGCCGTTTCCGACCTGCTGGACGGCATCGGCAGCCAGCAGGCGGGCGGTGTCGACGGCACGCCGGTCCAGCTCGGTCCACTCGAATCCGTCGGAGAAGCCGGCAGGTGTCTGCGGGCTCTGCTGCGTGCTCATCTTCAAGAAGTCCTCGATAAGAGCGGGTAACTGCTCTGACGCCTTCAAACTTAAAAGTCTGACTTTTGCCGGGGAAGGTGCCCGTGTGTCAGCCTTCGGTGAAAGTGGGACACCCACTGCGAGACCGAGCCGACGTGAGAGGGACATGGCGGACAGAAACGCTCAAGACGGCGCCGGGAACGACGGCGGAGCCGGCGAGGTGATCGACGGGATCAGGACCTTCCCCTTCCCGGTCGATCTGAGCCTCTCCGGCGTCGGCATGCAGGTCGGCGCGATGGGCAGCGGCCGCACCTGGCGCGCCAAGGCACTGCTGGAGCGCGTGCACCGCATCGACTTTCACGTGGTGATGCTGTTTCACTCCGGCCCCGTCCGGCACATGATCGACTTCGCCGAGTACGAGGTCTCCGCCGGCGACATCCTGTGGATCCGCCCCGGCCAGGTGCACCGCTTCTCCCACGCCGACTACGACGGCACCGCCCTGACCATGCAGCCCGGCTTCCTCCCCCGGGCGACCGTCGAGGCGACCGGCCTCTACCGCTACGACCAGCCCCCGCTGCTGCGCCCCGGCCCGGAACAACTGGCCGCTCTGGAGCACTCACTGGCCCAGCTGGAGCGCGAGTACGTCGACACCACCACGCTGCCGCTCAGCCTGCACACCTCGGTGCTGCGGCACTCCCTGACCGCGTTCCTGCTCCGACTCGCCCACCTTGCGGCCAGCTCCGCCGAGGCGGCCCGCGAACAGACCGACACCACCTTCACCCGCTTCCGGGAAGCCGTCGAGAAGGGCTTCGCCACCAACCACAGCGTCAGCGCGTACGCCGACGCCCTCGGCTACTCCCGCCGCACCCTCGTCCGAGCGGTCCGCGCGGCCACCGGTGAGACCCCGAAGGGCTTCATCGACAAGCGGGTCATCCTGGAGGCCAAGCGGCTGCTGGCCCACACGGACCTGCCCATCGGACGCATCGGTGTCGCCGTGGGTTTCCCGGACTCCGCGAACTTCTCCAAGTTCTTCCATCAGCACACGGATACGGCTCCGGCGGGGTTCCGGGCGGAACTGCGCTGAACGCCTCGCCCGGGCGCGGGATCGTGCCAAGCCCGGCGTGGATGCCTTCGACTACGGAGTCAGCACGATCCTGCCGAAGACCTCGCCCGCGTCCATCTTCTGGTGCGCCAGCACGGCTGCGTCCAGTGGCAGCACCTCGTGCACCACCGTTTCGATCTCGCTGCGGCTCGCTGCGGCGAACTGCTCGCTCCGCACGGCACGCCGGTCGGCTCCGGTGACGGTGGCCGCGCTGAAAGCGGCGAAGGACATCGACTTCTGGAACGCCGCCATGATCTTCATGCCGAAGTCCGCCGGTGGCTGGCCCGCGACAGCGCCCACGGCCACCATGCGGCCGTTCGCGTTGAGCCGATCGAAGAAGGACGGCATGTCCTTGCCGGCCGCGACGTCGATGATGACGTCATAGCCCGCGGGAGCTTGTTCCCCTCCTTCGCCGGAGCGGTCCAGCACATGGGTCGCGCCGAGACGTCGCAGCTGCTCGCCGCGCTCGGCCGAGGAGGTGGTGACCGCCACCGCCGCGGCGCCGCCGCGAGCGGCGAGTTGCACGGTCATGATGCCGATGCTGCCGGCCGCGCCACGTACCAGGACTCTCTCCCCGGGCGCGAAGTGGGCGTGGCGGAGCCCGAAGTGGGCCACCACGCCGGCACTGCCGAGTGTCACCGCGTCGACTGCGGAGAGGTTCGTGGGCAGTGGAAGGATCTCCTCGACCGTCGCGAGGGCCTGTTCGACGTAGCCTCCGCCGGTTCCGGTGAAGGCCCACACCCGCCGGCCGATCCACGAAGCGTCGACGCCGTCACCGACCGCGGTCACGGTGCCCGCCACCTCGCCGCCCGGGATGTGGCCCTCCTTGAAGCCGTAGGCGGCCAGGGCCCCGCTTCGGATCAGGGTGTCGACGCCACCGACGCCCACGGCCTCGGTGGCGATCACCACCTGTCCGGCAGCAGGTGCGGGAGCCGGCAGGTTGATAACAGCCAGACCTTCAGGCCCCCCGTACGTCTGGATCGCGATTGCCTTCAACGCCGTCTCCCATGTTCTCGGACCGATCAAGTGCGGTCGTGCTCAGCACCCGCCGCCGATCGCCGCCGACGGCGGAAGGGAGTTCACGGCGCGGCCGGGGTCCGGTCCCGGTGCTGTGTGCCCCGATGATCCAGGCGAACTGCCACGTCCCGAACGGTAACGGACGCCCCCGTCCGTTTAGGTAAAGTGAGAGCATGACCGACCGTTTGCCTCACACCCTGCGTTCCGACGCGCTGGACAACCGCGAACGCATCCTCGACGCGGCCCGGACCCTGTTTTCCGCCGATGGGCTGGACGTGCCGATGCGGGAGGTCGCACGGCGTGCCGGGGTCGGGCCCGCCACCTTGTACCGTCGCTTCCCGACCAAGCAGATGCTGGTCGCCGAAGCCTTCGCGGACCAGTTGCGCGCGTGTCGCACCATCGTCGACGAGGGGTTCGCCGATCCCGATCCGTGGCGTGGCCTCTGCCTGGTGATCGAGAAGATCTGTGAGCTGCACGCGCGGGACCGGGGCTTCACCGAAGCCTTCCTGTCGACCCTCCCGGGGGCGCCGGATGTCGCGGGCCGTGAGTACACGGTGAAGGCGGTCGCCGGACTGGCTCAGCGAGCCAAGGACGCAGGGCACCTGCGGTCCGACTTCGTCCTGGACGACCTCATTCTCATCCTCATGGCCAACAAGGGGATCCACACCAGATCGACCGACACCCAGGTCATGGCCTCCCGACGCTTCGCGGGGTTGGCGATCCAGGCGTTGGAAGCCTGCCCTCAGCACGCACCGCTGCCACCAGCGGCACGACTGGTATCCGCCGCATCGGAAAGCGCCTGACTGACCGGGGGCGAGCGGATGAACCACTGAGCCCCGTGGAGCAGATCGTCTAGAGGGCGCTGCCCGCCGTCCAGTCCGCCCAGGACAGGTTCCACCCGTTGAGACCGTTGGACGGGTCCACGGTGACCTCGTCCGAGTTCTTGACGATCACCACGTCGCCGAGCTTGGAACTCTCGTAGAACTTGTAGCCGTTCACGGAGGTGTCGTCCGCGCCCTGGGTGTCGTGCATGCTGACGCACCCGTGACTGGTGTTGCTGCTGCCGAATACCGACGTCGACGCCCAGTAGTTGCCGTGGATGAAGGTGCCGGAGGTGGTCAGTCGCTGGGCGTGCGGCACGTCGGGGATGTCGTACTCGTCGCCGAGACCGACGGTCGAGGACTCCATCCGGGTCTGCTTGAACCGCTCGCTGATCACCATGATCCCCGACCAGGTGGTGTGGTCGGCGTCGCCGCCGGTCACCGGATAGGTGGCGAGAGTCGAGCCGTCCCGCACGACCGTCATCGTCTTCGTCGCCAGGTCGACCGTGCTGATCTGGGCGCGGTCGATGTTGAAGGTGACGTCCTTGGACTGGGTGCCGTAGACGCCGTCCGTGCCCTCGACGTCCTTCAGGCGCAGACTCAGCGTGATCTTCGTACCGGCGGCCCAGTACACCTCGGGCCGGAAGTCGAGCCTGGTGTCGCTGAACCAGTGGCCGACCACCTCGACGGCGGGCTCCGCCGTCACCGTGATCGCCTTCTCGACGGCGGCCCGGTCGGAGACGGCCTTCGTGAAGTTGATCGACACGGGCATGCCGACGCCGGAGGTCGAATTCGCCTCGGGGGTGAAATATCCCACGAAGGTCTCGCCGGGAGACTTGGTGGTGAAGGTCGCCGTCTTCGCGTCGGCTCCTTCCGCCTGGGCCGTCACCGTGTATTTGGTGCCGGAGAACGGGTTCTCGCTCGACGTCCATTTCGTACGGGCGTCGTTGTAGGACCCGGCCAGAGTGGAGCCGTCGTTGCCGGTGACCTTCACGGCCGACAGGGTGCCGTCCGCCACGGCGACCTCGACCGGGCTGGTGAATCCCGCCTTCGTCGTGCCGTCGGCGGGGGTGACGGTGATCGTCGGCGTCTTGGCCTTCGTCTCCGCGTTCGTCTCCGCTTTCGTACTAGCCGCGGGCGTCGCGGTCGTCTCCTCCGAGGCGTCCGCCGAGCCGCTGCAGCCCGTCAGGACGGCGGCCGGGACGGCACCGAGCACGGCGAGGATTCCGCGCCGGGACCACGCCGGACGTTCGGACCGGTTCGATGCCTGCCGCACGGACCGGTTCGGTATCTGCTCGGACCAGTTCGATATCTGAGGGTCGACCACGGCACGCCTTTCTTAGATCACCACCACTGCCGGTGCATCCTGCGCCCCTTCTGTGAGTGGATCCTTTGAATCTGCCGGGTCCCGCCTGAGATTCCCGTCACCTTCTCTGCCGTGCACGGCAGAGAACGCGCACCCGGTCGTGCACGTGGATCCCGGCGACGGCGCCGGCCGGACCAGCGAGGCCGCACGGACGAGACGACAGGAGGAACGGTCCTGAGCGGGCCGTCCCGGTGTCGCCACCGTCGTACGGCTATGTCCTCACCGCTGAGAGCGGAATCCCGGACCCGCGGAATCCTCAGCGCGCCTCCGGCCGCCACCCCAGCGCCCGCGAGATCCCGCGTGCCGCGACCCGCACGGCCGGGATCAACACCGGTACCTGCGCGTCGACATGAGGGACCACGACCGACACGGCGGCGATCACCGAGCCGCCCGTGCCGCGCACCGGAGCGGCCACCGACAGGGCGTCGTCGGTGACCTGACGGCTGCTCACCGCCACGCCCGTGTGCCGCACTTCGGCCAGTTCTCGGCGCAGCCTCACCGGATCGGTGACGGTGTACGGGGTGAAGGCGGCCAACAGGCTTTCGCAGTACGCCTCTTGGAACGAGGGGTCGCAGTGCGCGAGCAGCGCGAGGCCCACGCCGGTGGCGTGCAGCGGCCAGCGGGCGCCGACCTGGATGCGTACGCCGACGGCCGAGCGCCCGGAGATCCACTCGATATAGACGACTTCCGAGCCGTCACGGACCGCCAACTGCACGTTCTCGTGGGTCGCTTCGTACAGATCCTCCAGATACGGCAGGGCGATCTGGCGCAGCGCGAGCCCCCGCGGAGCGAGCGCCGCGACCTCCCAGAGGCGCAGTCCCACGTGGTAGACGCCCTCCTCGTCCCGTTCCAGGGCGCCCCATTCGGTGAGCGCTCCGACGAGCCGGTGCGCCGTGGTGAGGGTGAGCCCGGCCCGGCGGCTGATGTCCGTCAGGGAGAGCGCCGGGTGCTCGTGGTCGAACGCGGCGAGCACGGCGAGGAGGCGTTCGGGTGCGGACAGCGTGGTCATGGCCATGGTCATCAGCCGAGTTCGGCTTCGGCGACCCGTTGCAGGAGCGTGTGCAGGGTGCGTCGCTCGGCGGGGTCCAAGGGCTGGAGGAGGTCGTTCGTCACGCGCGGTCCGGTCTCGTCGGTGCCCCGCAGGAAGGCCCGGCCGTCCTCGGTCAGGACGACGATCCGGCTGCGGCGGTCGTCGGGTGAGGGGCGCCGCTCGGCGAAACCGAGCTTCTCCAGGTCGTCGACGAGCCCGACGATCGCGCTCGGGTCGTAGCCGAGCCGCGAGCTCAGTTCCCGTTGCAGCGCGCCGTCGGAGGTGGCGAGGAAACGCAGCAGCGCGTAGTGGCGCAGCCGCAGCCCGGACTCCTGGAGGAACGTGTTGAACAGTTGCCCGGAACGCAGCCCGAGCCGGTACAGCAGGTATCCGGTGTCCGCGTGCAGCCCGCGCATCCGCGGCTCCCTGGCGTCGATGGCGTCGATCGGGGCAGGGCCCTCGGCATGGTCTGTGGCGTGCTGCTGGCCTGCGATGACGGGCTCCCTGGGCCGGGCCCCCGGGTGGGGCGGTTCGTACGTACGGAACCCAGCATGACGCGAGGGCGGGGCGGCAACAACTATTGACGTCGACAATTATTGCTCTTAGCTTCGATCTCGGAGACGCACCCTATGTGACGCGCAGCCGCATCCCTTGTGACTCCTAGTCGCACGCTCGTGACTCGTAGCCGCCTCATCCGAAGGGTGGCGGCGGAACAGGCCGTCAAGTCCATCACCGAGTCGGGCGGCAGGGCCGAGGCCGAGGTCGTTTCGGTCGGCACGGCCGAGGCCGCGGACCGGCTCGTCGGGCGGCGGTCGAGGAGTTCGGCCGGCTCGACATCCTGGTCACCAACGCGGGCATCCTTCGCGGCTGACGACCCTCAGCGGTCGGTCACGTCGACGAAGACCGGGTTCGCGTAGAACCAGGTGTCGGCCCACGGGTCACCGTCGCCCGGCGTGTGGGGAATCGGCCCGTGCGGGTCGACAGCGGCGCCCAGATACCCCGCACCGTTGCGGTTGCCGTCGCTGCCGCGCAGCCGGACGTAGAAGGACTCGTCGCCTGCCACCAGCGGGATGCGCAGTGTGTACGTCCCCTTCCGGCCGCCGACGTCCACGGTGCGCACGACCTTGGTGTCGGGCGCCCGCCAGTCGTCGCGGGCGGCGGGTCCGCGTACGGCACCGCGGATCACGTCCACGTGGGCCAACTCGGGCAGGATTCCCCGGGGGTTGGGGCGCGAGGCGCTCGTCACCGTGACGGACAGGGTCAGCCGGTCGCCCGTGCGGACGCGCAGCCGACCGCCCATCGTCACACCCCGGCCCTGGTCGCGGTCCCGCTTCAGCCGGACGTCCAGCCCGTCGATCAGGTGCCCGTGGTCGACCCAGACCCGGCCCGCGCGCAGGCCCGACATCACCGCGCGGTAGCCGTAGCGGGTCACGCCCACGTGCGTACGGCTGAACTGGCCGGGCCAGAAGTCGCTGCCGGGCTGCGAGGTGTCGGTGTTCACCGGGTCCGGCAGCTTGCCGGTGTTGTCGAAGTTCTGCCCGGCCGGCCAGTCGCCGTTCTTCCAGGTGTCGAACACGATGCGGTGGGCGTCGGAGTTGGTGGTGACCGAGAACAGCTTGCCCTCGGCGAGCAGGGCGTCCCAGAGGCCGCCGACGGTCGCGGTCGCCCAGTCGAAGCCGCCGTAGGTGACGTAGGCGTCCGCCGGGTAGCCGGGCCAGGACTGGGCCGAGGGCTTGTTCTCGTACTCGCCGCGGATCGAGTTGGTGCCGCGCCAGCCGGGGATGGCCGCGCCCTGGGCACCGGGAGCGCCCTCCATGCCGATCATGATCTCGGCCGCCGCGTCCCGCCAGTCGCGCATCTCGTACGGGGAGTCGATGCCCAGGCGCAAGGGATGGTTGGCGAGGACCAGGACATCGTCGACGTATCCGGTACGGCGTTGCTCGGCCAGCCACTTGATCGCGTCGACGGCGTGCGCCTGGTTGCGCGCGGTGTTCGGGTTGTCGGCGGCGCTGTCGGTGTAGCCGAGCAGTTTGCCGTCGTAGGCCAGCTCGAACCGCGTGAGCAGGTCAACCTCGTGGGGGCCGGGCGCGGCGAAGACGGTGGCGTGCTCGGCGGCGGGTATGTACCACTCAAGACCCTGGAAGATCAGCTGACGCGGGTTCTCGGCGCGCGCCTTGAGGATCTCCTTGCGCTCCAGCGGAGCCCCGTACTGGGCGTGCCCGAAGTTGGAGTGCTCGGTGAACACCATCCAGTCGAGGCCGTATTCGGCGCCCTTGGCGGCGAGTTGGGAGAAGGCGTACTTCGCGTCGTGGCTGTAGACCGTGTGGATGTGGTGGTCGCCGACGAGGTAGGCGAGGCGCGGATCGTTGCCGCCGAGGCTCTGTCCGTGAGCGGCCGCGGGAGTCGCCAGTGAACCGGCTGCGAAGGCGGCACTGAACAGGCCTGCCCGGCAAAGGAGTTGGCGTCTGGAGACGCCTTGCGCGTCGAGACGGGACTCGGGGACGGACGGATCGGCCCAGGTGGGCAGTTGCTGCTCGGTCATGATGGGTGTGGGTTCCCTTGGGTCAGTGGTTCATGAACGACGTGACGGGCAGGGCGCGTTCGACGATCCGTACGTCCCCGAGCCGGCCGTACAGGATCTGGTCGATCTTCCCCGCGTACTCGTAGCCGCCGAGCAGCCAGGGCAGCCCGAGGGCAGTGAGTCCGACGGCGACCGCGGTGGGGTTGCGGGCGACGGGGCAGCCCTGGACGTACATCGTCGTGTGCGAGCCGTCGTTGATGACGGCGACGTGCCACCACTGCTCCCGGGCCGTCTCGTCTCCCCAGTTGGTGGCGATGCCCTGCTGGTTGAGCGGGCGCACCGCCCACTGCGGTCCTGGCCCTTCGAACAGGGACAGTGTGGCGAGCGGCTCTTCCGGGTCGCCCTCCGTCTTGCCGGCGCCGCCACCGGTGCCGGTGCGGCTGATCAGCCCGGCCCACGCGTTGTGCGCGGGGTCCCAGTCGGCGGGCACCTGGTAGAAGGTCTCGATGGTGTAACCACGGCTGAAGGTCGCCGAGTTGAGGGGCGCGCCGTCGATGGTGCGCAGGTAAGCCCCCTTCAACGGAGGCTTGCCGCCCTGGAAGCTGAGGCTGCCGTGCCCCGGCTGGTCCGGGTGATGGGCCGAGGACCAGGTGGGGGCGCCGTCGCCGACCTTGACCGGCGTCAGATCGTTGCCGTGCCCCGACAGATCGCGCACGGTCCCCTCGACCGCCGTACCGTCCTCGTGTCCGTCGAAGCGCCAGTACGCCACCGTGCCCCGGACCAGCATCTTCGCGGCGGATCGCGACGGGCGCGCGGGCACCGGTGCGAAGCCCGAGAAGCGCTTCTCGAAGTCGATGTCGACCGAGAACCGGTCGGCCTCGCCGCTGAGTTCCATCTCCTGGCGCTCCAGCTCGTTGAGCCCCTGGGCCGCCCGGCCCAGGATCCACGGCGAAACCGTCTCGACGTCGATGGTGTCCCGGTCGAGGTCGAAGCGGTAGAGACGGATCATCGCCGCGCCGCCGTAGTAACGGTTCTGATAGTTCGTCAGGTGCAGGTGGACGTCGTTCCCGGCCGCGTTCGTGCGGGTGGCGCGGGCCGCTGGCCAGTAGTGCCCGTTGAGGGTGAGGAAGATCTGGTCGTGGTCACGGATCAACTGGTCCCAGAGCTGTTGGCCGTACCAGGAGAGGGCGTCGTCGCCTTGGACGAGTTCGTGCGTGGTGAGGATGACGGGTGTCTTCGGATGCTGGGCCATGACCTCCTTCGCCCAGGCGTATCCCTTCGCCGACAGTCGCCAGTCCAGGGCGAGGACGAGCCACTGCCGGCCGGCCGCCTTGAAGAGGTGGAAGGTGTTGTAGCCGTCCGGCGAGGCACCGCCGAAGGTGCGCCTGCTCGCGAAGCGCTCCGGCCCGAAGGCGTCCAGGTAGGGGGTCGAGCCGCGCTGGTCGTCGGTGGACGACCTGATGTCGTGGTTGCCGGCCAGGACGCTGTAGCCGACGCCCCACCGGTCGAGCAGCTCGAACGCCCCGCCCGCCGCGTCGAATTCGGCCTTCGCGCCGTTCTCCGTGATGTCGCCCAGGTGGGACAGGAAGACGATGTTCTCGTCCTTGCCGCGCTCCAGGAGGTAGCGGAGTGACGCCTCGATGGGCGCCGGGTTGATGCTCGCCCCGTCGAAGAGGTACTGCGTGTCGGGCATCACGGCGAGCGTGAAGCAGCGGCTTTCGGAGTCGGGCCGCCAGGTCGCTCCCGCCGAGGCGGATACGGCCGCCTGCGCGGTCGTGACCACGGGCAGCGAGACCGCCGTCGCCGCGCCGATCAGCGCGGTGGCCCGCAGGAAGTTGCGTCTGCCGGCGCCGGCCTGGTCGGCCTCCGGCTGGTCGGCCACCGTCTGGTCATGCGAAGTACACACGTCTGCTATGCCCCATCGAAGAGTGACGAGCGAAGAGTGAAGAGTGACGAGCGAGGAGTGAGGAGTGAGGAGTGAGGAGTGAGGAGTGAGGAGTGAGGAGTGAGGAGTGGTGGGTCGCGCGTGAGCCAAGAGGTGGTGAGGTCAGAGCACGCGCAGCGTCCAGGACCAGCGGTGGGTACCGGCCGCGATGAGGTAGGAGGGCGAGGTGTCGGGCCCGCACGAGGCGGTGCCCAGGCCGCGGTGAGCGGCGTCGAGGTGCACGACACAGCCGGGCCGTGGCACCAACTCGTCGTGGTGTGCGGCGGCGGCCAGATCCTCGGCCCGGTAGTGGGTCACGGAGACCTGCGAGGGTTCCGCGAGATCCACGCTCAGGCCCGTGGCGTCCGGCGCCGACAGAGTGAAGTGCCGTACGCCGTGCCGTCCGCCGCTCTCCTGCGGGCGCAGGTAGGGGGTGAACAGCTCGTCCACGGGAAGGGTGTGGTGGTCGACGGGCGCGCCCGTGGCCCGGTCCGGGTAGGACTCCCACGGTCCTTGTCCGAACCACTCCAGGACATCGAGCCCGGCGACGGTCTCGAAGACGGAGCCGACCCGCGCCACATCGTCAAGACCGTCCGGTAGTTCGGCCGTCTCCTCGATCCGCACCCCGCCCCGAACGCGCGTGAACACCTGCTCGTGGCGCACGAGGCCCGCGCCGGTCGCGTACTGGGCGAGCACGGTGACCCGGCCGTCCTCACGGCGTACGGCGACGAGCTTCCGTACGAGCGCGTCGAGCCCCCAGTCGCGCCAGCGCGCCGCCATGCCGCCCAGCTCGTCATTGTCGGTCGGTGCCCGCCACAGCGACAGCACGGGAGCGGCCGTGAGGAGGGGGTGGACAAGGAGGCCGTCCTCGTCGACCTCGACGGGCGTGCCCTTCGGTGAAACGGGGGTCACCGGATCCGCCGCCCGCAGCCTCACCTGCGGCACACACACCTCCGTGCCGCGCGGCCCCCACGACTCGTCGTCGGCCGTCGTCACCCGCAGCGTGAGCCAGGCCTCGCCGCCCTCGTCGGGCAGGGTGAAGGGAAGCGACACCGAGGCGGATTCGCCCGGCCGTACGGCGGGCAGCTCGGCCGGCGCCGTGAGTGTGCCGCCGTCCGCGAGGGCGAGCGACCACTCGGCCGCCAGCCACTCCAGTCCCCGGAAGTGCTGGTGATTGGCCACCCGGAGCTCGCCCCGGTCGTAGGCCAGCCGCACCGGCGCCGCGATCTCGCGGTGTTCGTACATCACCGGCTTGGGGGTGCGGTCGGGAAAGACGATCCCGTCGGCGATGAAAGCTCCGTCATGAATCACCTCTCCGAAGTCGCCGCCGTACGCCCAGCGGTGGCCGGGTGCGACGACACCCTTGTCGTAGAGGCCGACGCCTCCGAGTCCGGCCGGTCTTCCGTCATTCACTCGTTGGAGAATGCCGTGGTCCCAGAACTCCCAGATGAAACCGCCCTGAAGACCCGGGGTTGACTCGATGGCGGCCCAGTGGTCGGCGAGCGTTCCGTTGCTGTTGCCCATGGCGTGCGAGTACTCGCACTGGATGAGCGGTTTGGTCTGCCTGCCGGAGAGGGCGTGGGCGACACAGTCCTCGACGGGCGCGTACATGGGGCAGGCGATGTCGGAGGCGAGCGCCGGGTCGGCCCAGCCGAGCTTGGCCGCGCCCTCGTACTGGAGCGGCCGGGTCGGGTCGTGGCGGCGGAGCCAGCCCGCCGCCCCGTCATGGTTGGCGCCGTAGTCGGACTCGTTGCCGAGCGACCAGATGATGACTGAGGGGTGGTTCTTGTCGCGCAGGACCATCCGCGCGACGCGGTCCACGAAAGCGCCCAGATAGCGGAGGTCGTCGGCGATCTCGTGGGCGTGGTCATGCGACTCGATATCGGCCTCGTCCACGACGTAGAAGCCCAGTTCGTCCGCGAGGTCGAGCAGCGAGGGGTCGTTCGGATAGTGGGCGGCGCGGATCGCGTTGAAGCCGAAGCGCTTCAGCAGTTTCAGGTCCGCGCGCATGTCGTCGTAGGACACCGTCCGTCCCGTCAGCGGATGGAAGTCGTGCCGGTTGACGCCGCGGAGGTAGACGCGCTCGCCGTTGAGGAGCAGGTCCCGGCCGCGGATCTCGACCTCGCGGAAGCCCACGCGGTGGTGCGAGGTGTCGGCGACGGAGCCGTCGGCGCGGTGCAGCCGGACGGCGAGGCCGTACAGCTCGGGTGTTTCCGCCGTCCATGCCCGGACGTTGTCGACGACCGTGCCGAGCCGTGCCTCGCCGAGGAAGTCGGAGACCCGGCCGTCCTCCTCGTTGAAGCGGTCGAACTCCACGTCCTGGGCGATGAGTTGGGTTTCCAGCTGTCCGGTGACATACCAGCCCTCGGGGAGCGGGCCCGACGCGTGCCGCACCTGGCAGTCCACCCGCAGGTCGCCGTCGAGTCGTGTCCGCACGGTCACGTCGGCCAGATGCAGCGGATCGGTCGCGTACAGAAGGACCGGGCGGGTGATGCCGCCGTGCCACCACTGGTCCTGGTCCTCGATGTGCGAGGCGTCCGACCACTTCACGACGGTGAGCCGCACGCTGTGGGACGCGCCGGGGTGCAGGAAGGTGGAGAGGTCGAACTCCGCCGCCAGGTGCGAGTCCTTGGAGACGCCGACAGGGCGCCCGTCCACGTGGACGAGGAGCACACTCTCGGCGGCGCCCACCTGGAGCACGATCCGCCGGCCCGCCCACTCGGCCGGAACGGCGACCTCACGCTCGTACAGGCCCGTCGGGTTGGCCGCCGCAGACGCGGGCGGGAACTCGCCCCACGGCATACGGGCGTTGGTGTACCAGGGCAGGTCGTCGGTGTCCTGGAGGGTCCAGGCGCCGGGGACGTGCGTCGAGGACCACTCGGGGCCGGGCTCCGCGACAGGCGCCGGCAGCAGCTGGAACCGCCACTCACCGTCGAGGGACAGGGCCTGGGAGCGCCGGTCCACGGCGTTCATCGGCAGACGCCCCCAGGAGGTCACCTCAGGTGCCTCCCAGGGGCGCAGGGCGATCAGCGGATCGCTCGTCAACGGATGGCTCCCTTACCGAGGTCGCCGATGATCTGCTTGGCGCCGATCGCGAAGACGATCAACAGGGGGATGAGGGCGAGCAGTGCGCCCGTCATCACCATTCCGTAGTCGGTCGTGCCGTGGACGCCGTTGAGCTGGGACAGGGCGACCTGGAGGGTCACGTTGTCCGGATTGGTGAGGGCGATCAGCGGCCAGGCGTAGTCGTTCCACTGGCCCATGAAGGTGAAGATGCCGAGGAAGGCGAGGCCGGGGCGGACGACAGGGAGCGCCACGTGCCAGTACTGGCGCAGGAATCCGGCGCCGTCGAGCTTCGAGGCGTCGATCAGCTCGTCGTGGATGGCGCTCTTCATGTACTGGCGCATCCAGAAGATGCCGAACGCGTTGGCCGCGGCCGGGACGATCAGTGCGGTCATCGTGCCGATCCAGCCCAGCTTCGCCATGATCACGAACTGCGGGATGGCCTGGAGCTGCGCCGGGACCATGAAGATCGCCATCATCACGGCGAACAGCGTCCGGCGGCCCGGGAACTGGAACTTGGCGAAGACGAACGCGGCCAGCGAGTCGAAGAACAGGACCAGGAACGTCACCGAGGTCGCGACAAGCAGCGAGTTGAACATCGACCCGAAGAAGTCGACGTTGTCGAAGAGATGGCGGACGTTCTCGAAGAGGTGCGAGCCGGGCAGCAGCTTCGGCGGGTAGGAGAAGATCTCCGTCGACTGATGCGTCGACATGATCACGGCCCAGTAGAACGGGAAGACCGAGAGCAACAGGCCGACGATCAGGACCAGATGGAGGGCGATGCCCCGGCGCTGTGACCCCTTGATGGACTGGACGGGTGAGGTGCGCTCTGGACCTTTGACGGACGTCGTACGCCCTGAACCTTTGATGGATGACATGGTCGGGGCCTCCCTAGTCCTCGCCCCGGCGCTGTACCAGGCGCCAGTTGACGATCGAGAAGATGATGACGACGAGGAAGATGCCCCAGGCGACGGCGGCGCCGTATCCGAAGTCGTTGTTGTCGAAGGTCTGTTGGAAGAAGTAGAGGACCATGGTCTGGCCCGAGTGACCCGGACCGCCCGCGAACGACGAGTTGTTGTCCGTGGTCTGCAGCAGCACCTGCGGCTCGGAGAAGGTCTGAAGGCCTGTGACCGTCGAGATGATGAGCACGAAGAGCAGCGTCGGACGCAGCAGCGGCAGCGTGATCCGGAAGAAGGTCTGCACGGGACCGGCGCCGTCCATCCGCGCCGCCTCGTACAGCTCTCCCGGGATCGTCTGGAGCCCGGCGAGGAAGATGATCGCGTTGTAGCCGGTCCACTGCCAGGTCATCAGCGTGGCGATGGCGATCTTGATGCCCCAGGGCGTGTTCAGCCAGGCCACCTGATCGAGGCCGACCGCCTGCAAAAGGGCGTTGACCAGGCCGAAGTTGGTGGAGAAGACCGAGCCGAAGATGATGGCGACCGCCACGATCGAGGTGACGTTCGGCAGGAAGAAGGCGAAGCGGTAGATGTTCTTGAAGCGGACCGCCGAGTTGAGCATCACCGCCGTGACCATCGACAGGAAGATCATCGGGAAGGTGGCAAGCGCCCAGATGATGAGCGTGTTCCCGATCGAGCTCCAGAACTGGCTGTCAGAGATCAGGTAGCGGTACTGCGACAGGCCGGCGAACTCCATCGAGCCGAGTCCGTCCCAGCGGTGGAACGACAGATAGAGCGAGAAGCCGACCGGGATCAGACCGAAGGCGAGGAAGAGCAGATAGAAGGGGGAGATCGCGGCGTAGAGCCGCCAGTAGCTCAGGATGCCCTTCTTCCGGTTCGGGTCCGCGGCGGCGGGCACGACCGCCGGGGGCGTCTCGACCACAGGTGCGGTAGTCATGTCAGTAACTCACCCCCAGGTGGTCGGCGATGCGCCGGCACTTGCTCATGGCGTCCTTCCAGGCCTGCTCCGCGTCCTTGCCGAGGACGGAGAAGTTCCGCAGCTCGTCGTCGATCGGGGTCTTGAGCGCCACGTCGTACGGGCTGTTGAAGGCGACCGGGATCTTCTCCGCCGCCGGTCCGAAGACGTCCATGGTGATCTGGCCGCCGAAGAACTCATCGGGTTCGCGCAGCTTCTTCAGGCCGTACGACGCCGGGGTGGACGGGAAGAGCACCGAGTCGACGAAGCCCTGGGCCTGGTTGCCCGCGTCGAGCATCCAAGTGATCATCTCGAAGGCCTTCTCCGGCTCCCGGCACGCCTTGGTGATCGCCAGGAACGAGCCGCCGATGTTGGAGGGTCCGCCCGGACAGCTCGCCACCCGCCACTTGCCCTTGGTCCTCGGGGTGTTGAGCTTGATGTCGCCGGCCGCCCAGGAGGCGTTGAGCTGACTGGGCAGCAGGCCCCGCTCGGTGGCGGAGATGTTGTCCGGCGTACCGTTGACGATCTTCGAGACCAGGCCGCGGCGGGTGGCCTCGACGGCCCGGTCCCAGGCGCTGCGGACATGCTCCTGGTCGCCGATGAAGCGCCGGTCCTTGTCGACGAACCGCTTGGTCGACTGGTTGACCGAGATGCCGTAGATGCTGAGCGCGTCGGTGAGGATGAACGCGCCGGGGACCCGCTTCTTGAGCTGCTCGCCGGCCGCCATGAACTGGTCCCAGGTGGCCAGTTGCTCGGACACGTCCTCGGGCTCGTACGGCAGTCCGGCCTTCTGGAAGGCGGCCGGCTGGTAGTAGTGCGCCACCGGACCGCAGTCGATCGGGAAGCCCACCATCGAGCCGTCCTCGGCGATGCCCTCGTTCCACTTCCAGTCCAGGTACCGGGACCTCAGCTTGTCGGCGCCGAGCGTGCGCAGGTCGACGAACTGGTCGGCGTTGGGCAGGTACGAGGCCATGTCCTCGCCCTTGAGACCGGCGATGTCCGGGATGTGGGCGCGCCCGGTCATCGTGGTCATCAGCTTCGAGCGGTAGTAGCCGCCGATCTGGATGGCCTGGAGGTCCACCGCGCTGTCGTAGCGGGCCTTGGCGTCGTCGACGACCTTGGGGCTCAGGCCACCGCTCCAGTACCACAGGACCATGTTCCGGCCGGTCGAGCCGGTCGGAACGGCACAGCCGGTCGCCAGGCCGCCGAGCGCGGTGGCGGCCGTACCGGCCAGGCCCGCGCGCAGCAGGCCTCTTCGTGAGAGCCGCACAGCTCCCACCGCCTTTCGGTTCTTTGGAAGTGCCCTGCGGCGCTTCCCGTACGAGAGGTGCCGATCAGAAGGTTCAGTGGGGGTGACGAGGTCGTACGGATGGAATCAGCGGGGGGTGACGAGGTCTTTCGGACGGATTCAGTGAGGGGTGACGGGCGCGTACCGGACGGGCGGGCCGGGGTCGGCCGGGATCCGCTCGGCCAGGAAGCCGTACGCGCGCCGCAGTTCGGGATCTTCGAGGGAGTGCCACCAGCGGTGGACGCCGTACCAGCCGGGGGCCGCAAGGGCGCCGCCGTGCCGCTGTACGGAGAGCCCGGCGGCGAGTACCGCGAAGCGCAGCCGTTCCTCCAGCGGCCAGCGGTCGAGCGAGGCCGCCACGAAACTCGCGCCGAAGACGTCCCCGGCGCCCGTCGCGTCCAGGACAGCGACGTCCAGGGCGGGCACTTCGGCGTACTCGCCTGTCGTCTGGTCCACCGCGACCGCGCCGTCGCCGCCCCGGGTGATGACGGCGACCGGCACGAGTTCGGTGAGCTTGCCGAGCGCGGCGACCGCGTTGTCGGTGCGCGTGTAGGCCATCGCCTCGGCCTCGTTGGGGAGGAAGGCGTGGCACAGGGCGAGTTGATTGAGCAGGTCGCGGGACCACTGCTGGGTGGGGTCCCAGCCGACGTCCGCGTAGATCTGGGTGCCGTTCGCGGCCGCCTTGCCGAGCCAGGCGCGCGGCTCGGCCTCGATGTGCACGAGGGCGGTGCGCGCCTCGGGCGGGTCGCCCATCAGCTCGTCCTGCGAGTACGGGGGTTCCTGACCGTGCGTGATCAGGGCACGGTCGTCGCCGTGCGCGAGCGAGACGGTGACCGGGGTGTGCCAGCCGTCCGCGGTACGGGAGAGCGAGAGGTCCACGCCCTCCTGGCCGGCGAGGACCGTACGGCAGTACGAGCCGTAGGAGTCGTCGCCGAAGACCGTCGCCAGGGAGGTGCGCAGGCCGAAGCGGGAGGCCGCCACGGCCAGGTTGGCGATGCCGCCGGGGCTGACGCCCATGCCCTCGGTCCAGATCTCCTCGCCGGGGGTCGGCGGCTTGCCCAGTCCGGTGAGGACCAGGTCGTAGAAGAGCAGCCCGGTGAGCAGCACATCGGGCCGTTCGTCACCCACGAGCGCATCCTCTCGTCAAAAGTCTGCAAGCGGTGCACAGGATCGTGCGCGCCTCTTGGAGATTTGGCAAGAGTTGAGCAGTACTGCGCATAGAAATGATTGGGAATGACGAGTACTGTTCACGACGTGCTGGCAGAGCGACGACATCAACTCATCCTGCGGGCCCTGCGTTCAGGGGGTCCCGCGTCCGTGACCGATCTCTCCGAACAGCTGGACGTGAGTCCCGCCACCGTCCGCCGTGACCTGGTGCGACTGGAGGAGGAAGGCCTGCTGACGCGGGTGCACGGCGGCGCCGTCGTGGAGGAGGGCGACCAGCCCTTCGCCGAGGTCGCCGAGGTCCGCGTCGCCGAGAAGGACGCCATAGCGGCGAAGGCCGCGTCGATGGTCCAGGACGGCCAGTCCGTCCTCCTGGACATCGGTACCACCGCGTTCCGGCTGGCCAGGCAGCTGCACGGCCGCCGGATCACCGTGATCACCAGCAATCTGGTGGTGTTCGAGGAACTGGTGGACGACGAGGGCATCGAGCTGGTGCTGCTCGGCGGCATGGTCCGCCGCGAGTACCGCTCCCTGGTCGGCTTCCTCACCGAGGACAACCTGCGTCAGCTGCACGCCGACTGGGTCTTCCTCGGCACCAGCGGCGTACGGCCGGGCGGTCAGGTGATGGACACGACCGTCGTCGAGGTGCCGGTCAAGCGCGCCATGATCAAGGCGGGGGAGCGGGTGGTCCTGCTCGCCGACCGCGCGAAGTTCCCGGGCACCGGGATGGCGAAGGTCTGCGGTCCCGAGGAACTCGACGTGGTGGTGACGAACGCACCGGTGGACACGGCGACGCGGTCCTCCCTGGAGGAAGCGGGCGTGCAAGTGGTCGTGACAGGAAAGGCGGAAAAAGCGTGAAGCTGACGATTCTGGGTGGCGGCGGATTCCGGGTGCCGCTCGTGTACGGAGCGCTCCTCGGGGACCGGGCCGAGGGCCGCGTCACCCAGGTCGTGCTGCACGACCTGGACACGGGACGGCTCTCCGCCGTGACCCGTGTCCTGGCCGAGCAGGCCGCGGGGGACCCGGACGCTCCCGAGGTCACCGCCACCACCGACCTCGAGGAGGCCCTGCGTGGCGCCGACTTCGTCTTCTCCGCGATCCGGGTCGGTGGCCTCGAAGGACGCGCCGCCGACGAGCGGGTCGCCCTGGACGAGGGCGTCCTCGGGCAGGAGACGGTCGGCGCCGGCGGCATCGCCTACGGCCTGCGCACGGTGCCCGTCGCCGTCGACATCGCGCGACGCGTGGCCCGCCTCGCCCCCGACGCCTGGGTCATCAACTTCACCAACCCGGCAGGTCTTGTCACCGAGGCCATGTCCCGTCACCTCGGCAACCGCGTGATCGGCATCTGCGACTCGCCGGTCGGCCTCGGCCGCCGTATCGCCCAGGTCCTTGGCGCGAACCCGCGCGAGGCCTGGATCGACTACGTCGGCCTCAACCACCTCGGCTGGGTACGAGGCTTGCGCGTCGCGGGCCGCGACGAACTCCCGCGCCTGCTCGCCGACCAGGAGCTGCTCGGCTCCTTCGAGGAGGGCAAGCTCTTCGGCCCGGAGTGGCTCCAGTCCCTGGGCGCGATCCCGAACGAGTACCTGCACTACTACTACTTCAACCGCGAGGCCGTACGGGCCTATCGGCAGGCGGAGAAGACCCGCGGCGCCTTCCTGCGCGACCAACAGGCCGCGTTCTACGACGAGATGAAGCGCCCCGGCGCCGCCGCGCTGACCGCCTGGGACCGTACCCGCGCCGAGCGTGAGGCCACGTACATGGCGGAGAACCGGGACGCGGCGGGCGCCGGCGAACGCGACGCCGACGACCTCTCCGGCGGCTACGAGAAGGTCGCGCTCGCCCTGATGCGGGCCATCGCCCGCGACGAGCGCACCACCCTGATCCTCAATGTCCAAAACCGCGGCACCCTTTCGGTGCTCGATGCCGAGGCCGTCATCGAGGTGCCTTGCCATGTCGACGCCAACGGCGCGCACCCGGTCACCGTCGACCCGCTGCCCGACCACGCCACCGGACTTGTGTGTGCGGTGAAGGCGGTGGAGCGGGAGGTCCTGGCGACGGCCGAGTCGGGCTCGCGCACGACCGCGGTGAAGGCGTTCGCGCTGCATCCGCTCGTCGACTCGGTGAATGTGGCGCGCAGACTTGTGGACGGCTACACCTCGGTCCACCCAGGCTTGGCGTACCTTAAGTAAGCGCTTTCCATCTTCCTGGAGACTTCCTATGCATGACGAACGCCGCCGCATCGAGGAGCGTGTCGCACGCGTCCACGACCAGCGCGTCAAGCCCGCGACCTATGCCGCCTCCGTGCCCTTCGAGGTCGAGGCCTGGCAGGCGCCCGGTGAGCCGGTCCCGTTCGAGGAGGCCGCGTCGGCCTCGTACCAGCCCTTCGCCATGGACACCCCCTGGGGCCCGCCGTGGGGAACGACCTGGTTCCGGATGCGTGGAACCGTGCCGCCGGAGTGGACCGGCAAGCGCGTCGAGGCCGTCATCGACCTCGGTTTCACCGGCGACTGGCCCGGCAACCAGGCCGAGGCGCTCGTCCACCTCACGGACGGCACCCCGCTCAAGGCGGTCAACCCGCTCAACCAGTACGTGACGATCGCCAACCCGGCGACGGGCGGCGAGGAGATCGACTACCTCGTCGAGGCGGCGTCCAACCCGGACATCCTGGCCAACGACTTTGCCCGCCCGACCCCCCTGGGCGACGTCCGCACGGCCGGCGACAAGCCTCTCTACACCTTCCGCCGCGCCGAGATCGCCGTCCTGGACGAAGAGGTCTGGCACCTCGACCTGGACATCCAGGTGCTGCGTGAACTGATGCTGGAGCTGGACGGGCAGGATCCGCGCCGCCACGAGATCATGCATGCCCTCGACCACGCCCTGGACCTGCTGGACCTGGACGACATCTCCGGCTCGGCGGCCGAGGTCCGCGCCGCTCTCGTGCCCGTGCTGTCCAAGCCCGCGCACGCCAGCGCCCACACCCTCTCCGGCGTCGGCCACGCGCACATCGACTCGGCCTGGCTGTGGCCGATCCGCGAGACCAAGCGCAAGACGTCCCGCACCTTCTCGAACGTCACCTCGCTCGCCGACGAGTACGAGGAGTTCATCTTCGCCTGCTCGCAGGCCCAGCAGTACGAGTGGGTGCGCGACAACTACCCGCAGGTCTGGGCCCGTATCCAGGAGTCGGTGAAGCGGGGCCAGTGGGCGCCGGTCGGCGGCATGTGGGTCGAGGCCGACGGCAACCTGCCCGGCGGTGAGGCACTCGCCCGCCAACTCGTCCACGGCAAGCGGTTCTTCATCGAGCACTTCGGTGTCGAGACCAAGGGCGTCTGGCTGCCGGACTCCTTCGGCTACAACGCCGCCTACCCACAGCTCGCCAAACTCGCCGGCAACGAGTGGTTCCTGACCCAGAAGCTCTCCTGGAACCAGACCAACAAGCTGCCCCACCACACCTTCTGGTGGGAGGGCATCGACGGCACCCGCATCTTCACCCACTTCCCGCCGGTCGACACCTACAACGCCCGCTTCAGCGGCGAGGAGATGTCCCGCGCCGTCCGCAACTACGCCGACAAGGGCCGCGGCACACGCTCGCTCGCCCCCTTCGGCTGGGGTGACGGCGGCGGTGGTCCCACCCGCGAGATCATGGAACGGGCGCGCAGACTGGCCGACCTGGAAGGCTCCGCGAAGGTCGTCGTGGAACACCCCGACGCGTTCTTCGCCGCCGCGCGCGAGGAGTACCCGGACGCTCCGGTCTGGGTCGGCGAGCTCTACCTTGAGCTGCACCGCGCGACCTACACCTCGCAGGCCCGCACCAAGCAGGGCAACCGCAGGAGTGAACACCGGCTCCGCGAGGCCGAGTTGTGGGCCACGACGGCCGCGCTGCACGCGCCTGGCTACTCCTATCCGTACGAGAAGCTCGACCGGCTCTGGAAGACGGTCCTGCTGCACCAGTTCCACGACATCCTGCCGGGGTCCTCGATCGCCTGGGTGCACCGCGAGGCGGAGGCCGAATACGCCCGTGTGGCCGAGGAGTTGGAGGTGCTGACGGCCCAGGCGCTGGCCGCGCTCGGGGCGGGGGAGACCCGGGTCTTCAACACGAGCCCGTACGACCGTGCCGAGGTGGTCCGTACGTCGGCGGGCGTCCCGATGTACCTGGAGGTACCGGCGAGCGGCAGCGCCCCCCTCGCGGTCACCGCGTCCCCGCACCCGGTGACGGTCACCGGCCGCGTCCTCGAAAACGGCCTGGTACGCGTCGAGTTGGCCGAGGACGGCACCCTCGCCTCGGTACGCGACCTGAAGGCGAACCGCGAAGTCCTCGCCGACAAGGGCAACCTGCTTCGCCTCCACAGCGACCTCCCCAACTACTGGGACGCCTGGGACGTCGACAAGCACTACAAGAACCGCTACACCGACCTCCTGGACGCCGACTCGATCACCGTCGTGGACGAGGACCCGCTGCTCGGCGCGATCCGGGTGGAGCGCGCCTTCGGCAAGGGATCGCGGATCGTGCAGACGATCACCGTCCGCGCGGGCAGCCCACGCATCGACATCGAGACGGAGATCGACTGGCACGAGGCCGAGAAGTTCCTCAAGGCCGCCTTCCCCGTCGACATCCGGGCCCCGCACTCCTCCGCCGAGATCCAGTTCGGCCACGTCCAGCGCCCCACCCACACGAACACCAGCTGGGAAGCGGCCCGCTTCGAGGTGTACGGCCACCGCTGGGTGCACGTAGGCGAGCCCGGCTATGGCGTCGCCGTCATCAACGACTCGACGTACGGCCACGACGTCTCCCGCACGGTCCGTGAGGACGGCGGTACGACGACGACGGTCCGGCTCTCTCTGGTGCGCGCCCCACGGGTGCCCGACCCCGAGGCCGACCAGGGCAAGCACCGCTTCACCTACTCGCTCCTGCCGGGCGCGAGCATCGAGGACGCGGTCGCGGAGGGCTATGCGCTCAACCTGCCGCTGCGGGTGGCGGAGGCCGGGCCGACCGAGCCCGTCGTCTCCGTGGACGGCGAGGGCGTCACCATCGAGGCGGTCAAGCTCGCCGACGACGCCTCGGGCGATGTCGTCGTACGCCTCTACGAGTCCCGCGGCGGCCGCGCCACCGGCACCCTGCGCACCGGCTTCGCGCTGGCGGGCGCCAAGGTCACCGACCTCCTTGAACGCCCCTTCGCGGAAACCGGGGCGGAGGTGGATGTGGACGGTGACGCGGTGACGGTGTCGCTGCGGCCGTTCGAGGTGCAGACGCTGCGGCTGGCGCGGCGCCGCCCGTAGGACACGGAAGGGTGCCCGGCCTTTGTCGGCCGGGCACCCTCCTTCGTGCGTCTTGTCTTTGTGCGTCTTTTTTCTTGTGCCTCTCAGCCGGTGAAGCCGGCCGTGATGGAGGTGAACTGCCAGTTGGTCTGGCTGATACCGGAGCAGTTGCTGACCACTCCGCCGCCGGCGCACGGCCGGTCGCGGTTGACCGCCCAGTAGGCGAGCCGGGCGATGTGGTGCGAGTTCGACCAGTCGCGGATCTGGGTCCAGATCGCCGGTGAGGTGAGCTCCTGCTGGTCGCTGAGCCCGTTCATGCCGGAGATACCGATGTGCGCGTACGCCGTGGCGTCGTCCCAGCCGAAGGTGGACTTCAGCTTGGTCTTCAGCCCCTCGGTGGCGTTCACCGTGTTGCCGTACATGTCGGCGCCGCCGCTGAAGTCGAACGGCATGATGGTGAACACGTCGATGTTCGCGCCCAGTGCCGAGGCCCGCTCGATGAGCCGGTTGCCCCAGGTGGTCGGGCCGGTCGTCGACGTACCGAAGGTGACGATCGTACGCAGACCCGGGTTGTTCGCCTTGACGATCTTCAGAGCGTTGAGGATCCGGTCCTGGACGACCGCGTTCTCGAACTCGTCCGTGTTCTCGATGTCGACGTCGATCGCCTTGAGCCCGTACGCGTTGATCACCTGCTGGTACGCGCCGGCCAGCGCCTCCGGCGTCGAGCAGTTCGGCCCGAGCTTGTTACCGCTCCAGCCGCCGATCGACGGCACGATGTCACCGCCCGCGGCGCGGACGGAGTTGATGACCGACTGGTCGTTGCCGCCGGTCAGCGGGCGTGTCCCGTCCCAGGCCGCGTTGCAGCCGCCCGAGGAGAGGATGAACGCCATCGTGAACCACTTGATCCCGGTGGAGTTCATCACCGTACTCACGGCCGGCGGATCGCCCCAGCCGAGGTAGAGGTACGGCGCCGCCTGCTTGAAGCTGGTGCTGGGGGTGCCCGCGTTCGTCGTCACGGAAAGGGAGTTGGAGGCGGCGGAGAGGTTCCCGGCCGCGTCCCGTGCCCGCACCGTGAACGTGTAGGCGGTGCTCGGCGACAGCCCGCTGACCGTCCCGCTGGTGCCCGAGACGCTGAGCACCTGGTTGGCGCCGCTGTAGATGTTGTAGCCGGCGACACCGACGTTGTCGCTCGACGCACCCCACGACAGGGACACGCTGGAGGACGTCTTGCTGGGAGAGGTCAGGCCGGTCGGGGCGGTCGGTGCCTGGGTGTCCGTGCTGCCGCCCGGGCCGTCCAGGCTGACGTCGTCGGCGTAGTAGGTGCCCTGGCCGTACCAGCCGTGCGTGTAGATCGTGGCGCTGGTCTGGGAGGCACCGGACGTGAAGTTCACGGTGAGCAGGCTGTACGCCGACGTGGATGTCGTCCACGTCGCGGCGCCGCCGTCCACGCCCAGGTACACATAGCTGCCGCGCACCCAGGCCGTCAGCTTGTACGCGGTGTTCGGCTGGACGGTGACGGTCTGACTGCACTTGGCGTTGTCGCTCGAACTAGCCGCCCCTGCCAGGGCCTTGGTGCCGCCGTGCACGGGGGTGGAGACGATCGAGCCCAGGTTCCCGGTGCAGGACCAGGGGGACACGGCGCCCGACTCGAAGCCGGGGTTGGTGAGGATGTTGGCCGCATGGGCCGTAGTGGGCAGGGCGACCGCCCCGGCCAGAGCCAGGGCGGCGGTGCCGAGCAGAGCGATGAGGCGACGTCTGGAACGTCTGAGGTAGTTGATGCGCACGCGATCTCCCTGAAGAAATGGGGGTGCTCGGGAGTGCTGAAGGGTGCGCACCTAAGTTGGTATGGACCAATCAAGCTGTCAAGATGCTGTGCGTTGATTGGTCCAGACCGGTAAGCGAGAGCGAGGGGCTGGGAGGGGAGCGGGGGCGGGGTCAGGCAGGTGCGATGGCGGCGTTGGCGGACGCGGCTGCGGCTGTGGATGCCGGGGCGATACCTGACGCAATGGCGGGTGCCGCCGCAGGAGTGATGACCGGTGTGACGGTCGGCGTGAGCGCGCTCTCCGTCGCCGGGGCGCTCGTGGTCTCCGCGACCGGAGGCACGGCGGCCTCCGTGGTGGGTGCGGTCGCGGTCGGCAGCGTCTCGGCCCGCTGCTGCGGCAACGTCACCGGACGCACCGGACGCGGTCCCGTGACCACGGCGTAGTCCTGCCCGAGGTGTGACGGGATCAGCTCGCCGGTCTCCTCGCCGAGCGCCAACTGCACTGCCGCCCAAGGGGCGTTGATCCCGCACAGTGCGAGCTGGTGCAGTCCGCCGGCCGGCCGGGTGTTGACGTCCATCAGAACCGGCTCGTCCCCGAACATCCGGAACTGAATGTTCGTCAGATAGTGCAGTCCGAACGCCTCCGCGAGCCGGCGTGCGGGGGCGATCCAGGTGGGGTGGAGCGTGAAGCCGCGGCGGCGCCCGTTCTTGGTGCGGCCCACCGCCATCCGGACCCGGCCGTCGGGCCCGGTGAGGCAGTCGACGGACACCTCGGGCTCCGCCAGGAGCGGCATCACCAGCCAGTCGACCGGCTTCTCGGCCCCCCGCAGGGCGTCCTGGACCAGGCTCAGCGGCACGTACGAGCTGGGGAATCCATTGAGGTGCATGAGGGAGAAGGGGGCGCGGGTGATCACGCGGAAGCCCACCCCGCCGGCACCGGCCGCGGGCTTGAAGCAGGCCTTGTGGCCGGCGGCCTCCAACGCCTCGACGGCGACGAGGAGTTCCTCCTCGCTGCGTACACGCCACCACGGCGGCACCGGAATGCCCACGGCCTGAAGCGCCTGATACGCCGTCACCTTGTCATGGAAGATGGCCACGGCCTCGGAGGGCGGCGCGAGCAGCGCCGTACCGAGCGCGGCGAACTCCGCGCGATGCGCCACGATCGCCGACTGGTGGAGAACGGGCACGAACACGTCGATCTCGTGCCGGGCGCACTGGTCGAGGGCGTACTCGACGTACGCGGCCCGGGAGAGGCCCTCGGGCTCCATGGCGGCGGTGTCGGCAGCGGCCAGGATGGGCGAGTCGGCGTCTCCGTGCGTCGCATGGATCTCGACCGGACGGCGCTGCGGATTATTTCGCAGCTGATCCATGAAGAACACGTTCTCCGCGTACGTGCGGTTGAGCCAGACGCGTACGCGAGAACCCATGCAGGCCGCCTTTCAAGGTTCCGGGCACAGCGGAGCAGGCCGTGCCCGGCCAGGGGAGAGGGAGGTACACCAAGCCGCCGCACACCGAGGGAGGTTCAGGGCGGTGGTGTTGGGGCGATCATAAGGGGCGCGGGACGGGTGTGACGCTACAGGCGTGTTACGGATTTCCGAATTGTGGACCCCCGGCCCCGCGGGACGGTCTTGTCCGGCCCCGGTCGATGTGTTCTCGTGTTGCTATTCGTGTTCGTGGAAGGGGCGAGGGTGGAGTCGACGGCCGGCCGTGCGGGACAACTGTTGGCCATCAGTGATCTGCACATCGGGTACGCCGAGAACCGCGCCCTCGTCGAGAAGATGCACCCCCAGTCGGACGACGACTGGCTCCTGGTCGCCGGTGACGTCAGCGAGAACGTGGCCGACATCCGCTGGACCCTCGAAACGCTCAGCGGCCGCTTCCGCAAGGTGATCTGGGCACCCGGCAACCACGAGCTGTGGACCCACCCGACGGATCCGGTACAGCTGCGCGGCGTCGCCCGCTACGAGCATCTGGTCGCGCTCTGCCGGGAGTTGGGCGTCACGACCCCCGAGGATCCGTACCCCATTTGGGACGGTCCTGGCGGCCCCGCTGTCGTCGCCCCGCTCTTCCTGCTCTACGACTACTCGTTCCTGCCGAAGGGCTGCACGACCAAGGAAGAGGGGCTCGCCTACGCCGAGGGCACCGGGGTGATCTGCACCGACGAGCACTTCCTGCACCCCGACCCCTATCCGAGCCGCGAGGCCTGGTGCCGGGCCCGGGTCGCCGAGACCGAGCGCAGGCTCGCCGAGCTGCCCGACGACCTGCCCGTGATCCCGGTCAACCACTACCCGCTGGACCGTCATCCGACGGACATCCTGCGCTACCCCGAGTTCGCGATGTGGTGCGGCACCAGGCTGACCGCCGGCTGGCACCGCAGGTTCCGCATCGAGACCATGGTCTACGGTCATCTGCACATCCCACGGACCACCTGGCACGAGGGTGTCCGCTTCGAAGAGGTGTCCGTGGGTTACCCCCGCGAGTGGCGCACCCGCACGGAACCGCCCGGTACGCTGCGCCGCATTCTGCCGATGGAGGTCGGAGCCGGTGATCGAGGAGCTGCTCCCGGAGTCCGTCGTGGCCGTGGAGAGCTACGGTGACGACGGCGCCGAGGGTACGACCCTGTACCCCGAGGAGCAGGCGCTCCTGACCCGCGCCGTGGCGAAGCGGCGTCGCGAGTTCACCGCCGTACGCGGCTGCGCCCGGCGCGCCATGGAGAAGCTCGGCGTGGCCCCGGCGCCCATCCTGCCCGGCGAGCGCGGCGCCCCGCAGTGGCCCGCGGGCGTGATCGGCAGCATGACGCACTGCGAGGGCTACACAGCCGCCGCGGTCGCCCGCGCCACCGACCTGGCCTCCCTCGGCATCGACGCCGAACCCCACCTGGTGCTCCCGGACGGCGTCCTGGACGCCGTGGCCCTGCCCGCCGAGGTGGACCGACTGGGCAGCCTCGGCGTCCGGATCCCCGACGTGCACTGGGACCGGCTGCTGTTCAGCGCCAAGGAATCGGTCTACAAGGCGTGGTTCCCGCTCACCGCGAAGTGGCTGGACTTCTCCGAGGCGGACATCGACATCTTCGTGGACCCCGGGGCGGGGGTCCACGCGCTGTCGGGGCGGCTGCGCGCGAAGCTCCTCGTACCGGGCCCGCTGGTCGGCGGCGACCGCCTCGGGATCTTCGACGGGCGCTGGACCGTCCAGCGGGGCCTGGTCACGACGGCGGTCACGGTGCCGCACGCCTGAGGCTTGCCATCGGGCCAGGCGGCCACCGTCCTCAGAGCTGCGTCGGCTCGGGGCACCAGGTGTGCAGCAGCCGGAAGAACGACTCCTCGTTGCCCGCGAGCCCGGCCGCCTCCAGTGCCCGCTCCGCCTCGGCCAGCGCGGAGGGCGGCACCACGGGTGGTCGGCGCCCGTCCGGCGGACCGTCGAAGGCGGCTCGGACGGTCTGGAGGAGACGCAGATAGGCCTGCACGGCGGCGCGTTCGTGATCGGTCAGTACGGCGGTCGGCATCGGACGGCTCTCCCCGGGTCGGCTTGTCCAAGCGGTACATGGCGGTACGTGACTCCAGCTTGCCGTCCGCCACTGACAATGCCGTTCGGGTAGGCGGAGGTTCGCCCGCTTAGCGGAGGCGAAACCTCACGGAAATCCCTTGGGGGACGGGGGCCCTAGGCTGGAGCGGAGACCTGGGAACCGCTTTCGCGGCGGCTTGCGAGCCGCCTTCACGGCGACCTTGTCAGCTGCCTTCGCGGCGGCTTGTCAGCTGCCTTCGAGGCGGCCTGGGGAAAGGAGGTGAGCCCATGGTCGACGTACCGCCCAGGCGCCCGCGGCGCACTCTGCGCTCGGTGGGCGAAGGGGAGCTGCGCCTGCACCACCGTGTCGTGCACGGGTACCGGCGCGCCTACCGGATGGCGGGCGAGGGTCCTGTACTCGTCCTGATCCACGGCATCGGCGACTCCTCGGACACCTGGGGAGAGCTGATCCCCGACCTGGCCCGCACCCACACGGTGATCGCGCCCGACCTCCTCGGCCACGGGGCGTCCGACAAGCCGCGGGCCGACTACTCGGTGGCCGCGTACGCCAACGGGGTACGTGACCTGCTCACCACGCTCGGCATCGAGTCCGCCACGCTGGCGGGGCACTCGCTGGGCGGCGGCGTCGCGATGCAGTTCGCCTACCAGTTCCCCGAAAGGACCGAGCGGCTGATCCTGGTCAGCGCGGGCGGCGTCGGGGGCGAGGTCAACCCCGTACTGAGGGCGGTGTCGCTGCCCGGCGCCCACCTCATGCTCTCGGCACTGCGGCTGCCCGGCATGCGCCTCCAAGTCGGCCTGTTCTTCCGCCTGATGAGGATCCTCAACACCGATCTGGGCCAGGACGCGCCGGAGTTGCTGACCCTCGTGGACTCGCTGCCCGACGCGACGTCCCGCAGCGCCTTCATCCGCACGCTGCGCGCCGTGGTCGACTGGCGCGGGCAGGCGGTCACCATGCTCGACCGCTGCTATCTGACCGAGGGCATGCCCACGATGCTGCTCTGGGGGGACCGGGACAGCGTGGTGCCGGTGCGGCACGCGTACGGAGCGCACCAGGCGATGCCGGGCAGCCGGCTGGAGATCTTCGAGGGCGCCGGCCACTTCCCCTTCCACAGCGACCCGGCGCGCTTCCTCGCCCTGATCGAGGAGTTCACGAGCACCACGAGCCCCGCCGACTGGAGCCGCGAACACTGGCGCGAGCTGCTGCGGGCAGGCCGCCCAGGCACGGCCGTCGGACAGCCGGACACGGAGCAGAACCGAGCGAGGGAACGGGACCTGCGGGAGGCGAGCGAACGCAGCGCGACGTGACGCAGCCGCTCCCTGACTCCGTCTCGTGTGCCCAGGACCTGTCCTAGCCGATGTGTTCGTGAGATCCGGACGCGACCCGTTCCCGCACGGTCGCGACGACGGGGGAGCGGCGCAGGGCGAGTGACATCCCCACCAGGTCTCGCGGACCGCCGGCCGAGGTGGTGGACGGGGTGGCGTCCGCCGTCGCCGCGCTGATGATCCTGCCCTCCGGATCGTCGGCCCTGGCCCGCAGTGCCGCGGTCACCATCGTCGCGTCGGCCTCGGCCCGCGCCCGGTTCTCGCCGGAGCCCGCTGCCACGGCCGCGTCGTAGGCTCGGGCCCGCACCTCGGGGTCGAAGTAGGGGTACAGGTTGAGCAGACCGTCGTGGATGTCGGACTCCCGCTGGGTCACCTGCAGTTCGGCCGGAGACCACCAGGCGATCCGCACCGCGTGGTCACCGTGGTCCCCGGAGGGCCGCAACTCCCGCCAGAGCGGACCGAGGTGACGGTACGTCGCCCAGGTGCTCCAGACGTCTCCGAAGCGCTGACAGGCCATCGGGACGCAGAATCCGATCGCGCAGAACAGCTCACCCGCGGCGGCCAGGACAGGGGCGACGTCGGTGCTCAGGTAGTCGAGGTCCCTGCCGGTCCAGCGGGCGACGACGGCAGTCAACTTGGCGGCGTCGAAAGCGATGTTGGTCAGGAAGCCGAACACGATGACGATCAGCCCGGCGCGCAGCCAGCCGCGTACCTGGAGTGCCCAGCGCCAGCACATCATGACCATCGCGACGTTCGCGAAGGTGAGCGCGGCGAGATAGAGCACGATCATCTCGCGGATGAACGGCGTGTTGGCGTAGTACGTGTCGAGGTCCCGTAGGCGCTCTTCCGGTGCGTGCCCGAGGGCGAACAGCGTCACGCACGCCACGATCACCACGGAGTACCCGGCGATCCAGCGGCGCGAGGCGCGTCGGGTGACCTCCGAAGGGCCGCCGCGCCAGTGGATGATCAGCACCAGGCAGGAGGCGCTGAAGGCGCTCAGCAGGCTGTACACGAGTGGCGCGGAGACGTTGGGGATGCCGGTGAGGTGGTTGACCCGGCTGATCGTCGGCGGGGCCGCGAAACAGAACACCAGGGCGGACAGCGCGAGCAGCGCGTACACGGACCGCAACAGCGGATCGCGCCAGGCGCGCAGCACCGCGGGACCCTTGAGGACAAGGGCGATCGCCATCGCGACCGTCGGTATGTAGTAGCTGGAGTCGTGCACGGCGTGTCAGCCCTGCGGCCCGCGGTAGCCGAGCGACGCCTCGATCCGGCCCGCGAGTCCGTCCCGCTGCACCGGCCTGCGCAGCGATGAACCGGCCAGCCAGGTACGGCACTTGCTGGCGAGCAGCAGGCCGAAGTTCTCGGCCTCGGCTTCGTCCGCGAGGTGCGACCGGGTGCGTGCGGCGACCTTGAGGACGGTCTCCTGGAGGTCGGCGGTGTCGCTGAGCAGACGGGCCGCGACGGCCGCGCCC
Organism: Streptomyces sp. NPDC093544; assembly: GCF_040683495.1. NCBI lineage: Bacteria > Bacillati > Actinomycetota > Actinomycetes > Kitasatosporales > Streptomycetaceae > Streptomyces > Streptomyces sp. NPDC093544. The sequence goes on along the minus strand of NZ_JBFBEA010000006.1, from coordinate 333,863 downwards.
TCGACGTGGTGGCTGCAGTGCCCGGCCTGCATGTGCCACAGCTCGTGGCCCAGGATCACCAACTGGTGGTCGGGCGCGGTGCGTTCCTCGACGACGACGAGGTCCTGTTCGGCCATGTCGAGCCAGAGCCCGCTGGCGGTCCCGGGCGGGAACGCGGCGGTGCGGAACTGGACGGGGCGTCCGCGGCGTCTGCTCATGGCGTCGCACAGCGCCGCGTAGAGGTCGGCGGGTTCAGCCGGCGCCGAGAGTGTCAGTTCCCCGACCAACTCGCCGCACAGGCGGCGCATGTCCCTTTGGATGCCCACAGTTCTCCCCGTGCTCACGACTCGGGCCGCTTGACGCTTTCCAGGAGCATGTCCAGCCACTCGGCGACCTTGTCCCGGTGCTGGTCGGTGGGCAACTGAGCGGCCCGCCAGGCGATTCCGCGGACGCCGTGGTCCAGCAGCAGTCGCTCCAGCGGATCGGCGGCCACCGAGGCCGCCGCGCGCTCGCGGTCGGCGAGTCGTTGCAGCAGCTCCTGCTCCGAGCGCTGGAGAGCGCCCACGAGCGCCTCGGAGTCCTCGGCCGTGAGGAACCCGGCGTGCACTCTGAAGAACCGCTGAATGGCGTCGCAGTGCTCCATGGTGGGGCGCCGGTCGCCGTTGATGAGGGCGCCGGCCTGCTGCCGCGACATGCCCGCGCCGTCCGCGATCTCCTGCTGCGTGTACCGGCGGCCGTTGGGCTTCAGCCGGGTGCGGCGCAGCAGGTCCAGACGTTGCAGGAATCGGGCCTGTAGATCGGGCTCGCCGCCGCGGTGGCCGCTCAGCAGGGCTCGCACCACGGGTTCGGGGACACCGGACCCGGCTGACAGGCGCCGGACGTCGAAGACCTCGGCGTGCCGCACACCGAGCCGGTCGGCGAGCACGGTGACCCGGGCCACGACGGCCTGCAGCAGAACCGTCGCCGTGGCGGCCGGAACTTCGAAGCCATCCGTCACCGACAGATCTCCTACGTCTTTTCTCAGGTCTCTCACAAGATGGTCAGGAACCATCGGGAGACTAGCCCCTTGCTCGAACTCACATCCAGGTCTCGCCACAACTGTGGCGAGATTCAGCCGTCAACCGACGCCAAATGCCACGATAGTTGACACGGCAACACTCCGGGAAGCAGGATCGGGGCGCCGCGTGAAGGCCGCAGAGGCAAGAGGGGTGACCTCCCGATGGCGTACCAGGCAGGATGGCAGCGGTCCCAGCCGCGACCTGTCCCCGAGAGTCTCGAGGCGCAGGCGTATCTCCAGGACTACGCCGACCTCCTCGAGGCCGTCCCCTTCCCCTCCGTCGTCTTCGACCACCGCTGGGACGTCGTCCTGTCCAACGATGCGTTCGAGACACTTTTCGCCGGCGTCGGACCGCACCCGACGGCCATGCCCGGTGACAACTTCCTGCGGTTCGTCCTGTTCCATCCGGACGCGAGCACCGTCCTCGGCGAGCACGAGTCGAGCTGGTGCCTGCCGATGCTGGCCCACTTCGCGGACGCGGTGGAGCGGAACGACCAGGATCGCGCACTGCAGTCGATCCGCCGGGACATCGCCCAGGACCCGATCATGGACGCCGCCTATCGGCACGGGCTGCCGCACTGGATCCGCGCGGTCGGCCCGGACGGCGTCGAGTCGGACGGCGCCGTACGCCCGCTGGTGCACCCCGACCCGCGCTGGGGTCGTACGGACTGCCGAATCGTCAGCGACACCCCCAAGTCCCTTCAGGACATGGGCTACACGCGGATGACGCTGGTGCTGCGCGAGGCACGGCACGCGGCCACAGGACCGGGCAAGATGCGCAAGACCCGCAACGGCGCGGCGGAGCTGCGGGCGGTGTGAGCCCCGCGGCGGGTCATGTCATGGCGGTGTGAGCCCCCGGTGGGTCGTGCCACGGCGATGTGGGCCTGCTCAGCCGCGTGATACGTGCGCTACCACGAGTGCAAGCGGAACCCGGTCGCACGGCGCCAGCCGCATCCCTTCGAAGCGCGCGGACGAGGTCCGCTCCGCGCGGAAGCTCGCCGCCCGCTTCGGCGTCTCGGCCCGGGATCCAGCTGATCCACTCGCACGGGATCCAGCCGATCCGCTCCCCATTACGCAAGCCGTTTGCGTATCTTGCGCTATTCTTGCGCTCATGACGCGACGACTTGCTCAGGTGGCGAAGAAGGTCGGGGTCAGTGAGGCCACGGTCAGCCGGGTGCTCAACGGCAAGCCCGGAGTCTCTGATTCCACCCGGCAGGCGGTGCTCTCCGCCCTCGACGTCCTCGGCTACGAGCGGCCCACGCAGCTGCGCGGCGAACGCGCCCGGCTCGTCGGCCTGGTGCTGCCCGAGCTGCAGAACCCGATCTTCCCGGCGTTCGCAGAGGTGATCGGCGGGGCGCTCGCGCAGCTCGGTCTCACCCCGGTGCTGTGCACCCAGACCAAGGGCGGCGTCTCCGAGGCGGACTATGTGGAACTACTGCTTCAGCAGCAGGTCTCCGGCGTGGTCTTCGCGGGCGGTCTGTACGCACAGGCGGACGCGCCGCACGATCACTACCGGCAGCTCGCGGACCGCAAAATTCCGGTGGTGCTGGTGAACGCGGCCATCGAGCACCTCGGCTTCCCCTGCGTCTCCTGCGACGACGCCGTCGCTGTTGAGCAGGCCTGGCGCCACCTGGACTCGCTCGGCCACGAGCGCATCGGGCTCGTCCTCGGCCCCGGCGATCACATGCCCTCAGGCCGCAAGCTCGCTGCGGCGCGCGCGCTCGCCCCCGACCTGCCCGACGAGCACATCGCCCGGGCCATGTTCTCCCTGGAGGGCGGCCAGGCCGCGGCCACCCGGCTGCTCGACCGAGGGGTCACCGGCATCATCTGCGCCAGCGACCCGCTCGCGCTCGGCGCCGTACGGGCCGCCCGCCGCAAGGGGCTCACCGTCCCCGGCGAGATCTCCGTAGTCGGCTACGACGACTCGGCGTTCATGAACTGCACCGAGCCGCCGCTGACCACCGTGCGCCAGCCCATCGAGGCCATGGGGCGCGCGGCCGTCGAGCTGCTGAACGCTCAGATCGGTGGCAGCAGTGTCACGCCCGAAGAACTGCTGTTCGAGCCCGAGTTGGTGGTCCGTGGTTCGACAGCGCAAGCGCCGCGCCACTGAGCAGCACGTGACTGTCAAATAATTACATATTCTGCGCGACATCTTGCGGACGGATGTCGTCGGTGCTTGAGTGTGCGGCGCCCACCGCTCCAGGCCACGGGTTGCCAAAAGGGTTCCACCCGCTCCTGCCCAAAGGGGTCCACCGATGAGAAGCACCGGGTTCCGCCGTACCTTCATCACGCTCATGGCGTGTTCTTTCGCGCTCACCGCCACTGCCTGCGGTTCGAGCGACGACACGGCCGACGGCAAGACCAGCATCACCGTCAACTGCATGCCGCCCAAGAGCGCGAAGGTCGACCGCTCGTTCTTCGAGGCGGACATCAAGGCCTTCGAGAAGGCCAACCCGACCATCGACGTCGTCGCGCATGACGCGTTCCCGTGTCAGGACCCCAAGACGTTCGACGCCAAGCTGGCCGGCGGTCAGATGGAGGACGTCTTCTACACCTACTTCACGGATGCCAAGCACGTCGTCGACATCAACCAGGCCGCCGACATCACCAGTTACGTCAAGGATCTCAAGAGCTACGACACCATCCAGCAGCAGTTGCGCGACATCTACACCGTGGACGGCAAGATCTACGGCGTCCCGCGCACCGGCTACTCGATGGGTCTGATCTACAACAAGAAGCTCTTCAAGGAAGCGGGCCTCGACCCCGAGAAGCCCCCGGCGACCTGGGAGGAGCTGCGCGCGGCCGCCAAGGCGATAGCCGGGCTGGGCAACGGCACGGTCGGATACGCCGACTACAGCGCCCAGAACCAGGGCGGCTGGCACTTCACCGCCGAGCTCTACTCGCAGGGCGGCGACGTCGTCAGCGAGGACGGCAAGAAGGCCACCATCGACACCCCCGAGGGCAAGGCCGTCCTGCAGAACCTCAAGGACATGCGCTGGACCGACAACTCCATGGGCACCAAGCAGCTCCTCATCCTCAATGACGTCCAGCAGATGATGGGCTCCGGGAAGCTCGGCATGTACCTCTCCGCGCCGGACAACATCCCGATCCTGGTCAAGGAGAAGGGCGGCAACTACAACGACCTCGCCCTCGCGCCCATGCCCGGCGGCAACGGCACGCTCATCGGCGGCGACGGCTACATGTTCAACAAGAAGGCGTCGCCCGAGCAGATCAAGGCGGGCCTGAAGTGGCTCGACTCGATGTTCCTCACCCCCGGCGACGGCTTCATCGGTGACTACGCCCGCGCCAAGAAGAACAACGCACCCGTCGGCCTGCCCGAGCCCCGCCTGTTCACCGGCGCCGCCGACGCCAAGGACCAGCAGGTCAAGGAAGCCAACGCGAACGTTCCGGTCGAGAACTACCAGGCCTTCCTCGACGGCAGCGAGAGCCTGGACAAGAAGATCGAGCCGCCGCAGGCCCAGCAGATCTACTCGGTCCTGGACGGCGCCGTCTCCGCGGTGCTCACCAAGAAGGACGCCGACATCGACAAGCTCCTGAGTGACGCGTCCGGCAAGATCGACTCCATTCTGGCCCGGAGCTGACACCGTTCATGAAGACCGCATCGAAGCCCGCGGTGCCTCCACCGACGACTGTACGGTCGGTGGAGGCACCGCGGCCAGGACCCCACAAGCGGCCACTGCGCCGGCGCCTGGCGGACCAGTCGCGCGCGTACGCCTTCCTCATCGGCGGCCTGCTCTGCTTCGCGCTGTTCTCCTGGTACCCGGCGATTCGCGCGGTCGTGATCGCCTTCCAGAAGTACACGCCCGGGGCGGAGGCGGAATGGGTCGGCACCGAGAACTTCACCCGCGTCTTCCACGACCCGGAGTTCGCGGACGCCTGGCGCAACACCCTGACCTTCACGCTCCTCGCCCTGCTCATCGGCTTCGCCGTCCCCTTCGTGATGGCGCTGGTGCTGAACGAACTCCGGCACGCGAAGTCGTTCTTCCGAGTCGTGGTCTATCTGCCGGTGATGATTCCGCCGGTGGTCAGCGCCCTGCTCTGGAAGTGGTTCTACGATCCCGGAACGGGCCTGGCGAACGAGGCGCTGCGCTTCCTGCACCTGCCCACCTCGAACTGGTCCAACGGCGCCGACACCGCCCTCGTATCGCTCGTGATCGTCGCCACCTGGGCCAACCTCGGCGGCACCGTCCTCATCTACCTGGCCGCACTGCAGAGCATCCCCGGTGAGCTGTACGAGGCGGCCGAGCTGGACGGCGCGAACATCTGGCAGCGCATCCGCCATGTGACGATCCCGCAGACCCGCTTCATCATCCTGATGCTGATGCTGCTGCAGATCATCGCCACGATGCAGATCTTCACGGAACCGTTCGTCATCACAGGCGGCGGCCCCGAGAACTCGACCGTGACGGTCCTGTACCTGATCTACAAGTACGCCTTCCTCTACAACGACTTCGGCGGAGCCTGCGCCCTGAGCGTCATGCTCCTCGTCCTGCTCAGCGCCTTCTCCGCGCTCTATCTGAAGCTGACCAGCTCGGGAGGCGACGACTCATGAGCACCCGCACGCTCGTCTCGCCGCTCACCCTGGCCCGCCGCCGCGGCAAGACCCTCTACTGGAGCGTCTTTTCGGGGGTGGTCCTGCTCTTCGCGCTGGCCTTCCTCTTCCCCGTCTACTGGATGATCACCGGCGCCATGAAGTCGCCGGACGAGGTCAGCCGCACGCCTCCGACGCTCGTCCCCGACAAGTGGAGCCTCAGCGGCTACACCGATGCCTGGGACCTGATGGACCTGCCCACTCACCTGTGGAACACGGTGGTGCAGGCCACCGGCGCCTGGATTCTCCAACTGGTCTTCTGTACGGCCGCCGCGTACGCCCTGTCCAAGCTGAAGCCCGCCTTCGGCAAGATCCTCCTCGGCGGCATCCTCGCCACCCTGATGGTCCCCGCCCAGGCGCTGGTCGTCCCGAAGTACCTGACCGTCGCCGACCTCCCGCTCATCCACGTGAGCCTGCTCAACGACCCGCTCGGCATCTGGCTGCCCGCGGTGGCCAACGCCTTCAACCTCTACCTCCTCAAGCGCTTCTTCGACCAGATCCCGCGTGACGTCCTGGAGGCCGCCGAGATCGACGGCGCCGGCCGGCTGCGCACCCTCTGGTCGATCGTGCTGCCCATGTCCAGGCCGGTCCTGGGAGTTGTGTCGATCTTCGCCCTGGTCGCTGTCTGGCAGGACTTCCTCTGGCCGTTGATGGTCTTCTCCGACACCGACAAACAGCCCATCAGCGTGGCCCTCGTCCAGCTGTCGCAGAACATCCCGCTGACCGTTCTGCTCGCCTCGATGGTGATCGCCAGCATCCCGATGGTCGCGATGTTCCTGGTGTTCCAGCGGCACATCATCGCCGGGATCAGCGCGGGCAGCACGAAGGGCTGACCCCACCCCTTCCAGAGCTACACAGAAAGGTAGGCACCGTGGGACAGCATTCCCCTGCCCGCATTCAGGGCGAATGGTGGCGCTCCGCCGTCATCTACCAGGTGTACGTCCGCAGCTTCGCGGACGGCGACGGCGACGGCACCGGCGACCTCGCGGGCGTCCGGGCCAAACTCCCGTACCTCGCCGAACTGGGCGTGGACGCCCTGTGGTTCAACCCCTGGTATCTGTCACCCATGGCCGACGGCGGCTACGACGTCGCCGACTACCGCGCCATCGACCCGGCCTTCGGAACGCTCGCGGAGGCGGAGAAACTCATCGACGAGGCACGGGAGCTGGGTATCCGCACCCTCGTCGACATCGTGCCGAACCACGTCTCCGACCAGCACGCCTGGTTCCGCGCGGCTCTCGCGGCGGGTCCGGGCAGCCCGGAGCGCGAGCTGTTCCACTTCCGCCCGGGACGCGGTGAGCACGGTGAACTCCCGCCCAACGACTGGCCGTCCCAGTTCGCGGGCTCCACCGAACCGGTCTGGACCCGGCTGCCCGACGGCGACTGGTACCTCCACCTGTTCACCCCCGAGCAGCCCGACCTCAACTGGGCTCATCCGGCGGTACGGCAGGAGCACGAGGACGTCCTGCGCTTCTGGTTCGAGCGGGGCGTGGCCGGCGTCCGCATCGACTCGGCCGCGCTGCCCGCCAAGGACCCGGACCTCCCCGACTTCGTCGAGGGCCGCGACCCGCACCCCTTCGTCGACCGCGATGAACTCCACGACATCTACCGCGCCTGGCGCACGGTCGCCGACGACTACGACGGCATCTTCGTCGGCGAGGTCTGGCTCCCCGACACCGAGCGCTTCGCCCGCTACCTCCGCCCGGACGAGCTGCACACCGCCTTCAACTTCTCGTTCCTGTCCTGCCCTTGGGACGCCGGACAGCTGCGTACGTCGATCGACGAGACGCTCGCCGAGCACGCCCCGGTCGGCGCGCCCGCCACCTGGGTGCTGTGCAACCACGACGTGACGCGCACGGTCACCCGCTACGGCCGCACCGACACCGGCTTCGACTTCGCCACCAAGGCCTTCGGCACCCCCACCGACCTCGCCCTCGGTACCCGCCGCGCCCGTGCCGCCGCTCTCCTCTCGCTCGCATTGCCCGGCGCCGTCTACGTCTACCAGGGCGAGGAACTCGGCCTGCCCGAGGCGGAGGTACCCCGCGAGAGCATCCAGGACCCGATGCACTTCCGCTCCGGCGGCGCGGACCCGGGCCGGGACGGGTGCCGGGTCCCGCTGCCCTGGACCGCCGACTCGCCGCACGCGGGTTTCGGCGGTGAGCCCTGGCTTCCGCAGCCCGCGGGCTGGGCCGCGTACGCGGCCGAGAGCCAGGCGGCCGATCCCGGCTCGATGCTCGCGCTCTACCGCGAGGCACTCCGCGTCCGCCGTACCGAGCCCGGCTTCGGCGACGGTCCGCTGACCTGGTTGCCCGCCCCCGACGGCGTCCTCGCCTTCGCCCGCACGGACGGGATGCGCTGTGTGATCAACCTCTCCGACGAACCGGCCGAGCTCCCCGTGCACAATGAACTGCTGCTCACCAGCGGCTCCCTGGATGCCGAGGGGCGGCTTCCCCAAGACACGGCGGCCTGGCTGCGCGCCTGACACCGCAGCCCGGCCGCCGCTCCAACCCGCTATCCCGGCACCCCCCACACGAAAGGGATCAGCATATGTCCAGAACTGTCAGGCGCATGCCAGCAAGCGCGGCCGCAGTGGCCGTCGCTCTGGCCGCCGGCATGCTCAGCGTCACGGCGGCACACCCCGCGGCGGCGGCCTCGGGCGCGACCCTGCCCTTCACCTCGGTCGAGGCCGAGTCCGCCACCACCACGGGCACGAAGATCGGCCCCGACTACACCCAGGGCACTCTTGCCTCCGAGGCGTCCGGGCGACAGGCCGTGCGGCTGACCGCGGGGCAACGCGTCGAGTTCACCGCGCCGCGCGCGGCGAACGCCGTGAACCTCGCGTACAGCGTCCTCGACGGGCAGTCGGGCTCGCTCGACGTCTACGTCAACGGCACGAAGCTGGCCAAGACGCTCGCCGTCACCTCCAGGTACTCGTACGTCGACACCTCCTGGATCGCGGGCGCCAAGACCCACCACTTCTTCGACAACTCCAGGCTGCTGCTCGGCGTGAACGTGCAGGCGGGCGACAAGATCGCCTTCCAGGCGACCTCCGTCCAGGTCACCGTCGACGTCGCCGACTTCGAGCAGGTGGCCGCGGCCGCCACCAAGCCGGCGGGAGCCGTTTCCGTCGTCGACAAGGGCGCCGACCCCAGCGGCGTGGGCGATTCGACGGCGGCCTTCCGGTCGGCGATCGCCGCCGCGCCCGGGGGAGTGGTCTGGATCCCGCCGGGCGAGTACAAGATCACGTCCTCGCTCAGCGGCGTCCAGAACGTGACCCTCCAGGGCGCCGGCAGCTGGTACTCCGTCGTGCGCACCTCGCGCTTCATCGACCAGACCAGTTCGTCCGGAGCGGTCCGCCTCAAGGACTTCGCGGTCATCGGCGACGTCACCGAGCGCGTCGACTCCAACCCGGACAACTTCGTCAACGGCTCCCTGGGCCCGAACTCGACCGTCTCCGGCATGTGGATCCAGCACCTCAAGGTCGGCCTCTGGCTGACGGGCAACAATGACAACCTTGTCGTCGAGAACAACCGCATCCTCGACACCACCGCCGACGGTCTCAATCTGAACGGGAACGCGCACGGTGTCCGCGTCCGCAACAACTTCCTGCGCAACCAGGGCGACGACTCCCTCGCCATGTGGTCGCTCAACTCGCCCGACTCCAACAGCAGCTTCGAGAACAACACCATCTCGCAGCCGAACCTGGCGAACGGCATAGCCATCTACGGCGGCACCGACATCGCTGTCAGGAACAACCTGATCTCCGACACCAATGCGCTGGGCAGCGGTATCGCGATCTCCAACCAGAAGTTCCTCGACCCCTTCTACCCGCTGGCCGGCACCATCACGGTCGACGGAAACACGGTCGTGCGGGCCGGTGCGATCAACCCCAACTGGGGTCACCCGATGGGTGCGTTGCGCGTCGACTCCTACGACAGCGCGATCAACGCCACGGTCAACATCACCAACACCACGGTCACCGACAGCCCGTACAGCGCCTTCGAGTTCGTGTCGGGGGGCGGGCGCGGCCTCGCGACGAACAACGTGAACGTGACCGGCGCCACGGTCAACAAGGTCGGCACGGTCGTAGTCCAGGCCGAGACGCCGGGCGCGGCGAAGTTCACCAACGTCACGGCCACCGGCGTGGGCGCGGCGGGCGTCTACAACTGCCCCTATCCGAGCGGCACCTTCACGCTCACCAACGGTGGCGGCAACTCCGGCTGGGACAGCACCTGGTCCAATTGCTCCGCCTGGCCCCAGCCCGGGACCGGAAACCCGGCCCCGGACCCGACCACCAACCTCGCCAAGGGCCGCAGCGCCACCGCCACCAGCTCGGTGGACGTCTACACGCCCGCCAAGGCCGTCGACGGCGACGCCAACACCTACTGGGAGTCCGCCAGCAACGCCTTCCCACAGACCGTGACGATCGACCTCGGCTCGACTCAGGCCGCCCGGCGGGTCGTTCTGAAGCTGCCGCCCGCCACGGCCTGGGGCGCGCGCACCCAGACGCTGTCCGTGCAGGGAAGCGCCGACGGCTCGTCGTACTCGACCGTCGTCGCCTCGACGGGCTACCGCTTCGACCCGGCCACCGGGAACACGGCCACCGTGTCCCTGCCCAGCGGCACGAACCTGCGCTACCTGAGGGTCAACGTCACCGGCAACACCGGCTGGCCGGCGGGCCAGCTCAGTGAGGTGGAGGCGTATCTGTCCTGAGGTCGGAGACCGTCCCGCGCTTCGCCGCCTGGATCTGCTCGTACACATGGGTCCGTAGTTCGGCGAAGCGCGGGGCGACCCGGGTGTGCAACTGGTCCCGCTCGTCCGGGAGATCGACCTTCAACTGCTCCTGTACGACGGTGGGGGAGGCGGAGAGGATCAGCACCCGCTCCCCGAGATAGACGGCCTCGTCGATGTCGTGGGTGACGAACAGGATCGTGATCCCGCGCTCCCGCCACAGCCCCCGCACCAGATCCTCCAAGTCGGCGCGAGTCTGGGCGTCGACCGCCGCGAACGGCTCGTCCATCAGCAGTACATCGGGCTCGTACGCGAGCGCGCGGGCGATGGCGACGCGCTGCTGCATACCGCCGGACAGCTGCCAGGGGTACGCGTCCGCGGCATCCGTGAGCCCGACCGACTCCAGTGCGTCCGCGACCAGCTCCCGGCGCCGCACCTTGCTCAACCGCTTCTGTTTCAACGGGAGTTCGACGTTCTCGCCGACCCGCATCCAGGGGAACAGACTGCGCCCGTACTCCTGGAACACGAACGCCATCCCGGGTGGCGGCCCACTCACCCGTCGGCCGCCCAGCAACACCTCGCCCGCGGTCGGGGTGAGCAGCCCGCCCATGCATTTCAGCAGCGTGGTCTTGCCGCACCCCGACGGGCCCACCAGACAGACCAGTTCACCGGCTTCCACGGTGAAGGTGAGATCCCGTACCGCCTCCACCCGGCGGCCGGAACCCTCGTAGACCTTGTTCAGGCCGCGTATGTCGAGCATGGACCGACCTTTCGCGAGCTTCACGGGGACCGCCGGGAGGATGCGCGCAGACCGTGGTACCAGCCGAGGACCCGGCGCTCGACCAGTTGGAAGACGACCGAGAGCAGAAATCCGAGCAGGCCCAGAACCAGAATTCCGGTCCACATGTCGGGGATGGCGAAGCTGCGCTGGAACTGGACGATGGTGAAGCCGAGACCGTTGCTGGCCGCGAACATCTCGCTGATGACCATCAGGATGATGCCGATGGACAGCGCCTGACGCAGGCCCGCGAAGATCTGCGGGCTCGCCGCTCGCAGGACCAGGCTCCGCAGCCGGGCGACGCCCGTGATGCCGTACGAACGCGCCGTCTCGGCCATCACGGAGTCCACCGCGCGCACGCCCTCGACGGTGTTGAGCAGGATCGGCCAGACGGCCCCGCTCGCGATGACCGCGATCTTCATGGTGTCGCCGATGCCCGCGAACAGCATGATGACCGGGACGAGAACGGGTGGAGGTATGGCCCGCAGGAATTCGAGGACCGGCTCGCAGAAGGCCCGAACGCGCCGGTACGAGCCGATGACCGTGCCCAGTGCGACTCCGACGACGGCCGCCGACGCGTAGCCGGCGAGGAGTCGCACCATGCTCGGCAGGACGTCGGCGCGCAACCGCTCGCCGGTCCAGACGTCCGGGAAGGTCTTCAGGATCGTGCGCAGGGGCGGCCAGAAGACATCGGTGCTGCTGTCGGAGGCGAACCACCAGACCGCGACGAGCAGTGCGGGTAGCGCGACGACGTAGAGCGACCGCAGCAGTGCGTTGCCCCAAGCGCTCGGCCTCGCTCGACGAGGGGAATCCTTCTTCACACCGCCACCTCCCCGCGCACCGACTGATGCCAGGCCAGCGCCCGTCGCTCCACCGTGCGGGCGCCCACGTTGATCAGCAGGCCGAGCAGACCGGTGACCACGAGGAGGGCGTACATCTCCGGGACGGCCTGCGAGACCTGGGCGACCGCGATGCGTTTGCCCAACCCCGGTGCACCGATGACGAGTTCGGCGGTCACGGTGAGGATGAGGGCGACGGCGGCGGCGAGGCGGACACCCGTCATGACATACGGCAGGGCCGAGGGCCACAGCACATGGCGGGTCCGCGCCCAGGTGCCGAGGCCGTACGAGCGTGCCGTCTCCTCCGCCACCGGGTCGACGTCCTGGACGCCGTACAGGACCTGGATGAGCACCTGCCAGAACGAGGCGTAGACGACGAGGAGGAGGACGGAGCGGAGTTCGGTGCCGTAGAGGAGGACGGCGAGGGGGATGAGGGCGACGGAGGGGATCGGGCGGAGGAACTCGATGGTGGAGGCGGTGGCTTCGCGCAGATGCGGCACGACCGAGATCAGTCCGCCCGCCAGGATTCCGGCGGTCACCGCGATCGCCAGGCCGAGCGCCCAGCCGGTGAGGGTGTCCCCGAGCGCCGTCCAGAACGCGTCGTCCCGGGTCTCCTGCCAGAGCGCCTCGGCGATGCGGCTGGTCGGCGGGAAGTAGACCTCCTTGACCAGGCCGAGCCGCGGCACCGCCTCGCCCAGGGCGAGGAAGACCGCGAGCCCGGCCGCACCCAGTGCGGCGTTCAGTCCCTTCACGGAAGCAGCTTGTCCAGGTCCGGGGACGACTTGAAGAGACCGTCCTGCTCGCCCAGCTTCGCCAGCGCTTCGATCGACGCCCGGTTCGGCTCGGCCGGCCACTTCGGCAGTACTACGTCTCCCAGCACCGCCGCCGGGATCTTCGTGTACGTGGTGACGATGTCCCGGGCCTCGTCCGGATGGGAGTCGGCGTAGGCCAGGGACTCCGCGGTGGCCTCCTGGAACTTCTTGACCAGCTCCGGATTCTGCTGTTGGTACTGCGTCGATGTGAAGTACATGGCGATGGTGAGGTTCGGCGCGACGTCGAGGAACGGCGAGGCGATCTCCCGGCCGCCCTGGCTCTTGACGGTGGCGAGCGCCGGCTCGACCACCATGGCGGCGTCGACCTGGCCGCTGTCGAGGGCGGCGGGCATCTGGTCGAAGGCCATCTCGACGAACTTCACCTTGTCCGGGTCGCCGCCCGCCTTGCTCACGGACGCGCGCACCGCGGTCTCGTTGATGTTCTTGAGGGCGTTGTTGGCGACCGTCCTGCCCTCAAGGTCCTTCGCCGTCTTGATGGCGCTGTCCTTCTTCACCGTGACGGCGCCGAAGTCCTTGCCCTGCACGCCTGTTGAGGCGATGGCGTTCGCAACGGCCTGCACGGGCACATTGCTGGTCTGGGCGATCATCAGCGAGGTCACGTTGGAGAACCCGAACTGGAACTGGCCGCTGACGACACCCGGCACGATCGCGGCGCCGCTCTGCGCGGTGGTCACGTCCAGTTTCAGGCCGTGCTTCTCGAAGATGCCCTTCGCCTGGCCGAGGTAGAGGGGTGCGACGTCGACGATGGGGATGAGCCCCACCTTGACCGTGGTGACACCGCCGGACGACGAGCCCTTGTCCGACGACCCCGAGTCGGACGAACCGCAGGCCGATGCGGTGACCAGGACGGTGGTGGCCGTGAGGCCGATGAGCAGACGACGCATGACTCCTCCTGTGGGGACCCGAAGTACTCCGACAGGCTGTGCGCAGACAGCACACAAGTTCTCAGCGCGAACGTAGAGTGCCGGTGAACGAGGGTCAATGCTCTCGACCATGTCGAATCAACGGCCTTCCCATTCAAGGTCGTTGACAGTTCTCAAACCGCACTCATAGCGTGCGCACCACGCACGCTCGTGCGCTCCCGGGGAGGCGCCCATGCCTGCTTCAGCCCGCGAACCGCACTTTGTCCGGTCCTTCGAGCGCGGCCTCGCCGTGATCCGCGCCTTCGACGCAGACCATGTGGAACTGACCCTCAGCGATGTGGCCCGGGCCTGTGACCTGACCCGTGCGGCGGCCCGCCGCTTCCTGCTCACGCTCGCCGACCTCGGCTACGTCCACACCGACGGCCGGATGTTCCGGCTCACCCCGCGTGTCCTGGAACTCGGCTATTCGTACCTCTCCAGCTTCACCCTGCCCGACCTCGCCGAGCCGCATCTGGAGCAACTGGCCGCGCAGGTGGGGGAGTCGTCCTCGCTCTGCGTCCTCGATCGCGACGACATCGTGTACGTGGCCCGGGTCCCCACCCGCCGCATCATGACCGCCACGATCACCGTCGGCACCCGCTTCCCGGCCCATGTCACCTCTGTCGGCCGGGTGATGCTCGCCCATCTGCCGGACGAGGAGATCGACGCCCGGCTCGCCCGCGCCGAACTACGGCCCCTGACGGCGCGCACGATCGTCTCCGCCGAGCTGCTCAGGACGGAACTCGGGCGCGTACGGCGTCAGGGGTACGCCATCGTGGACCAGGAGTTGGAGGAGGGGCTGCGGTCGGTCGCCGCCCCGGTGCGGAACCGGGACGGCGAGGTGGTGGCGGCCGTGAACATCCCGGTGCACGCGAGCCGCAACTCCGTGGAGTCCGTACGGCGCGACCTGCTGCCCCACCTCCTCGCGACCGTGGCCCGCATCGAGGCGGACCTCCGGGTCACAGGTCCAGCACGAGCCGCTTCCCCCGGCAGCGAGAGACGCAGATGAGCATCGTCTCGCCCGCCTCCCGCTCCTCGTCGCTGAGCACCGAGTCCCGGTGGTCCGGGGTCCCGTCGAGGACGTCCGTCTCGCAGGTCCCGCAGGTGCCCTCGGTGCAGGAGTACAACACCTCGACGCCCGCCGCCCGCACGGCGTCGAGGAGGGAGACCTCGGCGGGGACGGTCACCGTGCGCCCGCTCCGGGACAGCTCCACCTCGAACTCACGGTCCGGGCCGGTCTCCGCACCCTCCGGGCCGGCCTCCTGGACCTTCGGCTGGAAGCGCTCGACGTGCAGCAGTCGGGCGGGGCACCGCCTCTCGACCGCGTCCAGCAGCGGCCCGGGCCCACAGCAGTAGACGAGAGCGTCAGGGGCGTCGAGAGGGGCCAGATCCAGCAGTCCGGTCTCGTCCTGCGGGGCGATGGTCACCCGGTCCCCGTAGCGGCCCAACTCCCCTGTGAAGGCCATGGAGTTACGCGTGCGTCCGCCGTACAGCAGTGTCCACTGCGCGCCGGCCGCCTCCGCCGCGGCGAGCATCGGCAGGATGGGCGTGATCCCGATACCGCCGGCGACGAACCGGTAGCGCGGGGCATCCCGGAGGGCGAAGCGATTACGCGGGCCGCGCACCCGCACCTTGTCGCCCTCGCTCAACTCATCGTGCACGTACGACGATCCGCCGCGCCCGTCCGGCTCGCGCAGCACGGCGATCCGCCACACGCCACGGTCGGCGGGATCGCCGCACAGCGAGTACTGCCGTTCCAGATCCGGACCGAGTGCCACGTCGATGTGGGCGCCCGGCTCCCAGGTAGGGAGTTCCTCGCCGAGGGGGTGGCGAAGGATGAGGGCGAGCACGCCGTCCGCCGCGAACTCTCGCTGCGCGACGACGAGTTCGAGTTCGGCCTCGTACAAGGTCATTGTCCGTGTCCTCGGGGCTCGTGGCTGGGTGCCTCGGAGCTTTGCGCCTTGGAGACCGGTGGCTCGTGGCCGTCGGGATGGGCGAGCATCCACGCCCACATCTCGATCGGGTCCTGGGCGGTGTGCTCGGCGCCGCAGTGACAGGTGCCGTGCAGGACGTCCGTGCCCGGGAGCCAGTCGACCCGGTAGATCTCGCCGGTGGGACTGCTCACTGGACCTTCTCCATCGGCTTGTCGCCCTCGTCGACCAGACGGGCGAGGATACGGCGGGCCGCGAGTCCCCCGGTGTCGATGTTGATGCTCAGTTCCTGATACCCGGTCCGCTCCGAACCCAGCGTCCTCTGCAGCAGGTTGAGCGCGTCGACGTCCTGCATGACGACGGTGTGGTTGAAGTCCCGCAGGAACGTGGTGACTTCCGCGTCGTCGCGGGCGAAGTCGCGGGAGACAGCCCAGAAGTCGTAGACGTGACCGTCGCCGGACGGCGTGATCGCGTAGGTGATCTCGGTGTGGAACGCGTTCGGGTCGCTGCCGTCCGGCTCAGGCAGCACACCGGCCGGTGCGACCCGGCTGTGCAGCAGATACAGACACGGCGCGAAGTACTCGATGTCCTGCCAGCGAGTGATCCGGCCCTCGATGCCGGTCGAGCGGGCGTAGAACGGCGGACACTCGGCGTCGTCCATGTGCCGGCTGACCCGCACGATGCCCGCGCCCTCGTCGACCTCCGTGCTGATCGGCGTCTCGGCGACCTCGGGGGTGCCGATGTAGCCGCCGTGCAGGTAGGTCTCGTGGGAGAGGTCGAGCAGGTTGTCCACCAGGAGGCCGTAGTCGGCGTCGATGGGCTCCATGCCGCAGACGGTGACCCAGTCGGGGGAGCCGAGGTGGCGGGCGCGCGGGATGGTCCCGGGGTCGGCGAGGTCCGGGTCGCCGATCCAGACCCAGATCAGGGCGTCCTGCTCGACCAGCGGGTAGGAAGCCACGCGGGCGGTGCGCGGTATGCGTTTCTGCCCCGGCACGTACACGCAGGCACCCGTCGTGTCGTACGTGAACCCGTGGTACCCGCAGACGATCCTGTCGCCGTCGAGCCGGCTCGCCGAGAGCGGGAAGCGGCGGTGCACACACCGGTCGGAGAGGGCGACGGCCGTTCCGTCGTTCTCGGTCCGGTAGAACACGAGCGGTTCACCGAGAATCACCCGCCCGAACAACTCGCGCCCCACCTCGTGGGAGTAGGCGGCGACGTACCACTGGTTCCTGGCGAAGGCGGTCGTGTGCGGCATGGCGTTCCCGTCCCTGAGTGCGGGGCGCCGTCGCCCCGCGAGCCGTGGTTGGACCTAGCGTCCTGACGGGTGCGGCAGCTGTGCAAGGCGTCTTCTGCCAGACGGAAGGGCTTCAGTGAAGAGGCTGGTCAGAGCATTGCTTTCTGCCCGCGGCCACCAGCGCAGACGTCGGGCTGGTGCTTCCGTTCGGTTCATACCTGAGGCGGCCGTAGACGGAGACGAGCAACAGATCACCTGCCGCACGGCCATCATTGCCCCCAAATATCCGTCCTGTGAGTGTCTGTGACTTTCTCTTCGCCGGTATGTGTTCGGTACAACGGCAAGAATCGGTATCGCCACAGGTCAAGTGCTGATCGTTTCGCCAGGGAAGGCCTCCGGGTCGAATCTGCACCCGCTGTCACCGCTCTGCGTGTTGTTGCTGGTCAGGAGGGTGTGAAGCCCTCGCATCCGAGGCCGAGATCCAGGCCATTCCTGGACCAATTCGCCATCCGCCGCCGACAACGCTCCCGTCTCCGCAGGTCAGCGGAGGTTCCTCGCGTGTACCACCCGGCATGCCTTCAGCGGCATACCGGTCGCGGCTACTCGCCACGGCGGACCCTGCACGCAAGTGAGTTCAGCGCATCTTGGGTTCAGACCAGCCCCCGGGTGTCCAGTGGCTCAATAAACAGACCTGCCGACACACCCAGTCGCTTGAACGGCCCGGCTCGGTGAGGGTTCCCGTCTGGCTGCGGCCAGCTACATCCCGAGACCGGGAAAGTGCTGCTCGGGCGGATTGCGGCGTAGAGCAAACAGCGGACTCATAATCCGTCGGCCGTGGGTTCGAGTCCCACCCGCCCCACCTGTGCAGGCTTCTGGTCCGAAAATGAGAGATGAGCCCAGTTCAGCGAGGTAGTGGCTGGCGTGTGTTCATGCGGCTTGGATGGGGTCGAAGCGGACAGTGAAGCCGAGTGCGTTGGCTTGTCGGGTGATGCGGCGCATGGCGCGTTCGGGGTCGTACTTGGCGTAGTAGTCACCGCCGAGGTCGGCGTACTCGACGTCGTCAGTGAGCATGTGCCAGATCGCGGTGATGATTGAGTGCTCGACGGCGACCAGGGCACGGAGCGGGCCGCGGCGGGCGGTCAGCCGCTTGTAACGGGCCTGCAGGTAGGTGTCCTTGGTTCTGACCGCGCCGAATGCCGCGAGGCCGAGGGCGCCTTTGAGGTAGGGGTTGCCTGGCCGGGTCTTGGTGTTCTTGGTTCGGCCGGCGGACTCGTGGTGGCCGGGGCAGACCCCGGCCCAGGAGGCGAGGTGTCTGGACGATCGCGATGGGACGCCGGTCGGCGTCGACACCCCTTTTCGGGGTATTCAACTGCCGTCCCCCGCCACTCTGCTGACCTTCGACGTCGCCACCGGCTCCCTCGACCAGCACATCTGGTGGACGCTGACCGACCGGCAGCCCTTCACCGGCACCTACTCCGAGGCCCTGGCCCGCTACTCCGTCGCCCTGACCGAGCAGGTTCCCCTCAGGGCGCCCTCCTGCGACTTCGCGCTCTTACTGTCCGGGGGACTGGACTCATCGGTGCCGGCCTCGGCCAGTTGGCCACGGAACCCGGCGAAATCTGTTCGCCGGACAGGATCAGCAGCCGCAGCCACTCACCCGTGCCCGCGTCGGCCAACAGCGGATGACCTGTTCCCGCAGCGGGCAGCTCGGCAACGGTGACCCGAGCGTGCCGCAGGGTGGCGGCCACGTCTTGGGGGCTCCAGCGGGCGGCGTCCCGGAGCACCAGGCCCCTGTTCCAGTGCGCGTTGACGTGTTCCGGGGAGGGCGGATTCACTATGACGGGTGCGCGGCGGGCCGGTTGATCTCGCGTGACACAAGGCATGCTTCCAGGAACGCCAGAGCACGTAGGTGATACGAGCGTGCGGCCCAGCCGAGGCTCATGTTGTGACCGGCGTCCGGCTGGCGATCGACGACGACGCGTGGTGCGGCCCCAAAGGCGCCGGTCAGCCCGGTGAGTGTGTCGGGATCGTGTCGCCACCATGACTCGTGCTCCGCGAAGGTCAGCCGCACCGGTACGCGGACACGCGGAGCTAGGTCGTGGAAGCGGTCGGGCCAACTGGCGGTGTCGGCGCTCTCCTGGGCAGGTATCGGCTCGGCCGGGACACCACCTGGTCGGAACGTGCCGGGCGGGTAGAGGCGCAGTGGGCCCCAGTTCCGCCTCCAGCCGCCGTTCCGCGTGGCATCGCGCGGGTCGGGCCGCTCACTCTCGTACACATGGCCGATGCCCGACAGATCCAGGCCGAGCAGGCTCTCGTCGGCGAGGTCTGCGGCCGCGCCGAGTGCCACCTTGCCGCCGAAGGAGTGCGCCAGGAGCAGGATTCCCGCGCCCGTCGCGTGGCGGGAGGCGAAGTCCTGGAGTGCCGCGCGTACGGACGCGGCCTGGTCCAGCAGACGTTGGCCCAGCGGCAGACGCGTGGCGGACAGACCGTAGCCGGGACGGTCGAGGGCGAGCACGGTGTACCCGAGGCTCGACCCGAGTGTCAGAAGCGACAGGCCAGGGCGCGAACGGGCGTCGAAGTACCCGGAGTGCAGTCCGCCGCCGTGCAGCGCCACCACCACAGCGCGTGTCGGCGTGTGTTGTGGTTCGCTGAGCAGTCCGGACAAGGTCAGTCCGTCGGCGTCGACGGTGATCCTGCGGACCGAACGGGAGTCGTCTCCTCGTGCTGCCGACGCGGTCATGGTTTCCTGTGCGCGAGGCGTAGGCGAGGTCGAGTGGGCATGACTGCTCCTGCGGTGAGATGAGAGGGGCGGGGTGAGAGGCGGCCGGCTGATCGTGGCCGTGGACTGTTCAGGGAATCACTCAGTCCTTGATTTCACGGATGGGTGTGCCGGAGGTGAGGGAGGCGCCGGCCTCGGCGGTGAGGCCCTTGATGGTGCCGGAGCGGTGGGCGTTGAGGGGCTGCTCCATCTTCATGGCCTCCAGGACGACGATGAGGTCGCCTTCCTTGACCTCCTGGCCCTCCTCGACGGCCACTTTGACGATGGTGCCCTGCATGGGGGAGGCGAGGGTGTCGCCCGAGGCCACCGGCCCGGACTTCTTGGCCGCCCGCCTCTTGGGCTTGGCGCCCGTCGCCAGACTGGTGCGGGCCAGGGACATGCCCAGGAAGACGGGGAGGGAGACCTTCAGGCGCTTGCCGCCGACCTCGACGACGATCGTCTCGCGGTCGGTGTCGTCCTCCGCCTCACCGTCGGTGGGGGCGGTGAAGGGCTTGATCTCGTTGACGAACTCGGTCTCGATCCACCGCGTGTGGACCGTGAACGGGTCCGTGGAGAGGGTGAGTTCGGGGGCGAGGGCGGGGTCGGTGACCACCTTGCGGTGGAAGGGGATGGCGGTGGCCATGCCCTCGACGGTGAATTCCTGCAGAGCGCGGGCGGCGCGCTGCAGGGCCTGCTGCCGGGTGGCGCCCGTGACGATCAGCTTGGCGAGCAGCGAGTCCCACGCCGGGCCGATCACGCTGCCGGACTCGACGCCCGCGTCCAGGCGCACGCCCGGGCCGGACGGCGGGGTGAAGGTGGTGCCGGGGGCGGGCAGGAAGCCGCGGCCCGGGTCCTCGCCGTTGATGCGGAACTCGAACGAGTGACCGCGCAACTCCGGGTCGCCGTAGCCGAGGTGCTCGCCGTCCGCGATACGGAACATCTCGCGTACGAGGTCGATGCCGGCGACCTCCTCGGTGACCGGGTGTTCCACCTGGAGACGGGTGTTGACCTCCAGGAAGGAGATCGTGCCGTCCATGCCGACCAGGAACTCGACGGTCCCGGCGCTGACGTAGCCGGCCTCCTTCAGGATCGCCTTGGAGGAGGCGTACAGCTCCTCGACCTGGGCGTCGGAGAGGAAGGGCGCGGGGGCCTCCTCGACCAGCTTCTGGTGGCGGCGCTGGAGCGAGCAGCCACGCTTCGACACGACGACCACGTTGCCGTGCGAGGCGGCCAGGCACTGCGTCTCCACGTGCCGGGGCTTGTCGAGGTAGCGCTCCACGAAGCACCCACCGCGTCCCAAGGCGGCGACGGCCTCACGTACGGCGGAGTCGAACAGCTCGGGGACCTCCTCCAGCGTGCGGGCGACCTTCAGGCCGCGCTCGCTACCGCCGAAGGCGGCCTTGATCGCGATGGGCAGCCCATGCTGCTCGGCGAACGCGACGACCTCGTCGGCACCGGACACCGGGTCCGGCGTACCGGCCACCAGTGGGGCACCGGCGCGCTGGGCGATGTGACGGGCGGCGACCTTGTCACCAAGATCGCGGATGGCCTGCGGGGGCGGGCCGATCCAGGTCAGACCGGTGTCGAGGACGGCCTGGGCGAAGTCGGCGTTCTCCGAGCGGAAGCCGTATCCGGGATGGATCGCGTCCGCCCCGGAGTCCTTGGTGGCCTGCAGCACCTTGGCGATGTCGAGATGGCTGGTCGCCGGGGTGTCACCGCCCAGGGCGAACGCCTCATCCGCGGCGCGGACATGCGAGGCGTCCCGGTCCGGCTCGGCGTACACGGCCACGCTCGCGATCCCGGCATCCCGGCAGGCCCGGGCAACGCGGACAGCGATTTCGCCACGATTGGCGATGAGCACCTTGCGCACGATTGAGGCTCCCTCTCCTCAGAACATGGGGCTCGCAGGACATGGGGGCCCACGCTCCTCGACGTTGGCCCCTCAGGTGTGCGGACTCAGTAGCGGTATTGGTCCGACTTGTACGGGCCATCGACCTCGATGCCGAGGTAGGCGGCCTGCTCGGGGCGGAGCGTCGTCAGCTTCACGCCGAGCGCGTCGAGGTGGAGGCGGGCGACCTTCTCGTCCAGGTGCTTGGGCAGCACGTACACGTCGGTCGGGTACTCCTCGGGCTTGGTGAACAGTTCGATCTGGGCCAGCGTCTGGTCCGCGAACGAGTTGGACATCACGAAGGAGGGGTGACCGGTGGCGTTGCCCAGGTTCAGCAGGCGGCCCTCGGAAAGGACGATGAGGACCTTGCCGTCGGGGAACGTCCAGGTGTGGACCTGCGGCTTGACCTCGTCCTTGACGATCCCGGGGATCTGCGCCAGGCCCGCCATGTCGATCTCGTTGTCGAAGTGGCCGATGTTCCCCACGATCGCCTGGTGCTTCATCCTGGCCATGTCGCCGGCCATGATGATGTCCTTGTTGCCCGTCGTGGTGACGAAGATGTCGGCCTTGTCGACGACCTCGTCCAGCGTCGTCACCTGGAAACCGTCCATCGCCGCCTGCAGCGCACAGATCGGGTCGATCTCGGTGATGATCACCCGGGCGCCCTGTCCGCGCAGGGACTCCGCACAGCCCTTGCCCACGTCGCCGTAGCCGAAGACGACCGCGGTCTTGCCGCCGATGAGGACGTCGGTGGCGCGGTTGATGCCGTCGATCAGAGAGTGGCGGCAGCCGTACTTGTTGTCGAACTTCGACTTGGTGACGGCGTCGTTCACGTTGATCGCCGGGAACAGCAGGGTGCCGTCGCGGTGCATCTCGTAGAGACGGTGGACACCGGTCGTGGTCTCCTCGGTCACGCCGCGGATCTCCGAAGCGAGCTTCGTCCAGTCGAGCGCGTTGTGCTCCAACAGGGCGCGTACGACGGCGAGTTCGTCATCGGTCGCTTTCGGCAACTCGGCCGTCTTCTGGTACTCGACGCCCTTGTGGACGAGGACCGTGGCGTCCCCGCCGTCGTCGAGGATCATGTTCGGGCCCGTGTGTCCGGGCCAGGTCAGGGCCTGCTCCGTGCACCACCAGTACTCCTTCAGGGTCTCGCCCTTCCAGGCGAAGACCGGGATCCCGGCGGCGGCGATCGCGGCGGCGGCGTGGTCCTGGGTGGAGAAGATGTTGCACGAGGCCCAGCGGACCTCGGCGCCCAGGGCGACCAGGGTCTCGATGAGGACGGCGGTCTGCACCGTCATGTGCAGGGAACCGGTGACGCGGGCACCGGCCAGTGGCTGCGCCTCCGCGTACTCCTTGCGGATGGACATCAGACCGGGCATCTCGTGCTCGGCGAGGGTGATCTCCTTGCGGCCGAACTCGGCCAGGGAGAGGTCTGCGACCTTGAAGTCAGCGAACTCCGTGGACACTGAGGCTCCTTGAGCTCTGGACGTTGCGGTGAACGTCGAGGGCGGCGGTGGCGCGGTTCAGGGTGATGTAGTGCAACCCGGGCGCTCCTTCGGCGAGGAGACGTTCCGCCATGGCGGTGGCGCGTTCGACTCCGATGCGGTGCCCCGCGGCGGGGTTGTGGCGAGCCGCTTCGAGGCGGTGGGCGAGGTCCTCGGGGAAGGTGGCGCCGGACAACTCGGCGAAGCGGCGGATCTGGCCTACATCGGTGGCGGGCATGATCTCCGGGATGATCGGGATGTCACAGCCCGCGGCAGCGACCCGGTCGCGCAGCCTCAGATAGTCCTCGGCCCGGACGAACATCTGCGTGATGGCGTAGTCGGCACCGGCACGGCACTTCGCCACGTAGTGCCGGACGTCCGACTCCCAGTCCGCCGACCGCGGGTGTGTCTCGGGGAAGGCGGCCACACCAATCGTGATGTCGCCCAAGGACCGTACGAGTTCGACGAGCTCGCGTGCGTAGGTGAAACCCCGCGGGTGTGGTGTCCAGCGGCCCCTGGGGTCGCCGGGCGGGTCCCCGGGAGCACCAGTACGTCCCGAATGCCGGCATCCGCGTACATGCCGATGATGTGGCGCAGCTCGGCGACCGAGTGACCGACCGCGGTGAGGTGGGCAACGGGACGCAGTGTGGTCTCGGCGGCGATGCGCCTGGTGACGTCGATCGTCCGGTCGCGTGAGGAGCCCCCCGCCCCGTAGGTGACGGAGACGAACGTGGGGCGCTGGGCCTCCACCCGGCGGATGACGTCCCAGAGGGTGTGCTCGCCCTTCGTGGTGCGGGGCGGGAAGAACTCGAAGGAGAACGTCGTCATGAGCCCCGTCCAGCCTCGCGAGGGGCGGAGGAAGGGTTCGCGGTCGTCACCGGCCTGGCGGTCATCCCTGGCCCACCACGTGTGCCGCGATCTCCGCTGCCGCTGCCGGTCCGTAGGTGTCGGCGACACGGGTTGAGAACTCCGTGGGGACCAGCTTGTACTCCTGGGTGCCGACCGTTTCCAGGACGGTGGTCGCCAGGGCGGAGCCGGCCTGTGCCGAGCGTTCCGGTGACAGACCGCGGCCCAGGCCGGCGAGGTATCCGGCCCGGAAGGCGTCGCCGCCGCCCGTCGGATCGGCGATGCGCTCGGTCGGTACGGCGGGAACGGTGAGGGCCGGGGCGCCGGTTGCCCTGACGGTCGTACCGGCGCCGCCGCGGGTGACGATCCAGGTGCCGACCCGGTCGAGGACCTGCTCCTCGGTCCAGCCCGTACGTTCCTGGAGCAGTGCGGCCTCGTACTCGTTGGTGAACAACAGCTGGGCGCCGTCGACGAGTTGACGTGCCTCCTCGCCACTGACGCGGGCCAGCTGCTGCGAGGGGTCGGCTGCCCTGGCGATGCCCAGGGCCCGGCTCTCGGCGGTGTGCCGCGCCATGGCTGCGGGGTCGTCGGGGGCCACCACCACCAGGTCGAGTCCGCCGGTGCGGGCCGCGACGTCGGAGAGCGCGATGTCGCGGGCCTCGCTCATGGCGCCGGCGTAGAAGACGGCGATCTGGTTCTGGTCGGCGTCCGTCGTACACATGAAGCGGGCGGTGTGGCGGGTCCGGCTCACCTTCACCGAGCCGGTGTCGACGCCGTGGTCGCGCAGCCAGTCGTCGTACTCCGCGAAGTCAGTGCCGGCGGCGCCCACCAGTACGGGGGTGAAACCGAGGAGGCCCAGCCCGAAGGTGATGTTCGCGGCGACTCCTCCTCGGCGTACCTCCAGCTTGTCGACGAGGAAAGACAGGGAGACGGTATCCAGCCGGTTGGCGATGAGCTGTTCGGTGAAGCGGCCGGGGAAGACCGTCAGATGGTCGGTGGCGATGGAGCCGGTGACGGCGATCCGCATCTCAGACCCCCGCGGCCGTACGCAGGGCCGCCACCCGGCCTGTCTTCTCCCAGCTGAAGTCGGGCAGTTCGCGGCCGAAGTGGCCGTACGCCGCCGTCTGGGCGTAGATCGGGCGCAGCAGGTCGAGGTCGCGGATGATCGCGGCCGGGCGGAGGTCGAACACCTCGCTGATGGCGCTCTCGATCCGGCTCATGTCGACCGTGTTCGTGCCGAACGCCTCCACGAAGAGGCCCACCGGCTCGGCTTTGCCGATCGCGTACGCCACCTGGACCTCGCAGCGCGAGGCCAGACCCGCGGCGACGACGTTCTTCGCGACCCAGCGCATCGCGTACGCCGCCGAACGGTCCACCTTCGACGGGTCCTTGCCCGAGAAGGCGCCGCCACCGTGACGGGCCATGCCGCCGTACGTGTCGATGATGATCTTGCGGCCGGTCAGGCCCGCGTCACCCATCGGACCACCGATCTCGAAGCGGCCGGTGGGGTTGACCAGGAGGCGGTAGTTCTCGGTGTCCAGTTTGACGCCGTCGTCGAGGAGGGCCCTGAGCTCGGGCTCGACGACGAACTCGCGGATGTCGGGGGTCAGGAGCGCGTCCAGGTCGATCGCCGGAGCGTGCTGCGAGGAGACGACGACCGTGTCCAGGCGGACAGCCTTGTCGCCGTCGTACTCGATGGTGACCTGGGTCTTGCCGTCGGGGCGCAGATACGGGACGGTCCCGTTCTTGCGTACCTCCGAGAGCCGGTGGGAGAGCCGGTGGGCGAGGTGGATCGGGAGCGGCATCAACTCCGGCGTCTCGTCGCACGCGTAGCCGAACATCAGGCCCTGGTCGCCGGCGCCCTGCTTGTCGAGCTCGTCCTCAACGCCGTCGACCCGCTTCTCGTACGCCGTGTCGACACCCTGCGCGATGTCGGGCGACTGGGCGCCGATCGACACCGAGACCCCGCATGAGGCGCCGTCGAAGCCCTTGGCCGAGGAGTCGTAGCCGATCTCCAGGATCCGGTCGCGGACGAGCTGCGCGATCGGCGCGTACGCCCGTGTGGTCACTTCCCCGGCGATGTGCACCTGACCGGTGGTGATCAGGGTCTCGACGGCGACCCTCGAGGCCGGGTCCTCGGTCAGCAGCGCGTCGAGGATCGTGTCGCTGATCTGGTCGGCGATCTTGTCGGGGTGGCCCGCGGTGACGGACTCCGAGGTGAAGAGGCGCAGCCTCTTGTTCTGCCGTGGTGGTGCGCCGGTCATCGTTCGGTCCTCTCGTCGGAGCGGGAGTTGGAGGCGGCGCCGGTAGCGGCCGGTGTGGCCAGGATCAGTGCCTCCGCCCAGGGTGCTTCCTGGCCGACCTCGGGCATCTGTACGTCGGTCAGGCGGAAGCCGGCGCGGTCCAGCAGCGCCGTGAGTTCGTCGAGCGTGCGTTCCTGACCGCCGAGCACGACCAGCATCTGGAGGTCGGAGAACTTGCCCGGATGGAATCCGGCGACGTCGGGGATCACCTTGTCGATGAGGACCAGCCGCGCGCCCGTCGGCATCGCCTCGCGGACGGTGCGCAGGATGCGCAGCGCGTCCTCGTCGTTCCAGTCGTGGATGACGCGGGACAGGATGTAGCTGTCGCCGCCGGTGGGAACGGAGTCGAAGAAACTCCCTCCCCTGATCTCCGCCCGGTCCAGCACATCGCGGGACCGGAACAGGTCCGGGGCCTGTGTGACGCCGGCGGGAGTGTCCAGGAGGATGCCCTTCAGCTTTGGGTTCCGCTCCAGGAGGTGGGCCAGAAGTCCGCCCGCACCGCCGCCGACGTCCACGACGACCTGGTCGCCGTCGAAGTCGCAGCGGTCGACCGTCTCCGTCGGCGCGCCCGTCTTCGCCATCGCGTTGAAGGAGGTGCTGGCGCCGGACTCCCGGGCGAGATAGGCGAAGTGCGAGAGGCCGTAGACGTGATCGAAGGCGGCCTCGCCGGTGCGGACGGTGTGCATCACCTCCGACCAAGCGCGGAAGCTCTCCTCGCCGTTGACGATGATGAAGTGGCGCAGACCGCGCGGGGCGTCGGAGCGCAGGGCCGCCCCCGTCGCGGTCGTGCCGAAGACCTGGCCGGGGTGCTCGTCCAGCACGCCGAGGGCCGCGAGGGCCCGGCAGAAGCGGTAGAGCGCCCCGGGGTGCGCGCCGGTCTCCTCGGCGAGGTCGGCACTGGACCTGGGCCCCTGCGCAAGTGCGTCCGCGAGGCCGAGCTTGGCTGCGACGTACAGGCTCTGGAAGGCCCACGGGGCGGTGGTGACGACCAGTTCGTTGAGTGCGACGGCGTCCGGCCGGGGGGCTCCGCTCATGGTGTGCCTTCCTCTGAACTCCGGTCGGGTGAGTGCCGGTCGGGTGAGTGCAGGTCGAGGAACATGAGATGCGGCTGGGCCAGGCCGTACCACCAGCCCAGATGCATGAGGCCGAACGCGAAGGAGCACCAGATCCGGTACGACAGCGGTGCGCACGGGGGCACCTTGTAGCCGTACTCGAACGGGTCCAGCATGCGGTGGCCCTGGCGGGTCCGCTCAAGCATCGCGTTCCCAGCGGTAGAACTCGTGGGCCATGGCGTCCTTCGGCTCGCGCCAGGTCTCCGGGTCGTACGCCGCCACGAAGGGGCCGAGTTCCTCGCTGATGCGCCGGAACTCCGGGTGCTTGCGGTTGCGGGTGACGGCGGCCTCGACCGGCTCGACGCCCTCCACGAGGTGGAGATAGACCCCACCGAACTGGAAGAGGGTGCGCGAGCGGACGCCGATGGTCTTCGGCAGGTCGGAGTCACGGTCGGAGCGCCCGAAGATGTCCGCGATGTCAGGGGCGGCATCGGGGAGCATGCGGGCGACGATCAGGCTTCGGTACATCTGGCTCTCCTGGTTCGACGACGGTCTTCCGGGCGGGGGCGGTCAGATGAGGAAGTCGGGGACGTCCTGGCCGAGCAGGACGGAGCCGACGCGGCGCTGCGCCTCCAGGCCGAAGGCGATGTGTTGTGCGGCGGTCTGGACGTCGCGGAAGTAGCGCTGGAGCGGGGCCCGGTTGTAGAGCTGGCTCGCTCCGCAGGCCCGCATCGCGGAGTCGGCGACATCGAGCGTGGCCCGCATGGCGTGCTGAACGGCGCTGGTCAGCCGGGCACGGGACTCCGGTGTGGCGACACCGTCCCGGGTCTCCTCCCAGACCCGGCCCACCGCCTCGTACACGAACGCCCGGGCCGCGCCGACGGTGGCCTCGCAGCGGGCGATCTCGGCCTGCACGATGGGGGTCTGCGCGAGCAGTGTGCGCTCGGTGTTGCGCTTGGCGAGGACGATCCCCCGGTACTCGTCCACGATGCGCCGGGCGGCCCCGAGCGGGAAGCCGGCCATGGCGACGAGCAGGTAGGTCATGTACGGCAGCCGGTACAGCGGGCCCTCCTCGCGCGCCGGGCCGTACGGGTCGAAGGTGAAGCGGTGCGGGACGAGCAGGTCGGTGGCTTCGATGTCGTGGCTGCCGGTGCCGCGCAGCCCGGCGACGTGCCAGGTGTCGTGGATGGTGACGGCGGCGCGGGGCAGCAGGGCGAAGCGGGGCGGCCCGGCGGCCGGGCGGTAACCGGCCACCAAGTGGTCGGAGAGCCCGCAGCCGCTGGTGTAAGGCCAGCGGCCGGTGAGTCGGATACCGTCGTCGCCGGCGTCGGCAGCCGTACCGAGGGGTGCCATCGAGCCGGTGATCAGCGGTGCCGGAGTGGCGCTCACGATCTCCTCGGCCACCTCGGGGTCCAGCCAGGCCAGATAGCCGGCGCCCTGGCCGATCAGGACGGTCCACCCGGTGGCGGCGTCGCCGCGGCTCAGCTCTTCGACGACCCTGACGATCGTGAGCGGTTCGGCTTCGTGGCCGCCGAGCGAGGCCGGCGTCATCAGGCTGAACAGGCCCGCGGCGCGCAGTTCGCCCGCCAGGTCGGCCGGGACGGTGCGGCCGGACTCCACTTCCAATGCCCGGTCCGGGAGGGTCGCCGCCAGTCGGACGGCCTCCTCCACCGGGGAACTCTCCAGTTTGGTGACGGACATGGTCCCTGCCTCACTTGTCTGGGTCGGTGGGCTCGGTGGTGGCGCTCACACGCCGAAGAACGCGGGCGCCGTCTGCAGGCCGAGCCGGGCGTTGGCGATGCGCTTGCGGGAGTCGAAGGAGAAGGCCACGTGCTGGGATCCGGCGACGAGGTCGCGCATGCAGCGCTGGAGCGGGTTGGTGTCGAGAACGGCGGCCGTTCCCGCGAGCCGGAACACGCCCTGCACCAGTTCCCGGCCGGTGTCGTAGACGTGGATGACCGCGGCGGCCAGCCGGGCCCGCGCCGCGTAGTCGAGCGGGTCGTGGGCGAGCGCGCCGAGCAGCTCGTCCAGGGTGTCCAGGAGCTGTCGGCGGGCCGCGTCCAGGGCCGTCTCGTGCTTGAGCATCGCGACCTGGACGGCGGGGTCCTCAAGGTACAAGGTGCCGCTGCTCAGCAGCTTCCGGTCGGCGAACTGCGACCGGGCCTCGTCGAGGGCGCGGCGGGCGACACCGAGGGGGAAGCCCGACATGACGGTGAGCAGGAGGTTGTAGGCGGTCAGCCGGTACAGCGGGTCGTCGTACGTGGCGCGCTCGAAGTAGGGCACGGAAGTGTGGGCGAGGGGCAGGTCGATGCCCTCGGCGACGATGTCGTGGCTTCCGGTGCCCTGGAGGCCGGCGACGTGCCAGGTGTCGTCGATCCGGGCCTGGCCGGCCGGGAAGTGGGCCACTCCCATGATCGGGGCGCCCCACTGGTTGGTCTTCGGCCGGTCGTTCTCCATGACGATGAAGCCGCCCATGAACCAGTGGGCGTGCAGGCTTCCGCTACCGAAGGGCCACCGCCCGGTGAGGGTGTATCCGGTGCCGTCGGGCTTCGGCACGGCCTGGCCGAGGGGGGCCTGGCCGCCGGCGACGATCAGGTCCGGGGTCTCGGACAGGATCTGCCGGGCGACCTCGGGGTCGAGCCAGGCGAGGAACGCGTTGCCGATGTTTCCGATGAGCAGGGACCAGCCGGTCGCGCCGTCGCCGCGGGACACCTCCTCGATGATCTCGACGATGGTGCGGGGCGAGGCGCCTGTGCCGCCGAGTGCGGTGGGCATGGCGAGCCGGAACAGGTCGTGCTCGGTGAACTCCTTCACCAGGTCCGGCGGGAGCGTGCCGGCGGACTCGATGTCGAGGGAGCGTGCCGGGAGGCCGGCCGCGATGCGGCGCGCGGACTCCAGCAGGGTCCGGTCCGTCTCCGCCGCGGCCGGGGTGGTGTCGATGCCGCTGGTCATGCGCGCGTCTCCTTCGACTGGGCGAGGCGCTCCTGGGCGCGTGCCTCGACGCGCCGCCGGATCAGATCCATCTGCGCCACGCTGTTGCGGTTGATGTTGCCGGTCATCCAGGCGTCGTCCACGGGGGCTTCGGGCTTCATCGCGAAGTCCTGCTTCCAGTCCATGCGGACGCCGCCGGGCACCTCGGTGTAGGCCCAGTGGATGTGCATGTGGGCGAAGGGGCCGGTCTCGACGCGGTGCGCCTTCACGGTGCGGGTCTCGGGGTCCGTCTCGCGCTGCGAGACCCAGCTCCAGACCTGGCCCTGTTCGTCGGGGTGCATGGTCAGCCGGAACACCACACGGTGGCCCTCGCGTTCGAGGATCTCGACGGAGGCGTACTCGCTGAACAGCTGCGGCCAGTTCTCCACGTCATTGGTCATGTCCCAGACGAGGTCGAGGGGCGCCGCGATGACCACGGAGTTGCTGGTGCTCGCGCTCATGGTCAGGCCGCCGATCGGAGCAGGGTGTTGGCCATGTCGAGCAGTTCGTCCGGGGACGCGCACTGCTCGGCGTCCGAACCGAGCGGGATGCCGAGGATCTGCTCCAGTTCGGCGACGATGCCGAGCAGGCCGAGGGAGTCGACGGCCAGGTCGGCGAAGGTGGGCCGGGTGTCGCGGAGCACGGCTCCGTCGGTGCGGGCTCCGGCGCACCTGGTGATCACTTCGGCGAGCGCCTCATGGCTGAGCGCCGTGGATGCGGACATGTTTCTCCTCCGGAGTGGTGGTTGCGGAACGCTGTTCAGGGCTGGGGCAGAGGTTGGGTCAGGGAGTGGCGCGCAGGACCAGTGCCGAGTTGCCGCCCGCCATGCCCCGGGCGAGGACGAGTGCGGCACGCGCCCCGGTGGGACGGGGAGCACCCGTCACCAGGTCGATGTCGTACGGGGTTCCGGTGACGTAGGGGGTGGGCGGGACGAGGCCGTGGCGCAGGGTGAGGGCGGCGAGCGCGACGTCGAGGGCGGCGGCTCCCGCGTACGCCCGTCCGAAGCCGGACTTGGGGGCGGTCACCTGGACGGAGTCGAGGGCGGGGC
The DNA here is from genome assembly GCF_040683495.1 of Streptomyces sp. NPDC093544. Lineage (NCBI taxonomy): Bacteria > Bacillati > Actinomycetota > Actinomycetes > Kitasatosporales > Streptomycetaceae > Streptomyces > Streptomyces sp. NPDC093544. The sequence continues at coordinate 302,618 of NZ_JBFBEA010000006.1, read as the reverse complement.
CGAAGACGTCCCGCAGGGCGGTGACCTCCGCGCGGTCCGCGGCCGGGACGCCCAGCCCGTCGGCGAAGACCACGCCGATGTCGTGGGGTGCGCACTCCGCCTCGTCGAGGGCACCGAGGATGGCCTTGGCGAGTCCTTCCGCGCTCTGCTCGTGGCGCAGTGCGCCGGTGTGGGTGCCGGCGTGGCCCGCCAGGTACGCCCACGGTTCGGCGCCGCGGGCGTGGGCCGCTTCCGCTTCCTCCAGGACGAGCATGGCCCCGCCCTCCGCGGGGGTGAAGCCACGGGCCCCGGTACTGAAGGGCAGGTAGGCGTGGTCCGCGTCCTGTGCCTCGCTGAGCAGTGCGTGGCCGTACTGGCAGGCCATGGAGAACGGGGCGAACGGTGCCTCGGCGCCGCCGACGAGCATGGCGGTGGCGCCGTAGCGGATGTCACGGGCGGCGTGCGCGATGGCGTCCAGGCCACCGGACTCGTCGGCGACGAGGACTCCGCAGGGTCCCTTGAGGCCGTGCCGGATGGACAGTTGCCCGGTGCTGGCCGCGTAGAACCAGGCGATGGACTGGTACGGGCCGACGTGCCCCGGTCCCCTGCTCCACAGCCGTTCGATCTCGCGCTGCCCGAACTCGACTCCCCCCGCGGCGCTCGCCGTGACGGCGCCGAAGGAGTACCGCGGCAGCGTGTCGGGGCGAAGGTCGGCCTGTTCCAGGGCGAGGTCGGCGGCGGCGAGCGCGAACTGGGTGAAGCGGTCGGTCTGCACGGTGATGCGTGAGTCGATCGCCGAGGCGGGGTCGTAGTCGCGCACCTCGCCCACGATGGTCAGGGGATATCCGTCGGAGGGGTACCGGGAGAGCCTGCCGAGGACTCCGCGGCCGTCCAGCGCGGAGCGCCAGAACGTGTCGGCTCCCACGCCGGAGGGCGCGATCACCCCGATGCCGGTGAGGGCGGTCCGCCTGGTCATCGCGCGTGCTCCCCCGGAGTGAGGACGACGGCGGACTGGAAGCCGCCGAAGCCGCTGCCGACCGACAGGACGTTGCGCAGCGGGGCCTCGCGTGCCTGGTGCGGCACGTAGTCGAGGTCGCACTCGGGGTCCGGGACCTCGAGGTTGGCGGTCGGCGGCACCGTGTCGTTGTCCATCGCCAGGACGCAGGCGACGAGTTCGATGGCGCCGATGGCGCCGAGCGAGTGCCCGACCATCGACTTGATGGAACTGACGAGGGTGTCGTGGGCGTGCGCGCCGAGTGCCTTCTTGACGGCGGCGGTCTCATGGCGGTCGTTCTGCTGGGTGCCGGAGCCGTGGGCGTTGACGTAGTCGATGGTGGAGGGGTCCACGCGGGCCTGCCACAGGGCCTGGTCGATGGCCTCGGCCATCTCCACGCCCTCCCTGGTCAGGCCGGTCATGTGGTAGGCGTTGCCCCGGGTGGCGAAGCCGCTGACCTGGCAGCGGATCCGCGCGCCGCGCCGCCTGGCGTGTTCGGCCTCCTCGATGACGAGTACGGCGGCTCCTTCCCCCAGCACGAACCCGTCGCGGGTGCGGTCGAAGGGCCGCGAGGCGTGGGCGGGGTCGTCGTTACGGGTGGAGGTGGCCCGGATGGCATCGAAGCAGGCCACCGTGATCGGCGAGATGGGGGACTCGGCGGCGCCGGCGATGACGACGTCCGCCTTGCCCTCCTCGATGAGCCGCAGCGCGTATCCGATCGCGTCCAGCCCGGAGGTGCAGCCGGTGGACACGGTGGTCACGGGCCCCCGGGCACCGGCCAGTTCGGCGACCTCACCGGCCAGCGGTGCCGGGGAGAACACCCGGAACAGGTCGCTGGTGACCTTGCGGTGGTCGACCGTCCAGGTGGCACCGCGGGCGCTGGCGGCGACGTACTCGGCCTCCAGCCGGGTGGTGCCGCCCACCGCGCTGCCCATGGAGACGGCGGTACGCCAGGACGCCTCCTCGTCGGGTTCGAGTCCGGCCTCGACGAGCGCCTCCTGCGCAGCGGCCACGCCGAACTGCACGTAGCGGTCCATGCGGGTGATCTGTTCCGGGGTCAGAACGGTCCCCGGGTCGAAGTCGCACTCGGCGGCGATACGGGAGCGGAAGCCCTCCGGGTCGAACAGGGTGATCCCCCGGGTGGCGGTGCGGCCAGAGGAGAGAAGGTCCCAGAATGCCTTGGCGCCGGTGCCGCCCGGGGCGACCACGCCCACGCCGGTCACCACCGCGCGTCGGGTCACGTCAGCACCTCGGTGTCGATGTGGCCGAGTTCGGGCCGGGGGGCGAGGGGACCGAGGTGGAAGACGATGCGCGCCTCCTCCTCACCGGTGTTGCGTACGCGGTGCCGGACACCGATCGGAACCAGAAGCCCCTGCCCGGCCCGTGCCTCGTGGGGCACGCCGTCGAGGTCGACGGTGATCTCACCGGTGGTCAGATACAGGAACTCCTCGGAGTACGGGTGGTAGTGCTCCACCACGCGCTCTCCGGGCTGGAGGATCGCCACGCCCAGGAAGCCCGAGGTGGAACCGACCGTGCCGGGGCTGAGCAGGGTGCGCATGTCACCGCCGCGCTTGCGGTTGGCGGGGACGTCGTCGATGCCGACGATACGGATGGTGGGCTTGCTGGTGGTCACAGAGACTCCAAGCGGGCTGGACGGTCCGGAAGATGGTGGTGTGCGGTGGTTACGCGCCGGCCGGGACCGGGCTCGGCAGTCCGGCTCCGAACAGCGTGCGAGCGTTGTCCTCGCGCACGGCCTGGCGCTGCGCCTCGGAGATGCCCAGGCGCTCGACCAGCTGAAGCCCTCCCTCGACCGACGCACCGGGCAGGGGCGGCGAGTCGGTGCCGTACAGCACTTTGTCCGGGCCGAAGACCCGCAGGGCCAGCTCCACGGCGGCGGCGGAGGGGGTCGCGGTGTCCACCCAGATGCGGTTCAGATAGCTGCTGGGCGGGTGCGGGAGACGGTGGGCGGCGGGCCCGAGCCGGGCGCCGCGGCCGGGACCGGAGCCGGAGCCGGAGCCGGGCCCGAATCCATTGCCGAGCTCCGGGCCAAGAGCATCGTCGGAACCAGCGCCGGAACGCGGACCGCCGCCGGAGCCGAGGCCCGGGCCGGAGTCGGAGCCGAGGCCTGAATCCGGCGCGGCGCCGGCGGGCCTTTCCCGCTGCCAGTGCTCCGGCGACCAGGCGCGGTCGAGCTTTTCCACGAGCAGGGCGAGGGCGCCGCCCGCGCCCTGGGCAACGAGCCGGAGGCCGGGGTGGCGCTCCAACCAGCCACCGAGGACGCAGCAGGCGAGGCCGATGGTGACGTCGGCGAACCGGCCGAGTTGTTCCAGCGCCATCAGGTCCGCGAGGCCGCTGCCGGCGGCGGGGGCGGCGGGGGCGTGCAGGAGGACGGGCGCCTCGGTCTCGGCCGCGAGGGCGAAGAAGTCGGCGGCGTCGGGGTGGTCGAGGTAGCGGCCCGCCACGCTGGTGTTGGCGATGAGCCCGACGAACTCGTCCTGGCCGAGCCGGGCGCGGGCGGCCTCGAGGTGGGCCTCGCCGCCGAACGGGTTGACGTAGACGTACGCGCGCAGATGGCGCGGGTACCGGGCGACCAGCTCGCCGAGCCAGTCGTGGAAGCGGGCCAGTTCCTCTTCCGACTGCGCGTAGTTGTCCATGCCCGGGACGGGAACCATGGCGCCCGCGCCGACGGGGCTGCCGATGATCGTGAGGTCGACGCCGGCGGCGAGCTTGGTCTCGATCATCGCCTCGGCGTCCCCGAGCGAGCGCGGCATGGGAAACCTGCGCAGCGACTCCGGCGGGCTGAGATGGCCGTGCACGTCGATGGTCACGGCCGCGCTCCCTTCCCGTGCGGCGCCGCGACGGTGCGCGAGACGGCGGCGCAGTCCAGGTCGCCGTCGCCCCGGCGTACGGACTCCTCGTGGGTGGCCAGGGCGGTCTGGACGAGGGGCAGGCTGAGGCCGGTCCGGTCGGCCTCGGCCACGGCGAGGCCCAGGTCCTTGGCCATGAGCCGGAGCCGGAAGTCGGGGTCCTCGTACCGCTCGGCGGCGAGCCGCCGGGCCTTGAAGCCCATGACCGGGGTAGCGAATCCGCTGACGGTGATGGCGTCGAGGACGGCCCGGCGGTCGAGCCCGACGGACTCCCCGAGGGCGGTGGCCTCGGCCATGGCTTGCACCTGAATGCCCATCAGGGTGTTCATGAGCAGCTTGAGCCGCATGCCGTCACCGGGGCCGCCGATGTGCACCACCTGCTTGGCGATGAGGTTGAGGACGGGCTGTGCCCGGGCCAGGTCCTTGTCCGTTCCGCCGACGTAGACCCGCAGTTCGCCGTTCTTCGCGTGGTCGCCGTTGCCAAGCAGTCCCAGATCGAGGACCTGGGGCGTGCGCTCGCGCAGGACGCTCAGGAGGCCCGGTGAGATGGTGCTCGCGGAGGCAAGGACGCCGTCGAGCGGGCCATCGGCGAGGACGCCGTCCGGGCCGAGCAGCGCCTGTTCGGTGGCCGCGCCGTCCGCGAGGGAGACGAGGACGACATCGGCGTGCCGGGCCGCCAGAGCGGGCGTCGGCGCCACGTTCGCCCCGAGTTCGGCGAGCGCCTCGGCGGGCTCGGGGGAACGGTTCCAGACGGTCGGGGTGATGCCCTGGCCGAGGAGGCGGCGGGCGATGCCGCCGCCCATTACGCCCAGGCCGACGACCGCAACAGTGGTGGTGCCGCTCATGACGGCGCTCCGATCCGGCGGTCCGTGAGCATGCGCACGGAGATCCGCTCCAGGAAGGCCCGGAAGCCGTCGGTGTCATGGAGGTTCTCGTCGGCCGCGACCAGCGCGGCCAGCTTGTCGGCGCTGCCAGAGCGGACTGCCGCCGTGGCGATCCGGTCGAGGGCCTCGCTCGTGTCGCCGTGCACCTCGGCCAGGCGGAGGACCACGTCACCGCGCCGGAAGATCGTGGTATGGGCGAGGGTGGTCGGGGTGTCCGGGCGCAGGACCCGGGTGCCGGCGAGGAGTTCGGCGAGTTCACCGCCGCTTCCCGGCCGGGCCGGGTAGAGCAGCGCGACCCGGTTTCCCCGGTGTTCGGCCGGGCTCTCGGGCAGCAGGTGCTCGGCGGTGGCCCGGTCGTGGACGACCGGGAGGAGCGCACGGTGCAGGAAGGCGCGGATGCCGTCGCCGCTGGACAGGTCCCGGGGCTCCTGGAGGTGCAGGTCGAGTGCTTCCTCCACCGCCCTGATCTGGGGCTGCTCCGCGAGGTGCGCCATGACTTCGCCGAGCCTGCCGTCGACGTCGATCACCCGGATCACCCGGTTCCCGGCGAGGAACACCGAGGTACGGCGCAGCAGCGGGGGGCCACCGGGCCTGCGGCCCGCGGCGGGGCGGCCGTAACCGGACAGGATGCGGGCGACCTCGGGTTCGCTGCCCGGTGTCACGGTGAAGGTGAGTGCATAACGGTTCATCGGGCGCTCCTGGAGGCAGCGGTGGATGCCGGGCCGAGGCCTTGGCGGCTGAGCCATTCGGCCTCGGAGACGGCTTGGAGACGGCGGTCCCGAAGGGCGACCTGCTCCGGATCCCGTTCGTGGTGCAGCCGCCCGAGGTGCCAGGCGGCCTGTGCGGCACCGGTGGCCACCGGGAAGCGCTGCTCCTCGAAGTGGTGCAGGCGCCCGGCCAGACCGTGGTGGTCGTAGAGGTCGGCACCACGCAGTACGTCCGCGACCGCGATGGCGTCCAGCAGCGCCTGCCCGCCGCCCTGGCCGGTGGTGGGCACCATGGGGTGGGCCGCGTCGCCAATGAGCAGCGTGCGTACGGTGGACCAGCCGGCGAGGGGCGGACGGTCGAGGATCGGGGTCCGGACGACCTTCGCGGGTGCGGTCGCCTCGATCAGTGCGACGGCCTGCGGTGGTGCCTTGCGGAAGGCGTCAGCCAAGGCGGCGTGATCCTTCGGCGTGTGTGCGGAGGCGCCTGTCCAGGGGGTGAGTCCGGCCGTCTCCCGCTCCTCGTCCGCGAGGGTCGCGACCCAGTACGTCCGTCCGCCGGGCAGCGGCCAGGATCCGAACGTGGCTCCCGAGCCGAGTATCTGACGTGCCGTCAGAGAACTGTGGTCTTCGGCCGCCTTGTCACTGACGGCCCGCCAGGCGGTGAAGCCGGCCGGACGCGGTGGGGTGTCGCCGTGCATCTGTCGGCGGACGGCCGAGTGCAGTCCGTCTGCGCCGATGAGCAGATGACCGCGTTCGAGGGTGCCGTCGGACAGCAGGAGTTCGACGCCGGCGGCGGTCTCGCGGTACCCGGCGACGGTGGATCCGAGGCGTAGTTCCCCGTCGGACAGGGCCGCGTGGAGGGTCTGATGGAGGCGGGCGCGCGGCAGGGTGATGCTGGGTGCGCCGAACGCCGCGGAGACCTTGGTCTGCGGCCAGCCGCCGATGCGTTCGCCGTTCCAGTTCAGCAGCTCCCAGCGGTGCACCTCGGCGCCGCTCTCGATCACCGGACCGTCGAGCCCGAGGGCGCGCAGGGCCAGTACGGCCGCCGGGTTCAGGCCCAGAGCGGAGCCGACGGCGCCGAAGCCGTCGTCCGCCCGCTCATGGACGGTCACCTCGAATCCGGCACCGCGCAGGGCGATGGCGGTGGCGAGGCCCGCGATGCCGGCGCCGGCGATGAGGACACGTCCCCGGGCGGTCATCGGGACCCTGCCTTCTGGGCCTTCTGACGCGTTTCCCGCCGTACGGCGAAGCGCAGGGAGCGGCGCGAGGTGGTCTCCGCGACGAGCGGCATCGCCAGTTCGCGGTGTCCCTCGCCCGACTCCCAGGTGAGGAAGTCCTCGGCGTTGCGCCACTCGCTCGTGATCACCCATTCACGGGGGTCGGTGAGCGACTGGCACACCTGGTCCGTCACGTGGCCCGGGACGTCGGCCACATCGGCGCAGATCCGGTCGTAGGCGGCGAGGAAACGATCCTGCGCCTCCTCCTCGACCGTCAGGAAGAACATCACCCGCAGGTGGTCGCTCGGGACCGTGGGGGCTTGCTCGCTCACACTTCCTCCCAGCATCGGGTCGTATGGCTGCGCTTCACGGCGTCGACGATGCGCGCCACGTGCCAGCCGTCTTCGAGAGTCGGATGGTCCTGGGGAGTTCCGGTGCGGACGGAGGCGAGGAAGGCCGTGGCGAGCCACTCCCACCGCCGCAGGCCCACCTCGTGGCGGGTGTTGGCCCCGGAGCCGGACATGCCCTCGACCGTGAGGGGCTCCGCGGACCCGCCGGTTGCCCGGAAGGTCAGTCCGTCCGTGCCACCCCAGGTCAGGGCGCCCTCGTCGCCGATGACGGTCACTTCTTCCTCGGCGGGTCCGGTGAGGTGGGTGGACTCCCACAGCCGCACCCGTACTCCGGTGTCCAGCTCGGCCAGGACGTCGTAGCCGACGTCTGCGGTGACCTCGGCCTGCGCCGCCGCTTCGTGGTCGCGTCCGTGGTTGTCCCGGGCCCAGGCGAAGGAGTCGAGGGTGTTGTGGAACTCGGGGCCGACCGGTGCGGTGCGTACGTCGTGGGAGAGCCGCCCGCACAGGGAGGTGAACTCGGCGTCGAGCAGCCAGCGCAGCCGGTCGATGACGTGGGTGCCGTGCTGCATGAGCCCGCCGCCGCCCGCCGACTCGTCGTAGATCCAGTTCATGGCCATCCGGGGCGCGCCGAGGGCGCAGGTGCTGTGGACCTCGCGCACCCGGCCCACGCGCCCGCCGCGGACGAGGTCCCGCATCCGGGACAGTCCGGGGTCGCCGCGCCAGATGAAGCCGGTGGCGTGCTGGACGCCTTTCTTCGTGGCGGCGGTGAGCATGTCCTGCACCTCGTCGGCCGTCATGGCGACCGGCTTGTCGCACAGCACGTGGCAGCCGGCCTCCACGGCCTGGAGGACCTGTTCGTGGTGGGCGGGCGGCGGCGAGGCGATCGACACCACGTCGGGGCGGGCCTCGCTCAGGAGTTCGCCGAGGGTGTCGGCGACCACGGGCACCTCGTACCGGGCGGCGAGTTCCTCGGCCCGGCTCCGGGTGCGGCTGAAGACACCGACCAGTTCGGCGCCCGCGCGCCGGAAGCCTTCCAGGTGCAGTCCGCCGGCCCAGCCCGCGCCGACCACCGCCACTCGTGTTCTCGCGTTCATCGGAGCCTCTCGCCTTGGTGATGGGGATGGGAGCTCTGGAGTCACGCGCGCCGGGAGTCCACGACGGCGAGGGTTCCTACGGGGCGCACGGGCAGATCGGCCGACCAGAGGTCCCGTACGGCGTGCAGGCCGACGGGGCCGTGCTGGCGGGCCATCCGGACGATCCGGCCGCCGACGAAACGCGCCGCCTCGATCTGGTCGGCCGTCAGCGCGCCCGAGTCCGGCGCCGTCACGGACAGGCCGTAGGGATTGCCGCCGACCCTGCGCAGCACCGGGTGCGTGTATCCGGTGGGCACGATCAGCGAGCCCCAGTGGAACATCGTGTGGTACAGCGCGAGCAGTGCGGCCTCCTGGCCCCCGTTGGGCAGCGAGGCACTGGTGAAGCCGGTGACGGGCTTGTCCGCCAGCCGGCCGTGCAGCGCCAGCGGGCTCGTGGTGTCCAGGAACGCCTTGAGCGGTGCTGCCACGTTGCCGAACCAGGTGGGCGTGCCAATCAGCAGTCCGTCGGCCCAGTCGAGGTCGTCGAGCGTCGGCTCGACGGGCCGGCCGGCTCCCGGTGCGGGGTTCTCGCCGGGCGCGCCCAGGGCTCGTACGCGGACGTCCGCGTTCTGCGCCGTGGCCCCTTCCGCCAGGTGCTCGGCAACCTGGGAGATCACCCCGCTGGAGCTGAAGTAGACGATGGCGATTCGGGGTTGCATGAGCCGCTGCCCTTCCTCTCCCCTGTGTGGGCGGCTCCGCGCCGCCCTTCCTCAGCCATCGTCCGGGGCGGGACCCCACGAGGGCGTCAGAGCAGTACCGTGACAATCTCCGTCACCCCGTGCCGCGCGACAGGTCACGGAGTGCAGCCGAGGGCGACGCGGGCTGTCCGGGCACGAAAAAACGGGGTTCCGTCCGACGATGTCGGACGGAACCCCGGTCAGGGTCGAGAGGGTGCTACGGCATCAGGGGCCGATGTGGGGGGCCCGGGCGGCGGACGAGCCGTCGCGGACCACCTCGCCCGTGAGGTTGCCGTTGGCTCCCGAGCCGAGGAACAGGACGAGCTTGGCGACGTCGTCCGCGTCGGACAGGCGGCGGGTGGGCGTGCCGGCCGCCAGCTTGTCGGTGATGAACTTGGGGATGGGCGCACGGCTGTCGGTCAGGGTGAGGCCGGGGGCCACCACGTTGACGAGGATGCCGTCCCGGCCGGCCTCCCAGGCGAGGCTGCGGGCGAGGCCGTAGAGCCCGGACTTGGCCGTTCCGTACGGACCGGGGCCCGGCAGGCCCTCCTCCGCGACGCTGGAGGAGATCAGCACGATCCGGCCCCAGCCGCGCGAGCGCATGCTCGGCAGGACCGCGCGGACCTGGGCGGCGGCGCCGATCAGGTTGGCACTGATCATGGCCTGCCACTCGTCCAGCGGCACGTCCTCGAAGCGGATGCTCGGGTCGGGCGGACCGTCACCGCCCCAGCGCACGGCGTTGGCGACGAGCACGTCGATGCTGCCCCAGCGTTCGACGACGGTGTTCACGGCCTCCTCGACGGTGCGCAGGTCCTCCAGATCGAGCCGGACCACGAGGGCCTGCCCGCCGGCGGCCTCCACCTCAGAGGCCACCTTCTCGGCCTTCTCCGGGCTGTCGCGGTAGGTGATGGCGACGCGGGCGCCCTCCTGGCCGAAGGCCCGGGCGGTCGCGGCGCCGATGCCCTTGGAAGCGCCGGTGACCAGGACCACACGGTCCTTGAGTGCGGTATCCATCGTGCGGGGTGTCCTCTCTTCGTACGGGAGTGCGGGCTGGGACGGCTCAGGCCGCGGGGGTCTCGACCGGCACCCGGGTGGCCAGGGCCTCGACCGCGTCCAGCGCAGCGGTCCGGGACTCCTCGTGGGCGTCCCGGAACTGCGCCAGGAACGGCATGACCGGGGCGTGCGTGAGCTCTGTGTGCACGAACTCCACGTCCTCAAGCCCGAGCGCGGAGAAGTAGGCGCGCAGGTACGGCTCCTGGAAGTCCATGGGCTCCCGGGGCGTGCCGGGGCCGTAGGCGCCGCCGCGGGCGCTGAGGATCACCGCGGACTTCCCCGCGAGCGGCAGCCACGGCAGGGTCACCCGGTCCATCCAGGTCTTGAGCGAGCCGGGGACGCTGAAGTTGTACATGGGCGTTCCGATGAGCAGGACTTCGGCCGCGAGGAGCTGCTCGATGAGGGGGCGGGTCGCCGCCCAGGCCCCGGCCAACTCGGGCGCGGCGGCCACTTCGTCCATCGCCGCTAAGTCCCGCACCCCGTTCACGGAGGACTGGGTGGCCAACCGGACCCGGGCCTCGTCGATGGGCGCGACCGGCTCCGCCACCAGGTCCCGGTATGTGTAGGAGGCTTCCGGATGGGCGGCCTTCCAGTGTTTGACGAAGACCGCGCCGAGCTCCCGTGAGAACGAGTCACTCCGGGCGCTGGCGTCCAGATGCAGCAGATGCGCCACAGCATTCCCTTCCAGGCAAGATGATCTGAAGTCGAAACCAGACTAGGCCAAGATAATCTCAAGTCAAGACGATTTTGGTCCTTTGCTATTCTGCTGGCATGTCCCTCACCACTCCCGCCGACGACCGGGCGTCAGCCTCGGCGACGCCGATCGCGGGCAGCCGGCTCCACGGCGATCTCCACTGGGTGTTCGCCCGGCTCAAGCAGGGGCTCGCCGCCGCGGAGGTCTCGGTCGTGCGCAAGCACGGCATGACCCTGTGGGGCTACACGGTTCTGATGGCCATCGTCGAGGCGCCCATAAGGAGTCAGCTCGCCCTCGCCCAGGCCGTCTCGGTGGACAAGAGCAAACTCGTGCTGGTCCTCGACGAGCTGGAGGCGGCCGGTCTGGTCCGCCGCCGGCCCGACCCCGCCGACCGCAGGGCCCGTATCGTCGAAGCGACCGAGGATGGCCGCCGTACCCTCGACGCCGCCCGCGAAGATGTCGAGGCGATCGAGAACCGTCTGCTGGACGACCTGGACGCGCCGGCTCAACAGGCCCTGCGATCTGTGCTCCGGCAGCTCGTCGGCGCGCCGGTCGTGCGGATCGAGGACGGGCACCAGGCCGACAATGCCTGCGTCCCGCCCCGGACCTGACGGCCCGCGGCGGAGGGCGCGACCGAACGGCTCTCCCCGCTCATGCCTGGAGCACCCGGCCGAGTTCGGAGCGGCCCTGGATACCGAGCTTGCGGTAGGCGCGTGTCAGATGGGTCTCGACGGTCCGCCGGGTCACGAACAGCTCGCGCGCGATCGATCCGTTGGTCCGGCCGACGGCGGCCAGCAGCGCCACCCGGTACTCGCTCGCGGTGAGCGACTTGGCGCCAAAATGCTCGCAGCGCCGGGGCAGACCGCCGGCGGCCAGCAGCTCGGCGTGCACCCGCGCGGCCAGCCGTACGGCCCCGAGCTGCTGGGCGAGCGCCAGTGCCTGCCGAAGCGTCTCGCGGGCCGCGCGCCGGTTGTTCCGGCGCCGCTGGACGATACCGAGGCCGGCCTCGGCGTACGCCGTCTCCAGGCGGGCCGACCCGGACCGCAGCACCTCCACGGCCTCGGTCAGGGCGGCCAGCCCCTCCGCGTCGCCCAGGATCAGGCCCTTGGCCCGCAGGGCGACACCGATCGCACGCGGGGTGCCCCACAGGCGCGCCGCGTGTAGTTCGTCCTCCACCAGGCGGAGCGCGCCCGCGACATCCCCCAGCTGGTTCCGCATGAACGCGGCCTCGGACCGCCAGCGCGAGATGGCGGGGTTGGCCGTTCCCCAGCTGTCCATGCGGCGGCCGGCCTCCGTGAGGTCCGCCAGCGCGCCCTCGGTGTCGCCGCGGGCACCCTTCAGCCGCCCGCGCGCCGCGAGCACCATGGTGTGCGGCCAGAGTTCGGGAAGGGCCCCGGCGCAGCCACGGGCCATCAGGAGGGCGACGGCCTCGTCCGTGCGGTCGAGTTCGGTGAGCACGTTCAGCAGCGGCGCGAGCACCAGGGACTGGACCGGATCGGTGGCCTCCTGCCCGCCGAGCAGCTCCAGCGCCTGCCGGGCGTCGCGTTCCGCTCCTTCCAGCCGCCCGGCCTCCAGCTGCGAGGTGGCCCGCAGGGCCAGCGCGATCACGGTGGTGGGCAGGCTGCCCATCCCCGGCTGCCCGGTCAGTACCGCGTCGCACCACCGGTCGACCGGTTCCAGTTCGTCGGCCCACAGGAAAGTGAAGACCGTGTACGGCATCAGAGGGGACTCTTGGCCGTTGTGCGCGAGTTCCCGGTCGAGGGCACGGACCACCGTCTGCGCGGACGTCCGCCCTTCCATCGCTGCCTGAAGTGCCTCCAGGGACACCTTGTGCAGCGTGTTGCCGGAGCCGTCGTCGGAGAGCTTCGCGAGCAGGTCGGCGATCTGCGCCGCCCCGGAGGAGCCCAGCAGGGCGGCCATCGCCTCCGCGATGTCGATGTGCCGGAGCAGAGTGTCCCGCGACCGTGAGGGAGGTATCGCGGTGAGGCCGGCGCGGCAGTCCTCCAGGGCCTCGGCCGCCTCCTCGGTCCGATGGGTGCGCAGGAGTACCTGCGCGTAGGCGAGGACGGTGCTCACCCTGCTCTGCGCCGACTGCGCCGTGCCCAGGCGGGCCCGCAGCCTGGGCAGCAGGCCCTGCGGATTCGTGACCAGCTCGACACAGTCCAGTTCCGCCTGTGCCTCGTCGCGCGCGTCCTGTAAGAGCGGTTCCTCGAGCGCGCGCTGGAGCAGCGCATGAGCCTCGGCCGGCCTGCGCTCGCCCACGGCCGCCGTGGCCGCGGCCCGCAGCGCCTCGACGGCCCAGCCCGTGCCGACCGGTCCGGTCCGCATCAGATGCCCGGCCACCTCGGTCGGTGGGGCGTTCCGCCGGTGCAGGGCCTCGGACACGCGGCGGTGCACCCGGTCCGGCGCGACGGCCTCCGGCAGCCGCCGCAGGGCGTTGCCCACCACGGGGTGGACATAGGTGGGCAGGGCAAGGTCGGTCAGCAGGCCCATGCCGACCAGGACGGCCAGCCCGTTGGCACCCTCCCGCTCCGGTATGCCCGCGGCCTCGGCGATGAGGGCGCCCTCTGTTTCTCCTTCCAGGAGAGCAATCGTTTCGGCGACACGCGGCACACCGGCGGGCAGATGCGCGAGCCGGGTCCGCACCGTGGTGCCGACGAGCCGTTCGAGGCTGCCCGCGGACAGACCGGCACCCACCGGTTCGTGATGGGGGCCGCCGGACGTCCTCAGTATCGCGTTCAGGAACATCGGGTTGCCCGCGGTCAGCCCGTGCATCTCCTCGACGACGGAGCTGGGCGTCGGGCCGAGAAGACCGTCGACGAGCTCCCCCGTGCCCGCGGCGGTCAGCGGGGCAGGCCGCAGCACGGTCCACTCGCCGGCCTCCTGCAGCGCCGCCAGCATGGGCGGCGTGGTCACCGGCTCGCCGAGCCTGAGGGTCCCCACGATCGCGACCGGCCAGTCCTTCAGACGCCGGGCCACATAGGCGAGGACGTGCAGGGAGGACGCGTCACAGAAGTTCAGGTCGTCGACGGCCAGGATGACCGGGGTCTGCTCGGCGAGGCGGCGGATGGCCCAGAGCATGCCGTTCAGGACATGGACGTCGCTCGCTCCCTCGGCCGAGTCCATCACCTCGAGCAGCTCGCCGGCGATCCGCGCGGACTCGGTGGGCCCGGCCGCCAGGGTGGAGAGGTGCGGTTCGAGGAGCTGGTGCATCACTCCGTAGGAGAAGTCGGCCTCCAGAGTGCTGCAGCGCGCGGTGCACATGGCCAACTGACGTGCTCTGGCCATCTGTTCGAGTTCGAGCAGCAGGGCCGTACGGCCGATGCCGCATCCTCCCTCGATCATCAGCAGATCGCCGATCCCCTGGCACAGGGTGTCGACTGTGCGGTTGAGAACGAGTAACTCCGACCAGCGTTCTACCAAGATATGGTGCACAACTCCCCCGGACGCTAAGTTCTCTCTCTCCTCGACCCGGCAGGTGACCGGCCCTGCGGGCCGGTCACCTTTCGGAGGTCAGGTGATGCTCTGGGTGAACCGGAAATAATTGCTCGGGTCGTAGTGTCTCTTCACGGTCCGCAACCGCGTCAGGTTCTCCTTGTAGTAGGCATCGGCCCAGTCGGGCAGCACACGGTCCAGGTAGTTGACGTAACTCTCGCCGTTGGAATACGGGTTGACCGTGTCGAAGACATGGCCGGCCCAGTTGCGCGCGATGGTCTGGTCGGCCGCGGGCGGCGTGCCCGTGGGCAGCCCGGTGGCGATGCTCATGACGATCTCGGAGTCGCGGTGCACATAGGCGGTGTCGGTGCGGGCGAGGTCGTTCGCCCGGCCGCCGAGCACGATGGTGCGGATGAACCGGGAGTGGCCGGCGACCCGGTCGGCGTCGAAGGCGGTCAGCAGCGCGTCGACGCCCGAGGCGGGGATGGCTTCGCTGAAGAGGCGGCTGCGGTCGAAGGACCAGCCGAAGCGGTTGATCTGGCCCTCTCCGGTCGTGCCCTGGAGGTGGCACTGGGGCACCGTCAGGTTGGCGCAGTTGTACCAGGCCAGCATTCCGGCGGTGTAGGTGCCGTCGTCCACGGTGCGCGTCGACGGGGCGTGTCCGACCTCGCCGACCAGGGTGTCGAGAAGCGGCGGCAGTTCGGCCGGGTCGCCCATCCAGACACCGGACACGCCCACGAAGGGTGTGGTGCCGGGCGCGGCGTCGAAGAGCGCGAGGACGGGGCCCGAACTGAGTTTGCGCGGGGACGCGATGGCCCACTGCTGCCAGGCCGTCAGCATGTCTGCGGCCTGCTCCCAGGTCCAGGTGAGGCTGAAGCGCGAGAGGGTCGGCACCGGGGTCGCTGCCATGCGGTAGGACGTGACGACGCCGAAGTTGCCGCCGCCACCGCCACGCAGGGCCCAGAAGAGGTCGGCGTTCTGCGTCTCAGAGGCGGTGACGACGGTGCCGTCGGCCAGTACCACGCAGGCGGACTGGAGCGTGTCGGAGGCCATGCCGAGGTGCCGTGTCTGCCAGCCGAGTCCGCCGCCCTGGATGAAGCCGCCCGCGCCCACGGTCGGGAAGAGACCGCCGGGCAGTGCCAGACCGGTCCCGGACAGACTGCTGATCGTGTCGATCTGGAGCGCTCCGCCGCCCATGGTGACCGTGTTCCCGTCGGCCGTGACGCCGTTGAGCCGGGACACGTCGATGACCAGCCCTGTGGTCAAGGAGAAGCCCATGAAGCTGTGCCCGCCGCTGCGCGGTGTCGCCGGGATCCCGTTGGCCCGGGCGAACTTCAGACAGGCGCTCACGTCGGCGGCGGACTGGCAGTAGGCGACGGCCGCGGGCCGCAGGGTGTCGTACTCGGTCCACGAGATCTGCTTCGCCGTGGCGTACGCCGTGTCGGCGGGCAGGACGAGGGTGCCGTTCAGGTGCTTCTGCAGCAGCGCCCAGTTGGGCCCGGCCACCGCATGGGCGAGGACCGCCGGCAACGCGGTCGTCGCGGTCGCTGCGGCCAGTGTCGCCGTCGCTCCCGCACGGATGAACGCTCTTCGGGAAACCATGTGCAAGTGCCTCTTCTCCATTGGGACCAGCAGGAAGGCGGGTCTGGTACGGCGGGTGGGCGGGGCCCGGTCAGTGCCGTACGGCCTCGACGAGGGCGTGTACGAGGGTGTCGCCGGCGTTCTCGGCCTGGACCGCGCGCGTCATACGGAAGCCTGCTTCGTCGAGCAGCAGGCGCCAGTCCCGCTCGGTGCGCTCCTTGCCGCCGAGGATGACCATCATGAAGAGGTCGGCGAGCATGCTGGGGTGCAGTCCGCCGCCGTCGGGGACGACGCTGTCGATGACGATGAGCCTGGCGTGCGGCGGCATCGCCTCGTGCACCCGCCGGAGGATCTTCAGGCAGTCCTCGTCGCTCCAGTTGTGCAGCACCCGGGAGAGCACATAGGCGTCGGCGCCGGGCACGACCGAGTCGAAGAAGCTGCCGCTGACGACCTCGACACGGTCCTGGACACCGTGTTCCGCGAGGTGGGCGGGGGCTTCGGCGGTGACGGCCGCGAGGTCCTGGACGACGCCGGTCATCCCGGGGTTCAGCTCCAGGACGGCGGCGATCAGGGTGCCGACGCCACCGCCCACGTCGACGAGGCGCTTGATGCCGGTGAAGTCGTAGCGCTTGAGGGCGGCGATGGCCGGGGCCAGGGAGGTGACACCCATGGCGCGGTTGAACAGCTCGTTCTCCGCCGGGTTGGCTTCGAGGAAGTCGTAGTAGGCGGCGCCGTGCACCTTGTCGAAGGCCGGCTCGCCGGTGCGGACCGTGTGCATCACCTCGGTCCAGGCGCGGAAGCAGGCGCCGCTCTGCAGCATGACTCCGTAGCGGAAACCGCCGGGAGCGTCGCTGCGGAGCATGCCGCCCGCCTCGGTGAGAGAGAAGCCGCGGTCGGGGTGGGCCTGGAGCACGCCCATGGAGGCGAGGACGCGGCAGAACCGGTAGAGGACCTCCTCGTTCGCCTCGGTGGCGGCGGCGAGTTCCGCGACAGGAATCGGTTCCGGACCCAGGTGGTCGGCGATTCCGAGTTCGGCGGCGACATAGAAGGTCTGTCCGATCCAGGGACCCCCCATGTGGTAGAGCTGCATGAGATCCGGACTCTGGGTCGGCGTTGAGGCAGGCACAGTATTCCTCCTTGAGCAATGCTTTCGGGCAGGAAACTCCGTGTTCTGGCATGGCTTCATGGGGCAGGGATATCGCGACGCGAAAAGAATCCCCGGAATTCGGCAGTCCGAACTAGCCGAGACGGATCTACGCACACCGGGATTGACGAGCCGATCTCATGGCCCGATTCTTCCAGCCACCGGACGTGATCTCGTAAGGGAATTTGACATCAGGCCGCCGAGGAGTGTGCGGCAAATCCGGTGTTCGGCAGCTCAACTGCCCCGGCAAATGTCGGGAACGTCCGCCCACTCCGGACAGGAAAAGCGGGACCGGCCTCTCGGCGCTTTCGGCGTCCCGTACCTCGCCCCGCGTCGCAGCATGAATGGACAGCGCTGAAGATCTCTACGCGCAGCACCACAAACCCCCGTAAGTGAAACCACAAAACTATTTTGCCAATCAATTGCCGAATGGAGGGCAACCAGGCTGGCGAGCCGGAGCCCGGCCAAGTAGACCTTCCCCACGCACCCTCATCGGCAAAACCAGTGAAACACCACGAGAGTTTCGATGACAGGCCCTGCACTTGCTTTCGGCCAGAATTGGCCGAAACGGTGAACTCCCTGCGGCGCACCCGACCGCAGGGATAGAGAACGACGGCCCCCGGATCAGGTGCACGACACCCCGGCAGCGGCACCCATTCCCCTCTCCACCAGGGCAAACGCCCTCTCCGGACCTGCGGGGACGCCGGCACACCGGCACGCCCGGCAACGCACACGCCGGACCGGGCGCCCGCACTAGCGGCCAACGCTCCTCATGCGTCGAAGCGAATACGCGTCATCCGTACGCCACCGAAACAAACACCGAAACAATTCTGCGCCCGAAATAAATGTTGCCCCGTTCGCAAAGGAGTTGCTAATGTTCCCGGCGATGCATGGCGCACCAACCAACGCTCGTACCGCCCAGCGCAGTCGACCGGGATGGAGAAGCACATGTCTCAGGCGAAATCCGATGCCGTAAACCAGGTAGGAACCCTCTACGACCAAATGGCCGGCTTCGAGTCGGACAATTTCGGCGGCGATCACAACCTGCACTTCGGATATTGGGACGATCCCGAGGACACCTGGCCCCTGGAACGCGCGGAAGAGCGTTTCACGGAACTGATGATCGAGAAGCTCAGGGCCAAGCCCGGCGACCGAGTTCTCGACGTCGGCTGCGGAATGGGGACCCCGGCGATCCGCCTCGCGCACTCCACCGGCGGCAAGGTAGTCGGCGTCACCGTCAGTCATGAGCAAGTAAAGCGGGCCGGTATTCGCGCGACCGCTGCGGGGTTGGCGGACCGGGTCTCTTTCCAGTACGCGGACGCTGCGGCCCTGCCCTTCGAGGCGGGTTCTTTCGACGCGGTCTGGGCACTGGAATCCATCATTCACATGCCCGACCGTGTCCAGGTGCTACGGGAAATGGCCCGGGTTGTCAGGCCCGGCGGCCGGGTCGTACTGACCGACTTCTTCGAGCGCGCCCCCGTTCCGGAGCGCAAACGTGCCGCCGTCGAGAAGTTCTACGAGAACTGGGTCATGGGCCCCATCGTGAGAATCGATGACTATCCGGGTCTGGTCCGGGAAGCCGGCCTGCGCCTGGTCGAGGTGTCCGACATCAGCGAGCAGGTGATGAAGCGGACCCTCGAAGGAATCGCCGAGCGGATCAACCACGACAAGAAGCACATCGACAACACGCTCGGCGCCGAACTGGTCGACGATCTCGACCTCTCGGATCTCATCGAGGTGTGGGAGCTCGGCTACCTCCTGGTCGTCGCGGAGCTCCCCGGAAACGACACCCGGAGTTCCTGAGGATCTCGAACCGGTCAACGCCGGGGACAGCAGTCGACTCAGAGGGGGAGAACATGTCTAGCGACGCCCGATCAGGGCCGGATCTCCAGGAGATGTACCACGCGTCCGGCCCTTGGATAGGCCAGACGCTCTATGTGGCCGCCTATCTGGGTCTCGCCGACCTGCTGGGCGAGGAGCCCATGGGAATCGGGGAGATCGCCAAGGCGACCGACAGCGACGAGGACGCCCTGTACCGGTTCTGCCGGGCCCTCACCGCCCTCGGCATGCTGGCCGAGCATCCCGGGAAGTCCTTCACCCTGAAGGAACCGGGCAAGGCGCTCGCCCAGGATGCGCCCGACGGCTTCCGTGACGGGGTGCTTCTGCAGAGCGGTGCCGTCTTCCGCGCCTGGGCGGGCGTGATCCACACCGTGAAGACCGGACGCCCCGCCTTCGACGAGGCGTTCGGGATGGACTACTTCGAGTTCCTCGCCGCTCATCCCGAGGAGGCGCGCGTCTTCAATCGCGCCATGGGCGCCACCATGCCCGCCGCGATAGCCGCGCTGCAGCGCTACGAGTTCGAGGACTGCCACACGGTCGTCGACGTCGGCGGTGGCGACGGCAGGCTGATGGCCTCGGTCCTCGCACGCCACCCGGAGCTGCTCGGACTGCTCCAGGACCTGCCCGAGACCGTGGCGCAGGCCGAGGCGAACCTGGCCGGGGCCGGCGTGACCGACCGGTGCACGCTCGTCGGCCAGAGCTTCTTCGACACGGTCGCCCCGGGCGGAGACGTCTACGTCCTGTCCCGGGTCCTGCACGACTGGAACGACGACAACGCCCTGAAGGTCCTCCGGAAGGTCCGGGCGGCCATGCCGTCGCACGGCAGGCTCATCCTCGTCGAGACCGTCCTGCGGCCCACCGAGGGCGACGTCCGGAGCGTGCTGGGCGATCTGCTCATGCTGGTCGTCCTCGGTGGCAAGGAGCGCACGGAGAACGAGTGGACGGAACTCCTGGCGGCAGCGGGATTCACGATCCGACGGATTCTGGACGACCCGGGCATGGCCACCACACGTGGGCACAGCGTCATCGAGGCGGTCGCGGGGTAGCAACGCCCCCGTACCGAAGCAGGCCAGGGACGGCGCGGAGGCCGTGCGGCCTCCGCGCCCGGGTCGGCTGCTGGTTCGTCTTGGGCAGGCCGGGCGGGTTGATCTCCGACTTGGTCACGGCTTTGTCGGACAGGCCCCAACGCGCTAGTACTCCAGCAGGATCTCGCTGTCTGACCTGCGGGTTTCGCTGGGCGACTGGAGTGTAGCGGGCTGTGGAGTGGCCGGGGGCGGTCTCACGGAGGCCGCCCCTCGAACGTGCGACAACGCCGCAGGTAATGACAGCGGGCGGGAAAGCCTCCCCGTGTGATCACCGAGTGTGCTGCCGAACAGTGGGACCTGGAACTGGACGACCTCTTCGTGACCATCGGTCATCGCTTCGGCCGCGTGGAACTTCGCCGCCGTATGCGTGACTACGTACGCGGACGGCTCGCCCCGGTGGCCCGAAAGAACAACTGGCAGCTGGCCGAACAGGCAGGCCACGCCACCCCCGATGGTCTGCGGCACCTGCTCGCCGGCGCGAAGTGGGAGCCCGACGACATCGTTCGCCGGCGTGGTGCAGCGGGCCGCCCGCGGTCTCGGCGAAGTTCAGATGCGCCCGCAGCACCCGCAGCGCGGTCCGCCCTCGCTCCCCGCGCCAGGGCGTGGTCTCGATGCGGTCCCGCAGCGCGGCGAGCACCTCGTAGGCGTCATGGCGCGACTCCAGCACTCTCGTACTGCCGACCGCGGCCGAGGCGCTGGCCCGCACCCTGCGGATGTAGTCCAGAGCGCGTGACTGCCCGGAGTGCAGCGCGATGTGCCGGGCGTGCCGCCCGCCTTCGTGCTCCGGGTGCAGCAGGAACTGCGTCAGTTGGTCGACGGTTCCGCCGGCGCGCGCCACATGGCAGGCGATGGCCGCGGTCATCCGGTGCCCGTGCTCGGCCGCACCCTGGCGATCTCCGCGCAGGGCCAGAGTCCGGGTGTCAGAGGCGAGGCGACTGTAACTGCCGGTGGCGTAGCGGCCGGTGAGATCGCCGAGCAGGATTAGATCAGCCGCTGCCGACGGAAGTCGGGATAGGCCCAGAGGGCCGCAGGGGTGGGGGAACTGTCGTTGGGGGAGTGGCTGGTGGATGCTGTCTGGCACGGTGGGGTCGTCTCGCAAAGACGTGGACGCCACCCAGGCCCGCAAAAACCACGGGTGGTGTCCGAGACCAACCTCTATCGGTGCCGGCGAAGTCCCCAGGATTCCCGTCCTGGAGGACCTCGTACATCTGGCCCCGAGCAGAGGCAGGCGTCCCCAACGCGGCTCGACCAGAGGACGAATCAGAGTGCCCGTCAGAGTCGCCACCCGTGATCCACACCGTCCAACTCGGGTCCCTCAGAGCCCAGTTCCACAGGGTGATGCCTCTGACTGGCTCTGAGCGACCCGGGTCGAACCGGGGTCGAATCAGAGCGTTTTCCCCTGACTGCCTCCGCTCGCCTCTGCAACCCGTCCTAGCAGGTCACAGCCTCATCGACCCCACACAAGCGCAGGTCAGAAAGGTGCGCTAGCTGTACCACTGGTTCCTGGCGAAGGCGGTCGTGTGCGGCATGGCGTTCCCGTCCCTGAGTGCGGGGCGCCGTCGCCCCGCGAGCCGTGGTTGGACTTAGCGTCCTGACGGGTGCGGCAGCTGTGCAAGGCGTCTTCTGCCAGACGGAAGGGCTTCAGTGAAGAGGCTGGTCAGAGCATTGCTCTGTTGCCCCCGGATGCCTGTCTGTGTATGCCTGTGACGTCTCTTCGGCGGATGTGTTGGCCCGCTCGGTGCTACGGCGAGGTGGGCAGGTGCGGGGAGCGGAGCACGAGCAGGGTGATCTCGCTGGGGGCGAAGACGCGGAACGGCGGGCCCCAGAAGCCGGTGCCGCGACTGGTGTAGAGGAGGGTGCGGGTGCCGTGGCGGCTGAGGCCGGCGAGGGCGGGCTGGTCGAGGCGGACCAAGTGGTGGAAGGGCCAGATCTGGCCGCCGTGGGTGTGGCCGGAGAGCTGCAGGTCGATGCCGTCGGCTGCCGCCCGGTCGACGAACTTGGGCTGGTGTGCCAGGAGCAGAACGGGCAGGTCGGGGTCGGCGCCGTTCAGGGCTCCGGCGAGGTTGGCGCGGTGGCCTGCCAGGCCGGAGGACTCGGCGGTGACGTCGTCCACGCCGGCGACCACGAGGGTGTCGCCTCCGCGTTCGATCAGCAGATGACAGTTGCGCAGCGGCTCCCAGCCCAGCTCGCCCATCAGGTCGACCCAGCCCTGGGCCTCGCTGTAGTACTCATGGTTGCCGGTGACGTACACACGGGCCCGGGTGGCTTGCACGGTACCGAGCGGGACGGCCTGAGCGCGGCGGCGTTGGGCCGTGCCGTCCGCGATGTCACCGGTGTGGCAGACCAGGTCGGCCTCCAGAGTGTTCACCGTCTCGCACACCCGCTCCGACCAGCGAGCGCGATCGAGCGGGCCGTAATGGGTGTCGGTGATGAGGACGACGCGGAGGCCGTCCAACCCGGCGCCCAGCCGCGGGAGTTGCACGTCGAGGCGGCGCACGCGTGGCACGCGGCGGGCTTCGGCGTATCCCCAGGCGAGCAGTGCGGCGGTTGTGCCGAGGATGGCCCAGGTGACGATTCGGGCGCGGTCCTGGCTCTCGCCGACGCCGGCCACGGTCAGGGCGAGCCGCAAGAGGACGCCGAGCAGAACGGACCAGGTGAACAGAACCCAGCTGGCGCCCAGCAGGGTGTCACCGATGATCGCGGCCCAGTCCTGCTGGCGTCGGCCGTGGCCGCGCCCCATCGCGAGCGGCATAGCGATCAGGCCGAGGACGAACAGGGCGGTGCCGGCCAGCGTGACGGGCAACGGCCAGTGCTGGCCGGTGTACAGGAGCACCCAGCAGGGCACGGCCCACAGCAGGACGGGGGCGATCAGGGGGATGTAGCGCATCAGGCGGTGCAGTCGGCTCTGCCGCGGAGCCTGCACTTCGCTGTCGGCGGATCGGGTGTCGCTGGTGTCGGTCACGCTTCCCCTCTCTGACCGGGCTGCCGTCTCGCGCACTGTATCCGGTCGTCCACAAGCGCAGGTCAGAAAGGTGCGCCAGCTGACCATTGGTTCCTGACGAAGGCGGTGTTGTGGGGCATGGGGAAGGACTTCACAAGGTCACTTGCGCCTCACGGAAGAGGGGCGGGGCCCGTCGTCACGACGGGCCCAGGAGCAGGTGTCAGGAGGCCGGCGCCCGTTCCGGGACCGTGTCGGTCGAAGCGGTCGGCGAGCAGTTCGGCGGCCATGATGACGGTCAGGTTCGTGGCCACGGACGGCGCGTCGGGCAGGATCGACGCGTCGGCCACCCGCAGACCCGGGACTCCGTGGACCCGCCCCAACGCGTCGACCACCGAGGCCGGGTCGGAGGCGGGGCCCATCGGGGCGGTGCCGCACAGGTGCGGGTAGGGTTTGACGTTGGCCCGCAGGTACGCCGTGAGTTGCGCATCCGAAGTCACGGCGGGGCCCGGGGCGATCTCGGTGAGACCCAGGTCGCGCAGCGGCGTGGTGGCGGCGAGCCGGCGGCCGAGCGCGACCGCCTCCGCCGGCTTGCGCCGGTCGCGCGGATCGTCGAGCAGCCCAAGGCTCAGGCGGGGAGCGGTAGTTGGGTCGGTGTCGGTCAGCCGGAGGGTGCCGTGACTGCCGGGCTCGGTGCGTGTGACGGAGAGCAGGAAACCGAGCCCGCTGCCCTGCGGATACGCGCTGGAACGGACCAGGTGGCTGGGCGCGATGTGCAGGTCGGGTTCGGAGTTCTCCCTGCGCGAGGACCCGGTCCTTGCCGGGCTGCGCGAGGAGACCGCCGCGCTGCCCGACCGGATCATGCAGATCCTCCCCGAGGAAGCCCAGTTCCTGGCCCTCCTGATCCGCCTCACCCGGGCGCGTACCGTCCTGGAGATCGGCACCTTCACCGGCTACAGCTCGCTGTGCATGGCCCGCGCCCTGCCGGCCGGCGGTGAACTCATCACCTGCGACATCAGCGAGGAATGGACCACGATGGCCCGCCAGGCCTGGCAGCAGGCGGGCGTCGCCGACCGCATCGACCTCCGCCTCGGCGACGCGGTGGAGACCTTGGACGGCCTGTTGCTCGAACGCGGCCCCGACTGCGTCGACTTCGTCTTCATCGACGCGGACAAGGCCCACTACCCGGAGTACTACGAACAGTCCCTCGCCCTCACCCGGCCGGGCGGCCTGCTCGTCCTGGACAACACCCTCTGGTCGGGCCGCGTCACCGATCCCGCCGTCCAGGACGCCGACACCCTCGGCGTACGGAAGGTCAACCGCACCCTCCTCGAAGACCAGCGGGTCGACCTGTCCATGCTCCCCATGGCCGACGGAGTCACCCTCGCCCGTAAGCGTTGACGGGCCGGTTCAAGCGAGCGGCGTACGGGAATCCAGGATCCTGGCGGTGAAGGCCGCCAGCTGGGCCCGCATCTGGTCACGAGTCGCCCGCTGTTGGCCTACGAGGTATTCGACGAGGTCGGCGCGGGTGGCGGCCAGTAGGGCGTGCGCGGTGAAATCGCTGTCGGCGAGTCCGGGAATCTGATCGAGCGCGGTCTTGAGTGTGCTGTGCCATCGCTCGTAGTGCGCTGCCTGATAAGGGCTGCTGTCGCCGCCGGTTCCCTCCAGCGCCAGGGCGAGGTGCCGGTGGTCGAGCTTGAAGCAGAGGACGGCGTCGAGGAGGGCGGGTACGCGCTGGATCGGCGGGGTCGCGGGTCCCAGAGGTGGTGGCCCCTCCTCGGTGGCGAGCCTGACGGGTGCGAGCCGCAGCTCGTAGAGCGCGTGGATCAGGCCCGTACGGTCACCGAAGCCGCGGAAGAGCGTTGCCTTGCCGACGCCGGCCGCTGCCGCGATGTCGGCCATGGTCACCGCCTCGGGGCTCTCGCACTGGGCGAAGAGGGTGTCGGCAGCCGCGAGGACGGCCTCGCGGTTGCGAGTGGCGTCTGATCGTGGCTTGCGTTCGGCCATGCGGTTCCTCCGATTGCAAAGCGGACCTCGGGTCCGTATCGTCAGTCACGTGAAGCGGACCCACGGTCCGCATTCTACGGGACGGAGCACCCCATGACCACGAACACCGCACCGGCGGACCTGTACCGCCAGGGCCTGCAGCTGCTGCTGGACAAGGACATCCCCGCCTGGGTCGGCCTCTGGGACGAGGACGGGATCCTCGAGTTCCCCTTCGCGCCGGAGGGCTGGCCGAAGCGGCTGGAGGGCAAGGCGGCCATCGGCGAGTACATGCGTGACTATCCCGACCACATAGACATGCACGACTTCCCCTACGTCGAGATTCACCAGACTCTCGTCCCGGAGACCATCGTGGTCGAGATGCGCGGTGTGGGCCGCCTGGTGGACACCGACAGCCCCTTCGAGATGACCTACATCGCCGTGGTCACCGTCAGGAACGGCCGCATCACCAGCTACCGCGACTACTGGAACCCGCTCGCCGTCCAGGACCCCGCCACCAACTTCGCCGGGAGCAACCGATGAACCCTCCCGAGGAGTTCGCCCTGGTCATCGGGGCAACCGGCACCACCGGCAGCCGTGTCGCCGCCCGGCTGGCCGCCGAGGGCCGGCGCGTCAGGGCCGCGAGCCGACGTGCCACCCCCGTGGACGGGGCTTCTCCCGTCCGGTTCGACTGGGACGACCCCACGTCCTACGACGGCGCCCTCGAAGGCGTGGACCGGGTCTATCTCATCCCACCGCTCGGCGCTCCGGACCCGGCAGCCGTCATGCTGCCCTTCCTCCAGCAGGCCCGTGCGGCGGGAGTACGTCGCGCGGTGCTCCTCAGCTCGTCGGCGATACCCGCGGGCGGCCCTGCCGTGGGGCAGGTTCACCGAGCCCTGCCCGGACTGTTCGCCGAGTGGGCGGTCCTGCGGCCCTCGTGGTTCATGCAGAACTTCACCGGCGACCACGCACACGCCCGGACGATTCGAGCGGACGGGACCATCCGAACGGCAGCGGGCGAGGGCCGCGTCGGATTCGTCGACGCCGACGACATCGCGGCCGTCGCCGTCCACGCACTGACCGACGCGCAGGCGCCGAACACCGACCTGATCATCACCGGGCCGACAGCGCTGAGCTACAGCGAGATCGCAGCCGTCCTCACCGAGGTCACCGGCCGGACCGTCACCCACGGTCGACTGACCTACGAGCAGATGCGCGACCGGCTGACCGCCGACATGCCCGTCGAGTTCGCCGCGATGCTCGCCGGCATGGACCAGGCCATCGCCGAGGGCGCCGAGGACCGCACCACCGACACGGTCCAGCGCCTCACCGGTCGCCCGCCGAGCAGCTTCCGCGCCTTCGCGGAACGGGAGTCGGGCCGACTCCGGGTCTGACGTCCCCGGTCCGCGCACGAGGGCGGCCACCGCGAAAACCCCCGGCGAAATCGCGCGTCCTCAACGGACGGCAGGGCGCGCCAAGAGCTCGGTGACCTGCCGGCGGACCACTTCCCAGGCCGCCGCGTGAAGTCCGCCGACAGCTGTACGACGCAGGGCGTGGAGGACCTGTTCGGCATCGGCGTCGGCGTCACACGCGGTGCTGTCGCTGAGTACCTCGTAGCCGTCGCGGACGGCGACCCGAAGGCGGTTTCGTCCGCCGTCGTCGGTGTGCACAGCCGTGGCGACGACGAGGGGCGGCGCCCCACCCGCTTCGCCCGCCTCCTTGTAGTACGCGCTGGCGATCGGTTCGCGCCAGTGGAGGCTGAGCAGCAGGTGGCGCTTGGCCAGCACCTCGGCCAGGTCGGTCTCGTAGACGCTGTCCCGTTCCAGGACTGTCGCATGGGCGTCCAGTACGAGTGCCGCGGGCAGCAGACATCGCAGCGTGCTCCCGACGAGATTGCCGCCGACCGTGGCTGTCCGGCGTACCGCTCCGGTTCCCACGGAGGAGGCCGCCCGGCGCAGCGTCTCCGGCAGGTGGTCATCGATCCGGTTCAGCACCACGGCCGCGCCCAGTGCCTCGCGCCCGATCACATTGGCCTCCGGCAGCTCGCGCAGCGACATGGCCTGCTCGGGAAACCCGTCCCGCTGCCAGGTGGCCCACACCAGAGTCGCCCCGCCTATCGGCACCGCCCCTTCGGCCATGCACTCCTGTGCTTCGGACACGGACGTGGGCAGACGCAACAGCACGGTGGCCGACCTGCCTTCCTGGAAGTTGGGGGGTGAAGTACGAGATACCTCAACCACATGACCGATGGCATGGCGCATTTTTCCCGCGCACGCGGGGGCGCGTACAGGGCTCACTCCTGCACGCTGTGCTCCCTCGCGTGCGGGCCCGCAGTACGGCGCTGTTGATCGACGGTTCAGCCTCAGTGTCCAGCGCTGGTGCCCGGCGTTCCGAGCGTCCGTCCGAGCCGCAGATTCCAGCGCCCGGAGCGTCCGCTGATCTCGGTCGCGGTCAGTGGTGGTACGTCGAGCCGCCAGAAGGCCGCCTCGGGTGCCTTGAGGACTGTGACCACCACGGCCCGTACGATCTCCGGCTCCACCACGGCGAGAGTCCTGCCCGCGACCTCCGCGGACGCGTCCAGCCACCCGGCGACCCGCTCGCACAGGGCCCGCACCGATTCCCCGCCGGGTGGGGCCGCGGCCGGGTCCGTCAGCCAGCGGGCCACCGTGTCGGGTTCTCCGGCGCTGACCTCGTCGAGCGTCCGACCCCGCCAGCGGCCCATGTCCAGCGCACTCAGCGCGGGTTCGTCCAGCGCGGCGAGCCCGAGCGCCGACGCCGTCTCCCGGCAGCGCACCGTGGGGGAGACCAGCACCCGGTCGGCGGTGGGAAGCGTGTCGGCGGCGGACTCGGCGCGTGCGGCGCCGCTCGTATCGATCGGGCTGCCGTCGTCGAACCGGGCCTCCCGCAGCGATCGGTTCATCGCCGGTGAGATCAATGTGACGCGGCTGGTCACTACTTCGCTCCTGTTCTCCGTGCCGAAGGATGGGCACGTGCTTCGGGTACGACATCACAGCCACGCGCCACATGCGTACCGGGCACCGACCAGGGACGGCCGAGAAGGGGCCGGCGCACGCCCTCTCGGCCGTCCCGGCGGAGTCAGGACCCGGCGAGTTCCGTGCGGACCGTCCGGGCCGCTGCGACCAGGTTCTCCAGCGAGGCGCGGGTCTCGGGCCAGCCGCGGGTCTTCAGGCCGCAGTCGGGGTTGACCCACAGCCGTTCGGCGGGGATGGCCTCAAGTCCCTTGCGCAGCAGGGCCGCTGCGTCGTCCGTGCTCGGCACGCGCGGGGAGTGGATGTCGTAGACGCCCGGTCCGGCCTCGCGGGGGTAGCCGTGTTCGGCCAGTTCGCGGGCGACCTGCATGTGCGAGCGGGCGGCCTCCAGGCTGATGACGTCGGCGTCGAGGTCGTCGATGGCCTGGACGATGTCGCCGAACTCGGCGTAGCACATGTGGGTGTGGATCTGGGTGTCCGGACGCACGCTGCTCGTGCTGAGCCGGAACGCCTCGGTGGCCCACGCCAGGTAGGCCGGGCGGTCGGCGGCCCGCAGCGGGAGTGTCTCGCGCAGGGCGGGCTCGTCGACCTGGATGACCGAAGTGCCTGCCGTTTCCAGGTCGTTGACCTCGTCGCGCAGGGCGAGGGCGACCTGACGGGCGGTGTCGCCGAGGGGCTGGTCGTCGCGGACGAAGGACCAGGCGAGCATGGTGACCGGCCCGGTGAGCATGCCCTTGACCGGCTTTTCGGTGAGGGACTGGGCGTACGTCGTCCAGCGCACCGTCATCGGCTCGGGGCGGGAGATGTCGCCGGCCAGGATCGGCGGGCGGACGTAGCGGGTGCCGTAGGACTGCACCCAGCCGTGCTGGGTGGCGAGGTAGCCGGTGAGCTGCTCGGCGAAGTACTGGACCATGTCGTTGCGTTCGGGCTCGCCGTGCACCAGGACGTCCAGGCCGGTCTTCTCCTGGAAGGAGATCACCTCGCCGATCTCGGCCCTGATGCGCTCCTCGTACCCGTCGTTGTCGATCCGCTTCGCACGCAGGTCGGCCCGCGCGGTGCGCAGTTCGGTGGTCTGCGGGAAGGAGCCGATGGTGGTGGTCGGCAGCAGGGGCAGGCCGAGGTGGGCGCGCTGGGCGGTGGCGCGTTCCGCGTACGGCTGGGTGCGGCGGGCGTCGGCCTCCGTGACGGCGGCGGCGCGGGCGCGGACGGCAGGGTCGCGGGTGATCGGCGAGTCGGCGCGGGAGGCCAGGGCGGCCCGGTTGGCGGCCAGTTCCGCGGTGATGGCGTCGGTGCCGAGGGTGAGGCCCTTGGCGAGGGTGGCGATCTCGGCGGTCTTCTGCCGGGCGAAGGCGAGCCAGCCCACGATCTGCGGGTCGATGTCGCGTTCGGCGGCGGCGTCGAGCGGGACGTGGAGCAGCGAGGAGGAGGCGGCCACGTCGACCTGACCGGCCAGGCCAAGGAGGGTGCCCAGCGTGGCGAGTGACCTCTCCAGGTTGTTGACCCAGATGTTGCGTCCGTTGACCACCCCGGCGACCAGGCGCTTGCCCGGCAGACCGCCCACGGCGGCGAGCGTGTCCAGGTTGGCCGCGGCCGCGTCGGTGAAGTCGAGGGCGAGCCCGTCGACGGGGGCCTTGGCGAGCACGGGCAGGGCGTCGCCGAGCCGGTCGAAGTACGAGGCGACCAGGAGCTTCGGGCGGTCGGTGAGCCCTCCCAGGTCGCGGTAGGCGCGTTCGGCGGCGTTCAGCTCGGCGGGAGTGCGGTCCTGGACGAGGGCGGGTTCGTCGAGCTGCACCCATGTGGCGCCTGCGGCTCGCAGATCGGCGAGCACCTCGGCGTACACGGGCAGCAGCCGGTCCAGCAGGGTCAGCGGATCGAAGTCCGCGGCCACGCCGGGGGCGGGCTTGGCGAGCAGGAGATAGGTGACCGGGCCGACCAGCACGGGCCGGGCGGTGAGGCCGCGGGCGAGGGCTTCGCGGAGCTCGTCGACCTGCTTGGTGGAGTCGGTGGTGAAGACGGTGTCGGGACCCAGCTCAGGCACCAGGTAGTGGTAGTTGGTGTCGAACCACTTCGTCATCTCCAGCGGCGCGACGTCCTGGGTGCCGCGTGCCATGGCGAAGAAGC
This sequence comes from Streptomyces sp. NPDC093544, assembly GCF_040683495.1. Lineage (NCBI taxonomy): Bacteria > Bacillati > Actinomycetota > Actinomycetes > Kitasatosporales > Streptomycetaceae > Streptomyces > Streptomyces sp. NPDC093544. The sequence goes on along the minus strand of NZ_JBFBEA010000006.1, from coordinate 272,947 downwards.
CGTCCAGGGCGTCCGCCTCGACAGCGTCCCGGTGGCGGGCGGGGATCGCGCCGACCATGACCGTGGTGTCCAGGACGTGGTCGTAGTACGAGAAGTCGCCGGTCGGTACCTCGTGGATGCCGGCCTCGGCCAGCTGCTGCCAGTTGGTCCGGCGCAGGTCGGCGGCGGTGGCACGGAGGGTCTTCGCGTCGACGCGGCCCTTCCAGTAACCCTCGATCGCCTTCTTGAGCTCCCGGTTCTGGCCCTGGCGGGGGTAGCCGTACACGGTGGCCTGTGCTGCCGCGGCTGCGGGCTTGGTGGTCACGGAAATCTCCTTCGCGAGATGAATCCCTGAGATCCCGGCGACGGGACGAGAGCGCGAAGGGGTGACACACCGAACGCAACGATTCTTGCGCGCAAAGGCGCGGTCGTCCGTCTGGATATGTGCGCCGACCCGCCCACGAGGTCACCGGGATGTCCGCGCACGATGGCTCGCGCGCGGGCAGCGGGCAGGTCTTCGGACTTGTGGGCGCGTCCCAGTCGTACGAGACACCTACTGGCCGTCGCTTCCCAGCCCCTCCCGGGTCCAGTGCGTATGACGGCGGTCGTTCCCACTCACCGCTGCGGGGCAGTCCCGGATTCCCACCGGGTTCCCTCTTACGACGCCTCCCGTCTGGCGGACGGGGCGAACCAGCTGCACAGACCAGCGTAGAGGGCTTCGGGTGGCCGCGGGGACAACGCCCACATGCCGGATGGTGAGATGAGACATGCGGTCCGTGTCCGGACCCACTCCACTTCGCCGCGGGTTTTGCCCGATGTTGGTTGCGGGAGTCGAGATTGGCGTTCGGTTGACATCCGTTCGCCGCACGTACCGCCTAGTTTCACGCAGGGGCCACGAGGCCCTTCCTTGTCGTTTGGTGCTCTTGTAACACTCCAATCGCACACGTTCCAGCAGCAACCCGGCTACCCGATCATCCCGGCCACCCGATCATCCCGGCCACCCGATCATCCCGGCCACCCGGTCATCCCGTACTTCCGTTACTCCCATCACTTCCGTCAGGACAAGAGGTCACCCACCCATGCCTCAAGTGAATCGGCGCCGATTCCTCCAGCTCACCGGCGGCACAGCGGCGTTCACCGCGCTGTCCAACAGCATCGAGCGGGCCGCGGCGCTGCCCGCGCACCAGGGCTCCGGCACGATCGACGATGTCGAGCACATCGTCGTCCTGATGCAGGAGAACCGTTCGTTCGACCACTACTTCGGCTCGCTCAGGGGTGTCCGCGGTTTCGGCGACCCGCGTCCGGCCACGACATCGGGTGACAAGTCGGTCTGGCACCAGTCGGACGGCGCCAAGGACGTGCTCCCCTTCCGTCCGGACGCCGACGACCTGGGCCTGCAGTTCATCCAGGACCTCCCGCACGGCTGGAATGACGGACACGCCGCCTTCAACAAGGGCAAGTACGACAAATGGGTGCCCAACAAGTCGTCGACGACGATGGCGTACCTGACGCGCGAGGACATTCCGTTCCACTACGCACTGGCCGACGCGTTCACCATCTGCGACGCCTACCACTGTTCGCTCATCGGCTCCACCGACCCGAACCGCTACTACATGTGGACGGGCTACACCGGCAACGACGGCACCGGCGGCGGCCCGGTCCTCGGCAACGACGAGGTCGGCTACGACTGGACGACGTACCCCGAGCGCCTCGAAGCGGCCGGCGTCTCCTGGAAGATCTACCAGGACATCGGCGACGGCCTGGACGCGAACGGCTCCTGGGGCTGGATAGACGACGCCTACCGCGGCAACTACGGCGACAATTCGCTGCTGTACTTCAACAAGTACCGCAACGCCAAGCCCGGCGACCCGCTCTACGACAAGGCCCGCACCGGCACCGACGCCCGCAAGGGCGAGGGCTTCTTCGACCAGCTGAAGGCCGACGTGCAGGGCAAGAAGCTGCCGAAGATCTCCTGGGTCGTCGCGCCCGAGGCGTTCACCGAGCACCCCAACTGGCCCGCCAACTACGGTGCCTGGTACATCTCCCAGGTCCTGGACGCGCTCACCTCCGATCCCGAGGTGTGGGGCAAGACGGCCCTGTTCATCACGTACGACGAGAACGACGGCTTCTTCGACCACCTCGTACCGCCGTTCCCGCCGCAGTCCGCCGCGCAGGGCAAGTCCACGGTCGACGTCGGCCCGGACCTCTACGCGGGCGACGCGAGCCACACGGCGGGCCCGTACGGGCTGGGCCAGCGGGTGCCGATGCTCGTCGTCTCGCCCTGGAGCAAGGGCGGTTACGTCTGCTCCGAGACGCTCGACCACACCTCCATCATCCAGTTCATGGAGCGCCGCTTCGGCGTGCACGAGCCCAATATCTCGCCCTGGCGGCGCGCGATCAGCGGCGACCTCAGCTCGGCCTTCGACTTCGCCCACAAGAACGCCTTGCCGGTCGCGCTGCCGGACACCGACGGCTACGAGCCGCCGGACAACGACCGGCATCCCGACTACGTGCCGACCCCGCCCGCGAACCCCGTCCTGCCCAAGCAGGAGCGTGGCTCGCGCCCGGCCCGCCCGCTCAAGTACGCGCCGGTGGTGGACGGTTCGGCGGACGTGGCGGCCGGCAAGTTCACGCTCACCTTCGGCTCGGGCGCCAAGGCAGGCGCCGCCTTCCTCGTCACGTCCGGCAACCGCACCGACGGCCCCTGGACCTACACGACCGAGGCAGGCAAGAAGGTCGCCGACACGTGGAACTCGGCGTACTCGAACGGCTCGTACGACCTGACGGTGCACGGTCCGAACGGCTTCCTGCGCACCTTCAAGGGCCCGGGCAAGAAGGCCGGACCCGAGGTCACCGCGCGGCACGTCGGCGACAACGTCGAGCTGACCCTCTCCAACAAGGGCTCCGGCACGGTCAACCTGAAGGTGAGCGACGGCTACGGCGGCCGGTCGAAGTCGTTCAAGGTGCGGTCGGGCACGACCGTGAAGCACACGGTCGATCTGCGGGCGAGCAAGCGCTGGTACGACCTGACCGTCGTGTCCGACGCGGACGCGAGCTTCCTGCGCGAGTTCGCCGGACACGTGGAGAACGGCCGGCCGGGCGTGAGCGACCCGGCGATCGTGACCGGCTGACACGGCGCCATGGGGAAGGGCGGTCGCGAAGTGTCCGCGACCGCCCTTCCCCATGGCGGTTCTACAGGGCGGTGAGATGCCCCGCGTTCGGTGCGTTCGGTTGCTGAGGCAGCAACGAGGGTTCGTACGCCGCTGACTCGGGCTCAAGGGCCAGCACCGCGGCGACCGGGTGGTCGTCGTCGACCAGCAGCGGGAACTCCGGCGCCGACCGCGACAGCGTCACCACGCCCCATGCCGCGATCCCCGCTCCCACGAGGGCCAGCAGCACACCCGCCGCGCCGCCCTGCAGACGTTCGCCGAGCAGGGACAGGCCGATCACCGCGGCGGCCACCGGATTGGCGAGCGTCACCACGGCCAGCGGCGCGCCGAGACCGCCCCGGTACGCGGTCTGCGACAGGAACAGTCCGCCCACCGCGAAGGCCGCCACGAGCACGGCCACCACGATCACCTGGGCGCTGAGCAGCGAATCCGAGCGGTCGGTCGCGGCCACCGTCACCGTCTGGGTGAGCGCCGAGGCGACACCGGAGGCGAATCCCGAGGCGGTCGCGTGCCGCAGCCCCGGCCGTGCGTTCCGGCGCGCGAGGGCGCCGATCACTACGGCGGTCGTGGCGGCGACGCCCAGCGCCTGCGGCACGCTCAGCACGTTGTCGGGCGCGGGGCCGGACGCCGTGACGAGCAGCGCCGCCAGTCCGGTCAGGGTGAGCGCGGTGCCGCGCCACTCGACCGCGCTGACCCGCCGCCCGGCGACCCGCGCCCCCAGCGGCACCGCGGCCACCAGGGTGAGCGCACCGAGCGGCTGCACCAGCGTGAGCGTGCCGTACTTGAGCGCGGCGACATGCAGCAGCGCGGCGGACGCGTTCAGCGCGACCGACCACCACCAGGCCCCGCTGCCCAGCAGCCGCAGCATGCCGGAGTCCGAGCTGCGGGACGCGAGCCGCTCCTGTGCCACGGCCGCGGCGGCGTACGCGACGGCCGAGAACAGCGACAGCACGACGGCGGCGACAGTGGAGTTCATCGGCCGGCTCCCACGAGCTGCGATATGTCCCGAACGGAGTCGTCGGCACGTTCCTGGGTGCGCCCCGCTGATGTCGTCGTCGGGTGGGGCAGGCGGATCACCGCGAGGGCGATCCCGAGCAGCGCGGCCGCCACGATCGCGTCGAGCCAGTAGTGGTTCGCCGTACCGACGATCACCAGCAGGGTGATCAGCGGATGCAGCAGCCACAGCCAGCGCCACCGGGACCGGGTCGCGGCGATCAGGCCGATCGCGACCATCAGGGCCCAGCCGAAGTGCAGCGACGGCATCGCCGCGAACTGGTTCGCCACCGCGTCGGTCGCGGGGTGCGCGCCGTACACCGTGGGTCCGTACGCCTGCCCGGTGTCCACGAGCCCCGTGACCTTCAGCAGACGCGGCGGTGCGAGCGGGAAGAAGAGATGCCCCACCAGAGCGGCGCCGGTGACCGCCGCGAGGACGCGGCGCGCCCACACGTAGTGGGCCGGGCGCTTCAGATACAGCCAGACCAGGAAGGCCACGGTCGCCGGGAAGTGGACGGTCGCGTAGTAGGTGTTGGCGATGTGCACGAGGGTGTCGCTGTGCAGCAGCAGGCCCTGTATGTCGCCCTCGCCCGGCAGATGGAGGGCCCGCTCCCAGTCCCATACGCGGTCCGCGTTGCGGAAGGCCTCGGCGGTGTGGCCGGTGGCCAACTGCCGGCCGATCTTGTAGACGAGGAAGAGTCCTACGACGAGCAGGAGCTCGCGCAGCAGCGGCGGGCGTGCGGAAGTGCCGTTCGGCGGGTGCGCCGCCTTCTCGTGCGCCGCCTTGTCGTTCGGTGCCGCCCGGCCTGTGGCCGCGTCGGTCTCCGGTTCGGTTGCGGATTCTGCAGGCTCGGTTCGGGAATCCATCCCCCGGCCCCCTTGCTGACGGTCTTGCGTGGGGTGGTGCGTGATGAGCCCAGGACAAGGTCCACTTCATGCCGGTCCACTTGAGGTTCGCTCGAAACGGAGTGGGTCCTGTCCAAGACTCATCGATACGCCAGTGTACCGATACGAGAGTGTACCGATACGCTTGCGTTCCGGTACAGTGGCGTATCGATTAGACTGTGTGAGACGGACCACCGAAACCCACCGTGTCGAACCGACCGAGTGAGGAGAAGAGCATGACGTCGCAGGCCGCGGACGGACCGGAGACGGTCGTCGCCTCGCGCCGCTCCAAGATCACGCCTGAGCGTGAGCAGGAGTTCTACGACGCTGTGATCGACCAGCTCCGTGAATGCGGCTATGACGCGTTCACCATGGAGGGCGTGGCGGCGAGCACCCGCTGCAGCAAGTCCACGCTCTACCGGCAGTGGAAGACGAAGCCCCAATTCGTGGCGGCGGCGCTGCGCGCCAACCGCTGCCCTCGGTTCCTGGGTATCGACACCGGCTCACTCGCCGAGGATCTGCGCGAGGCGGCGAGCGCCGCGGGCGAGTGGTCGGGCCAGGACACGCGGCTGATCCAGGCGCTCGGCCACACCATGATGGCGGACGAGGAGCTCCAGCGGGCGTTGCGCGAAGCGCTCGTCGAACCCGAGGTCGCCGCGCTGAAGGAGATGATCCAGCGCGCGGTCGACCGAGGTGAGATCGCCGCCGATCACCCCGCGCTGGAGTTCATTCCGGCCCAGGTCATCGGCGTGATGAGGGTCCGTCCCGTATTGGACGGACAGTACGCGGATGCGGCGTATCTCACACAATTCGTGGAGGCCGTCGTGATTCCGGCCCTGGGCCTGACCTAAGACTCAGGCCGCCGTCCGAGGGGATGACCGGACGTCGGCCTGCGCGCGCCGCACCGTGGGGACGGGGGCGGCGCGAACCCCCGGCCGGGTGGGGTTCCCCTTGAGCGGAGGGGCACCCCACCCGGCCGAACTTTTCCTGTTCCGTGTCCGGCGCGATCCGCCGGACATGCGGTACGGCCCTACACGCCCTGCCCGCTGCCGGTCCCGGACGACACCTTGATGCCCTTCGTGATCGTGTCGATCACGTCCTGCTTCTCACTGACGTCGACGCCGAAGCGGATCACGACGAGCTGTTCGGCATTGGCCGGGGAGGGGAAGGCGAGCGACTCGACATAGCCGTCCTCGCCCTTGCTGGTGACGGCCTTCCAGCGGACCAGGTAGCCCTTCTGCCCGGCCACGGTGACCGCCTTGGAGGCGAGTACCTCGTGCGAGGTGATCTCGCCGTAGGACTTGCCGCCGTAGGACTCCTCGGCGTTCTTGGAGATGTCCTCCTTCGCCGCCGCCTCGGCCGTGGTGGCCTTCAGCTCCAGCGCCACCGCCGGGGCCGAGTACAACCCGCCGGCCGTGCAGGTCGCCGTGGTGTCGCCGGGGCACTTGTAGGAGTCGTCCGAGGTCACCGCGGCGCCCACCGTGATGCTGGAGCCGGTCCAGCCGTCGGGCACCGGGATGCTGATGCCGTTGATCGGGTCGGTGGCGAAACCGTCCTCGGTCTGCGGCGGAAGGGACTGCCCCGGATCGGGGGTCTGGCCGCCGGAACCGCCCGAGCCGCCACGACCGCCGGGACCACCACTGGGACCGCCGCTGGGAGCACCGGACGGACCGCCCTGGAGCCCGCCGGGACCTTGGGAGTTGGCGGTGCTGTCGCTGCCGCTGTCGTTCTTCGTCAGCGCGTACACCCCACCCCCGATGCCCGCGAGGACCGCGATCGCCACGGCGACGGCTATGCCCGTGCGCAACCCGCGCCGGGGCGCACCCGGCGGATAGGCCGGATACGGTCCGGCGGCCGGCGGCTGCGCGGGGGGACCCCATGCGGCGGCCGACCCGACGGGCCGGGTCTGGTCCGTCCATGTCTTACCGTCCCACCAGCGCTCGGCGGCGGGACTGTCATCTGTCTGCCCGGGGTCGGGATACCAGCCGGGAGGAGTCTCCTGCGTCATGGTGCCCACCGTATGAGGCCTGAGTGAAAGACGGATGAGAGGGGCCGGGGAAGGTTCATTTCAGGACCAGCTGAAGAGGTGACCGGACCGCTCGCGGCGGCAGTCGCAGGCCGTCGCGCCCCGGTGTGATGGACCCGAGCACGCTGGGATGCCGGGCCCCGGTGCTCGCCGGGTCGGTGCCCGCGAGTCCGTGCAGGGTCAGAAACCCGAGCACGGCGAAGGCGTACGCCTCCTTGGCGGCCGAGGGCAGGCCCAGCGCGTCGGAGGTGCACAGCGTGACGCCGGGGAGTTCGGCGCCGAGCATCGCCATGAGTACGGGGTTACGGGTGCCGCCGCCGGAGGCGATCACCTCGGTGGCTCGCACCGTGCGCGCGGCATCGGCGACGGTGCGGGCGGTGAGCGCCGTGAGTGTCGCGATGACGTCCTCGGCGGTCAGTGTCCCGAAACCCGTCAGCGCGTCGCGCAGATAGCCGAGGTGGAACAGCTCCTTGCCGGTCGTCTTGGGCGCGGGCAGCCCGTAGTAGGGCTCGGCGAGCAGGCGCCGCAGCAGCGGGCCGTGGACGGTGCCGCGGGCGGCGAGGGCGCCGTCCACGTCGTGGTCGAGGCGGCCACCGCTGAAGCCCCGCGCCGCCGCGTCGAGGAGCGCGCACGCGGGCCCCGTGTCGAAGGCGGTGCCGTCCGGCGCGGTGAGGTTGGCGATGCCGCCGAGGTTCAGTGCAACCGGTGTCCCCGGCCTGCCGCGCAGCCACAGCAGGTCGAACAGGCTGACCAGGGGTGCGCCCTGCCCGCCGGCGGCGATGTCACGAGGCCGGAAATCGGCGACCACGGGCAGCCCCGTCGCCTCGGCGATCCAGGCCGGCTGTCCGAGTTGGAGGGTCCCGTGCACCCGCCCGTCCGCCACCCAGTGGTAGACGGTCTGGCCGTGCGAGGCGACCAACTCGGCTCCTGCGTCGCACAGTTCGCGGTCTGCGCGGACGGCCGCCGCCGCGAAGGCCTGCCCGATCCGGGTGTCCAGGCGGCACACCTCGGCCAGATCGGTCGCGGCCGGAGGGAGCGCCGCCGCCAGTGCGTCGCGCAGCTCGGGGGCGTACGGCTCACTGACGAACCCGAGAGGTCGCAGTACGAGGCTGTCCTCGTCGAGGGTCAGCTCGGCGGCCGCCGCGTCGATGGCGTCGTACGACGTGCCGGACATCAGGCCGATCACCCGCACCCTCTCAACTCCCTTGCTTCTGCTGCCCTTTGGGGAGTGTGGACAGTGCCAGGACGCTGACGGCACAGGTCGCCGCCGCGTAGTACCCGGGAATGTCCACGTTCCCCGTCCGTTTGATCGTCTCGGTGATGATGAGCCCCGCGCAGCCCGAGAACACCGCATTGGACAGGGCGTAGGCGAGTCCCAGGCCTGTGTAGCGGACGCTCGTCGGGAACATCTCGGAGAGCATCGCCGGTCCGGGCCCGGCCATCAGCCCGACCACGGCACCCGCCAGGAACACGGCGACACCCTTCATGGCGTTCGAAGTCCCGCTGTCCTGAATGACGTTGAGCAGCGGGATCGCCGTCACGGTGACCAGGACGGCCCCTGTGAGCATCACCGGGCGCCGTCCGATCCGGTCGCTGAGCAGGCCCGCCGGGATGATCGTGGCCGCGAATCCGAGGTTGGCGACAACGGTGGCGAGCAGCGCCTGCTGGAAGGTGGCGTTCAAGGTGCTCTGGAGATACGAGGGGAGTACGACGAGGAAGGTGTAACCGGCCGCCGCCCAGCCCATGACGCGTCCGGCGCCGAGCGCGATTGCCCGGGCCAACTCCCGTACTGGTGGGCGCTCTTGCAGTCGCTCCCGCGCGAAGGCCGGTGTCTCGTCCAGCCGCAGACGCAGCCACAGCGCGCCGAGGCCGAGCGGCAGCGTCAGCAGGAAGGGGAGCCGCCAGCCCCAGTCGCCCAGCTGCTGTGCGCTGAGCACCGTGGCCAGCAGCGCCGCGACCCCCGCGCCGACCAGCAGCCCCAGCGCCACCGTGAAGGACTGCCAGGACCCGTACAGCCCACGCCTGCCCGGCGGCGCGAACTCCGTCATCACCGATACCGCGCCCCCGAACTCCCCGCCCGCGGACAGCCCTTGGAGCACCCGGAGAAAGGTGAGCAGCCAGGGAGCGAGGGCGCCGACAGTGGCGTATGTGGGCAGCAGGCCGATCAGAGTCGTCGCGGCCGTCATCAGGACGATCACCAGGATCAGCACCGGACGGCGCCCGATCCGGTCGCCGAGCCGTCCGAACAGCGCGGCGCCGACGGGCCGGAAGAAGAACGCGAGTGCGAAGGACGCATACGTCTTCACCAGAGCCTCGACCTCGCTGCCGCCCTCCGGTGTGAAGAAGCGCGCCGCGATGATCGTCGCGAAATAGCCGTAGACCCCGAACTCGTACCACTCGATGAAATTCCCCACGGAGCCCGCGAACAGGGCTCTGCGGGACTGCCCGGGCGGAGAGGCGCGCAGGTCGGAGTCGTGCGCGGGGGCGCTCATGCCGGTTCCTCCCGGGGCGCGCCGGGGTCGGGTGGCCCCGGCCGGCGGTGGGGACTGATGTTGGAAAGTTAGTTTCAGTTCGTGGGTGGTTGACTGTCAATAACTTTCACCCGGGCTGGTCGGAGCATCGGCGCGTCGTCTGCGGAACCCCGCCGTCACTCGTCTCGGCAACAGCTGCCCGGACCCGCCGACATGGCGGCTTCGAGAGGGCTACGCTCGTTGCCTGTACGTCGTTTGGGCGACCTGGGGAGGTAGCGGGATGACGGAGGCACGGCCAGGAGTGGCCGCCTCGGCTCCCCTGTGGGAGCGCGACGAGGAAGTCGCCACGCTCGAACAAGCGATCGGCGCCCTGCGTGCGGACTCCGCCACGTCGGGAAGCCTGCTGGTGGTCAGCGGTGACGCAGGGCTGGGCAAGACCGCGCTCCTCGCCGAGGCGCGCCGGATCGCGGAGAGCGCCGGCTGTGCGGTGTGGTCGGCGCGCGGCGGCGAGACGGTCACGTCCGTCCCCTTCAATGTCGTACGGCAGCTCCTGCAGCCGGCGCTGGTGTCGTTATTGCCCGAGGAGGCGCGCGAATACCTGGGCGACTGGTACGACATCGCGGGACCCGCGCTCGGCATAGCGGAACCGGGCGACCGGCAGCCCGACCCGCAGGGCGTCTGCGACGGCCTGGTCGCGGCCGTGCGACGGCTGGCCAAGCGCGAGTGGCCGCTCGTCCTCCTCATCGACGACGCGCACTGGGCCGACCAGGAGACCCTGCGCTGGCTGGCCGCGTTCGCGGAGCGCCTCGAAGACCTGTCCGTCCTCATCGTGGTGGCCCGCCGCCCGGGCGGCGTGAGTGGAGTGAGCGCCGGTCACCTCGACACCATCGCCGCCGCGGCCCGCCCGATCGCCAGCCTGAGCGCGCTGACCCCGTCGGCGTCCGAAGGGCTGACCCGTGCCACGGTCGGCGAGCACGCCGACGCCCCGTTCTGCCGCGAGGTGTGGGCGGTCACCGGCGGCAACCCGTACGAGACCGTCGAGTTGCTCGCCAAGGTCCAGGACAGCGGGCTCGATCCGGTAGAGGGGTCGGCCGCCGAACTGCGCGCCCTGAACCGCTCGGCCCGCGGCCGCGGACTCGTCGCCCGCCTCGAAGGACTCGGCATCGACGCCACGCGGTTCGCCTGGGCGGCAGCGATCCTCGGCACCGGAATCTCCCTCGACCTCGCCGCCCACCTCGCCGGAATGCCGGCCGATGAGGCGGTGCGCTGCGCCGAACTGCTCGGCGTCGCCCGCATCCTGACCAGGACCGCGCCCGTGAACGGCCGGGTGACCGAAGGCGACCTGGAGTTCGTGCACCCGCTCATCGCCAGCGCGGTCTACCGCTCGATCCCGGACGCCCTGCGCACCGCGATGCACGGCCAGGCCGCGTGGGCGGTCACCGACTCCGGGCGGGGCGCCGCGGCCGCCTCCCGACACCTCCTCGAAGTGCACCCCGACGAGGACCCCGAACTCGTCGAGCAGATGCGCGAGGCCGCCCGCGAACACCTCGCCGTCGGCGCGCCCGACGCGGCCAGGCGCTGTCTGGAGCGCGCACTGGCCGAACCCCCGCTCCCCGACGTCCACGCGCGCGTGCTCTACGAACTGGGCTGCGCCACGCTCCTGACCGCGCCCGCCAGGACGATCGGCCATCTTCGGGCCGCGCTCGACAGGCCCGGCCTCCAGGGCGACCTCCGGGTGGACGCGGTCTTCCGCCTCTCCCAGGCACTCGTCCACAACGACCAGCTGGAAGAGGCTGTTCGCACCGTCGACACGGAGGCCGCACGGCTCGATCAAGGCCCTGCCCGGATGCGGCTCCAGGCCGTGCACTACATGTGGGAGGGCATCCACGCCGGCGAGGACCAGGCCTCGGGACGCTCCAGCGGTCTCACCGAGCTCACCAGAACCTGCACAGGCCGCGACAACTCCGAGCGCGCTCTGCTCATACTGCGCGGCTTCGACGCGATGACCCGTGGCGAGAACGCCGAGGAGGTCGCGGAACTCTGCGACCGCGCCCTCGTCAACGGCCGCCTCGCACCGGGACTGGGCTGGACCGACACCGAATGGGGCGTCGAACTCCTCCTGATGCTGGGCAGCGCGTACGCCTACGCCGACCGGCTCGACCGCGCCGAGAGCCTGTTCAGCGAGGCCCTGCACGCCTACATGAAGGCCGGCTGGAGCGGCGGCCACCTCGCCCTTGCCAACGCCTACCTCGGCCTCGCGCACCGCAGAAGGGGTCGTCTGACCGACGCGGAGACCTACCAGCGCGAGTCACTGCGCCTCGCCGAACGGGTCGGGCGCGGGCTGCCCCTGTACTGGTCCGCGACCTGCGGGCTCATCGACACGCTGCTCGCCCGCGGCCACGTCCTGGAGGCGGAGGAGATCGCCGAGGAGTACGGCTTCGTACCGCCGTACCCGTCCACCATCGTCCTCCCCGACACCCGCTCCGTACGCGGCCGTCTGCTGCTCGCCGCCGGCCGTACGAAGGAAGGCATCAACGAACTGGAGGCAGCCGAGAAGGCCGCCGCCCTGCGCGGTCACCACAACACGGTGCTCGCTCCCTGGGCGGTCGACCTCGCTCGCGCTCTCGCCACGGAGGACCCGGCGCGCGCCGCGGCGCTGGCCGCCGACGCCCGCCGCCAAGCCGAGCGCTTCGGCACGGACACGGCCATCGGTGAGGCCCTGCGCTGTGCGGCGGCGCTGGAATCCGGCCAGCGCGCGGTACGACTCGCCGCCCAGGCGGTCGCCTATCTGGAGGCCTCGCCCTGCCAGTACGAGCACGCGGCGGCCCGCGTCGAGTACGGCATCGTCGCCCGGTCGGTGTCCGAGCTCAACAAGGGCCTGACGCTGGCCCGTTCGTGCGGCGCGGACGGAGTGGTGGCACAGGCGGAGCGGGCACTGGCCGGCTTCTAGGCCGGCCAGGCGCGGGGGCTCCGGCTATCCGGCGGGCAACTGCGAGGTGGTCGCCTCCAACGGGCGTGCAGCCGACAGGTGGTCGCCTCCAACTGGCGTGCCGCCGATAGGTTGTCGTCTCTAACCGGCGAGCAACCGCTCGGTGGTCGCCTCCAGCCGCTTCCAGACCTCGCGGTCGTACGTCTCCCTGTGCGCCCGCGAGGGACTTGTACCGTCGAAGTAGCCGCCCGTGCCCAACTCCGTTGTTGCCAGGGCGAGTACACCGGCAGCTCCGTCGGCGACGCTGGACCACGGCTCGACGCCGCCCTCGCGGACCATCGCCGTGTCCATGTAGGTCGCGGGGTGCAGCACGTTCACCGAGATGCCGGTGCCCGCGAGCTCCTCGGCCAGCGCGAACGTATGCGCCGCGAGGGCGAACTTGCTGCGCCAGTACGCCGATCGGCCGCTGTAGCCCCGGGTGAGCTCGGGGTCGTCGAAGTCCAGGGGCTCCTGGCCGGCCGAGCCGACGTTGACGATCCGGGACGGGGCGCTCGCACGGAGCACGGGAAGCAGCGCGCGGGTGAGCACGACCGGGGCCAAGTAGTTCACGGCGAGACGTAGTTCATGCCCGTCGCGGCTCACCTCGCGGCCCGAACCGGGGGAACCGAAGCCCACCCCGGCGTTGTTGACCAGGATGTCGAGGCGGGGATGCGCTGCGGCGACCTCCGCGCCGAGCCTCCGTACCTCGTCCAGCGAGGCCAGGTCGGCGACGAACCCGTGCGCCGCACCGCCCTCCGCCCTCAGCTCCGCGACAAGCTGCTCTGTACGTGCGCGGTCACGCCCGTTCGCCAGGACGACGTATCCGGAGCGGACCAGCTCGAAGGCGACGTACCGACCGAGGCCGGAGGTGGCACCGGTGATCAGGACAGTGGGCACAGGGGCTCCGTTCACGGGGGGATCTCCGTCCAGCGTAAGCACGGGCGGGCGCTGCTACCTGGTGCTGTTGTCACTACGCTCGGCAGGGTTACCGTGCCGGACCGGCCGCCCGGGCTCAGGCCCCCGCCCCGTCCTCCTCCGCCAGCACCCGCTGGGCCACCGCGAACGCCGAGTTGGCCGCCGGGACCCCGCAGTACACGGCGGTCTGGAGCAGCACCGCGCCGATCTCCTCGGGGCTGAGCCCGTTGCGCCGGGCCGCGCGGACGTGCATCGCGAGTTCGTCGTAGTGGCCGTGGGCCACCAGCGCGGTGAGCGTGATCATGCTGCGCTCACGGCGGGAGAGTGTCGGATCCGTCCAGATCTCGCCCCAGGCGTAGCGGGAGATGAAGTCCTGGAAGCGGGCGGTGAAGGGGGTCTGGCCGGCCTGTGCGCGGTCCACGTGGGTGTCGCCGAGCACCTGGCGGCGTACCTCCATACCGCGCGGCGCGTACCCGTCGAAGTGCCCGCGCAGCGCGGCGAGCACGGCCTCCGGGCGCTCGGCAGGCGCCAGGTGCGAGGCACCGGCGATCTCGGTGAGCGTGGCGCCGGGCACCGCGTCCGCGATCTCCCGCAGATGCGCCGGCGGCGTCGCCGGATCCTCGCGACCCGCGATCAGCAGGGTCGGCGCGCTGATGGACGAGAGCCGGTCGCGGATGTCGAACGCCGCGAGCGCGTCGCAGCAGGCGGCGTACGCTCCCGGGTCGGCGGTGCGGTGGTCCTCGACCAGCTCCGGCACGGTGAAACCGGGCGTGAACCAACGGGAGTTGGCGGTGTCGGCGAGCGCGGCGAGGCCCTCGCGGCGTACGGCCTCCGCACGCTCCTCCCACGGCTTGGAGCCGTTGAAGTGGGCCGAGGAGCAGACGACGGCCAGCGACGACACCCGCTCCGGGTGGTACACGGCCAGCTGCAGACCCACCGCACCGCCCAACGAGACGCCCGCGTAGGCGAATTGGTCGATGCCGAGCGAGTCGGCGAGGGCCAGCACCAGTCCGGCCAGGTCGGCGACGGTCGCGCCGGGCCCGATCAGGTCCGCCGGGGAGCCGCCGTGGCCCGGCAGGTCCCAGCGGATCACCCGATGCGTCACGGACAGCTCGGGGGCGACCTTGTCCCACAGCGCGCTCGACGTGCCGAGCGAGGGCCCGAGAAGCAGCGGGGGAGCGGTGACCGGCCCTTCGGCGCGGTGGTGCGGCAGCTTGCCGTCAGAGAGGGTCGGCTGGGTGGTCAACGTCGCTCCAGGGCACGGTCGGTGAGGGCTCCCGCAGAGCCCGTGTATCGGGTGGGGTCGGTGAGGTCCACGAGGTCGAGATCCTTGAGGTCCGGCTCCTCGCCGAGCAGATCGAGAAGAGGCCGGTTCTCGGTGACCGCCCGTTTCGCTGCCGCCGTCAGCAACTCCTTCGCGCGGGCCCGCCCGAGCACCGGAGCGAGCGAGGCGGCCAGCCGCTCGGAGACGATCAACCCGTGTGTGAGGCCGAGGTGTTCACGCATCACCTCGGTGTGCACCCGCAGCCCCTCGGTCAGTTCCGCGGCATCGCGCGCCGCCCCGCCGACGAGCCTGAGCAGTTCCCGCAACGGTTCCCATTCGGCATGCCAGGCCCCGGCCGGGCGCTCGTCCTCGGCGGCCATGGCCCCGTACAGCGTGGCCGCGAGCTGCGGTGCGCGCCGGGCGGCGGCCGCGACGAGGGTGGCCCGTACGGGGTTGGCCTTGTGCGGCATCGCGGACGACCCGCCACCGCTGCCTTCGGCGACCTCCGCGATCTCGGTACGGCCGAGGGTGAGCACGTCGACCGCGGTCTTGCCCAGCGCTCCCGCCGTGAAGGCCAGCGCTCCGGCCAGGTCACCGATCGGCGTCCGGAGGGTGTGCCAGGGCAACACGGGCCCGGCGAGGCCGAGTTCACGCGCGTACGCCGCCATCAGGGCCTCAGTGTCCACCGCGACAGCCTGGGTGTCCGCCGCGCCGAACGCGGTGAACGCCGCCAACGTCCCCGCCGCACCGCCCAGTTGAGCGGGCAGCGAGCCCCGTACGGCAAAAACCCGGTCCCTGGCGTCAAGAACCAGCGACCGCCATCCCGCCGCCTTCAGCCCGAAGGTCGTCGGCACCGCGTGCTGCGTCAGCGTCCGGCCCGGCATCACCGTGTCCCGGTGCTCCGCCGCGAGCCGGGCCATCGCCCGTTCCGTACGGTCCAGATCCCCCAGGACCAGATCCAGCGTGCGTGCGGCGACCAGCATGGTGGCCGAGTCCATGATGTCCTGGCTCGTCGCACCCCGGTGGACGTACGCCCCGTACTCCTCGCCGACCGCCTTCGTCAGGTCCGCGACCAGCGGGATCACCGGATTGCCGCCGTCACGGGCGCGCAGCGCGATCGACCGTACGTCGAAGCCGGAGACCTCGGCCGCGGCATCCACGGCGGTGGCCGCCTCCGCCGGAGCCAGCCCCAGGGACGCCTGGGCGCGGGTCAGGGCGACCTCCGCGTCGAGCAGTGCCCGCAGATACGCGGTGTCGCTCGTCGCGGCGGAGGCCGGGGAGCCCGCCCACCCGGGGGCGAGCAGGGCTTCGGAATCACCGAATGTCACTGGAACTCCAGGAAGACCGTTTCGCCTTCGCCCTGAAGGCGGATGTCGAAACGGTACGTCCGGTTCGTGCCCGCGGCCGCGATCAGCGTGGCGCGCCGGCCGGCCGGGAGAGCGTCGAGCAGCGGGTCGGCGCCGTCGGCGAGGTACGCGCGGGTGAAGAGGTGGTTCGTCAGGCCACGCGCGAACACGCACACGCTGATGTACGGCTGCCCGGCGTTGCCCGGCGGCAGCGTCCGCAGCTCGTAGTGTCCGTCGGCGTCGGTGGGGACCCGCCCGAAGCCCGTGAAGTCGGTGCCGTTGCGGCCGAGGAAACCGCCCGTGGACGGGTCCCGACGCATCGAACCGGGGGCGCCTTTCAGAGAGCCGTCGGGCGCCGCCTGCCAGAAGTCCAGCATGGCGTCGGGGATCGCCTTGCCCGCGCCGTCGAGCACGTACCCGTGCAGGGTGATCGCGTCTGGGTGGCCCTGGGGCACGACCTGCCCGCCTTCGGGGAAGGGGAGCGCGTAGCCGTAGAAGGGGCCGATGGTGTGGGACGGGGTGGGGAGCAACTGCTCGGTCATGTTCA
Source organism: Streptomyces sp. NPDC093544 (assembly GCF_040683495.1). Lineage (NCBI taxonomy): Bacteria > Bacillati > Actinomycetota > Actinomycetes > Kitasatosporales > Streptomycetaceae > Streptomyces > Streptomyces sp. NPDC093544. Next base: position 256,383 of record NZ_JBFBEA010000006.1, on the reverse strand, counting down.
ACGGCCTTCCTCGATCCAGGTGGCGGAGGGACCGTCGAGGACGATGTCCCATTCGTAGCCGAGCGAGAACTCGGGCGCGGAGAGATCGTGGTTGTAGGTGGCGATCAGACGGTTGCGCGCCGCCGAGTCGGTCACGGAGTTCAGGATCGGGTCGTACGGGAACAGCGGGTCGCTCGGGAAGTACATCTGGGTCACCAGCCGCTGGGTGAACGCCGTACCGAAGACCGAGAAGTGGATGTGGGCGGGCCGCCACGCGTTGGTGTGGTTGCCCCAGGGGTAGGGGCCCGGCTTGATCGTGGTGAACGAGTACCGTCCCTGATCGTCCGTCAGGGTCCGCCCCACGCCGGTGAAGTTGGGGTCGAGCGGCGCCGGGTGCAGCTCGCGCAGATGGGCGTAGCGGCCGGCGGCGTTGGCCTGCCAGACCTCGACGAGCTGGCCGCGTACGGGACGGCCCTCGCGGTCGAGCAGCCGGCCCGAGACGGTCATGCGCTCGCCGATGGGCTCGCCCCGGTGGTGGCGGGTGAGGTCGTTGTCGATCTCGGTGATGTCGGTGACGCCGAAGACCGGACCCGACAGCTCGACCGTCTCCGGGTCACCGCCGCTCACGGCGACCAGCGGCTGCTTGGGGTGACGCAGCACCGAGCTGCGGTACGGGGCGTAGTCGCGTTGCGCGTGGTGCAGGACCGGGGCGCCGCCGGCGACCGCCTTGTCGTACGCGTCCTGGCGGTCCTTGATCTCGACGTCGATGTCCGACTGGGTGAGAGCCATGACCCGTTTCCTATCGTTCGAGGACGAGGGCGAGGCCCTGGCCCACGCCGATGCAGAGGGTGGCGACGCCAACTCCGCTGCCCTTATGTGCAAGTTGGTGGGCGACCGTGCCGGCGAGGCGGGCTCCGGAGGCGCCGAGGGGGTGGCCGATGGCGATGGCACCGCCCCGCGGGTTGAGGATCGCCGGGTCGAACTCGGGCCATTCGGCCACACAGCCGAGCACCTGCGCGGCGAAGGCCTCGTTCAGCTCCAGAGTTGACAGGTCGTCAAATGTCTTGCCCGCCTTGGCGAGTGCACGGTTGACGGCCTCGACGGGGGCCAGTCCGAAATACTGCGGTTCGATCGCGGAGACGCCGGTCGCCGTCACGCGGGCGAGGGGCTCGCGGCCAGTGGCCTTCAGGCCCTCCTCGTCGACGAGAAGCAGGGCTGCGGCCCCGTCGTTGAGCGGGGAGGCGTTGCCCGCCGTCACCGTGCCGTTCTCGGTGCGGAAGGACGGCTTGAGCTTGGCCATGGCATCGAGGGATGCCGACGCGCGGACGGATTCGTCGGCGGCGAAGACGACCGGCTCGCCCTTGCGCCGGGGGATGGACACGGGAGCGATCTCGGCGTCGAACAGGCCGTCCGCCTGCGCCCGCGCGGCCTTCTGGTGGCTGGCGAGCGCGAACTCGTCCTGCTGCTCACGCGTGATCTTGTGCTTGTCGGCGATGAGTTCGGCCGACTCGCCGAGCGGGATCGTCCACTGCGGGTCCATCCGCGGATTGACCATGCGCCAGCCGAGCGTGGTGGAGTACAGCTCGGCATGCCCGGCGGGGAAGGGCTTGTCGCTCTTGGGCAGGACGTAGGGGGCGCGGGTCATCGACTCGACGCCGCCGGCCAGGGCGATGGAGGCGTCGCCGACCGCGATGGCCCGCGCGGCCTGGATGACGGCTTCGAGCCCGGAGGCACAGAGCCGGTTGACCGTCACACCGGGCACGGAGGTGGGCAGTCCCGCCAGCAGCGCGGCCATCCGGCCGACGTTGCGGTTCTCCTCACCGGCGCCGTTGGCGTTGCCGAAGTAGACGTCATCGATCCCGGCGGGGTCCAAGTCCGGTGTACGGGCGAGGAGTTCACGGATGGCGTGCGCGGCCAGATCGTCCGGACGCACGGACGCGAGCGAACCGCTGTACTTGCCGATCGGGGTCCGTACGGCATCGACGATGTACACGTCGCGCAGGTTCATGACTGGATCTCCTCGGGGATGTGGACCTTCGCCGCGGTCTTCGCCACGATCTCCTCCGCTGTCACGCCGGGCGCGGTCTCGAACAGCACCAGCCCCTCCGGCGTGACGTCGAGGACACCGAGATCGGTGATGATCCGGTTCACGCACGCCCTGCCGGTGAGCGGCAGCGCGCACTCCTCAAGGATCTTCGGCGAGCCGTCCTTGGCGGTGTGTGTCATCACGACGATGACTGTGCGGGCGCCGTGCACGAGATCCATCGCCCCGCCGATCCCGGTGATCATCTTTCCGGGGATCGCCCAGTTGGCGAGGTCGCCGCCCGCGGACACCTGCATGGCACCGAGTACGGCGACGTCGATGTGCCCGCCGCGGATCATCCCGAAGGACAGCGAGGAGTCGAAGTACGAGGCGCCGGGCAGGACCGTGACGGTCTCCTTGCCGGCGTTGATCAGGTCAGGGTCGACCTGGTCCTCGGTGGGGTAGGGGCCGGTGCCCAGGATGCCGTTCTCCGACTCCAGGACGACCTCCACACCCGGCGGGAGGTAGTTGGGGATCAGCGTCGGCAGGCCGATGCCGAGGTTCACGTACTGGCCGTCCTGAAGCTCGCGCGCGGCGCGGGCGGCCATCTGTTCGCGGGTCCAGGCCATCAGCTGTTCACCGTTCCGTCCGCGGCGGGCGCCGAAACCGTCCGCTGCTCGATCATCTTGGCCTGCGCCTGCTCGGGGGTGAGGGCGATCACGCGCTGCACGAAGATGCCCGGCAGGTGCACCGCGTCCGGGTCGATCCCGCCCGGTTCCACGAGCTCCTCCACCTCGGCGATCGTGATGCGGCCGGCCATGGCGGAGAGGGGGTTGAAGTTGCGGGTGGACTTGTTGAAGACCAGGTTCCCGTGCCGGTCGCCCCTGGCGGCCCGTACGAGCGCGAAGTCGGTACGGATGCCACGCTCCAGCACGTACTCGGTGCCGTCGAACTCCCGCACCTCCTTCGGCGGCGAGGAGAGGGCCACGCCGCCCTGGCCGTCGTAGCGCCAGGGCAGTCCGCCGTCGGCGACCTGGGTGCCGACCCCTGCCGGGGTGTAGAACGCGGGGATCCCGGCGCCGCCCGCGCGCAGCCGCTCCGCGAGCGTGCCCTGCGGGATCATCTCGACCTCCAGCTCACCGGACAGGTACTGGCGGGCGAACTCCTTGTTCGCGCCGATGTACGAGCCGGTGACGCGTGCGATCCGCCCGGCCGCGAGCAGCACCGCGAGGCCGGACTCCATCGCCCCGCAGTTGTTGGAGACCACGCCGAGCCCGCTGACACCGCGTTCGTAGAGGGCCTGGATCAGCACGTTCGGTACGCCGCTGAGGCCGAAACCGCCGACCGCGAGCGTCGCGCCGTTCGGCACATCGGCCACCGCCGCCGCGGCTGTGGCGACCACCTTGTCCATCCGAGAAGCCCCATCTCTCCCGAGCGTCATCTCCCCGAGCGTTCAGCGCCTCATTTAATCAGGGCACTGATTATTTCTTCGAGGTTTCAAACACGCTGCCACCCTGGCCTCCTTCCGTCAAGACCTCCAGGGAATGTGCAGGTAGGTGTCTTGGAACGGGGCGAGACAGGTGACCCTGCGGCCGGGTATCGTTCAGTGCACCTACTAATCTGATCCCGCTGTGCGGCGCGTTCACGGCGCCGCGCGGGCCGAGCCGAGGAGCGCACATGGCCGCGGTGGACCTCTCCACCCACCCCGGGCACCTGGCCCGGCGGCTACAGCAGGCGCACTACCTGCTGTGGAACACCATGGTCTCCGAGGAGATCACCTCGCCGCAGTTCGCGGTCCTGAACGCGCTCGTCGCGGAGCCGGGCCTGGACCAGCGCACCGTGGGGGAGCGGGTGGGCCTGGACCGGTCCACCATCGCCGAGGTCATCAGCCGGCTCGGCCGCCGCGGTCTGCTCGACAAGGTGCGCGACCCGCAGGACGGCCGCCGTTTCCTGCTGCGCCTCACGGACGACGGGGCGCGAACGCACAAGAAGCTGACCGTCCGCACCGCCCGTATGAACCAGGTCTTCCTGGCCCCGCTCTCCGCCGACGAGCAAGCCGTGTTCTTCGACCTCATCCAGCGCGTCTCGGACGCGGCGGAAGGACTCCGCAATCCGGCGGATCCGCTTGTCGTCCAGCGCTAGGGTCTGTCCCGCGTGTCCGGCATGATCCGCCGGACAGGCCCTAGGCAGGCATGCAGACGCCCGACGCCGCCGCCCGCACGGAGGCGGGAGCGGCGATCGAGCACCGGCCGGGGCGATGTCACTTCCCGGTCATGCCTTCGCGAAGACCACCCACACCTGACCCTTCGCGAAGTTCATCGGCGCACCGTCCGCCGTCGTGAACTCGGTGCCGTCCTTGGCGCTGGGGCGCGCCCAGTTCACGTTGAAGGCGCGGCCGTCGCGCAGCACCTTCGCCCTCCCCGAGCCGACCGTCTCCGTGTACGGCGTGTTGTTGCCGAGGACGTCGTGGAACTTGGACTCGCGGACCTTCACGTACTGCACGACGACCGTCGCGGGAGCCACCGTCTTTCCGTCCGTCGTCACGGTCGGCGTGCCGTCCATGTCCACCAGCCAGCGCTTCCGGCTCGCGGACCAGGTGAAGGTGAAGCGGGCGGCGGGGAAGCGCACGGTCTGCGAGGTCTGCGGGCTGCCACTTGTGGGCGCCGCACCGAAGTGGAACCCGGTGGTGAGGGCGGCGGAGCCCGGCGCGGTGGGGGTCAGCCGCTGGGGGCGCAGGAACAGGTTGTGCGGTGAGGCCTTCCCGGTGCCGCGGTAGTAGGCGTCACCGGATGTCGTGTCCGGCGAGTACGCGTGCAGTGGCGCCCGGTCGATCAGTGGCAGCAGCTTCTGCTGCGCCCCCGAGAAGGCGAGCGTCGGCTCGTCGAACTGGCGCAGCAGCTCCAAGTCCGACTCGCGCGCGCTGCGCACCGGGCCGATGACCTTCGGCAGTTTGCTCGCGTAGACCGCCATCAGCCGGCTCAGACCGCCCTCGACCTGCTCCGCGTACACGATGTCCGCCGCTTCCAGACCCGTCTGGGGGCGGGCCGCGTGTACGTTGTCGATCTTCACGGCGAGCACCGAACCGGCGGCGGCAGTCGGACTTGGCGTCGGCTTCTCCTCGCCCACCTGGCTCGGGTTCGGACTCGGGCTCACGCTGGGTCTTTGACTGTGCCCGCGCCCGTCGTCGCTCGTGCTGCCTCCCGAGGTGCAGCCCGTCATCAGGGGAGCTGTCACCGCGGCGGCCAGCAGCGCCGCCGTCATCGCGCCGCGCCGCATTCGCGCCATCTGTCGCATGCCCACCGTGCCACCCTGTCCCGTGTCATCGATTGTCCGCTTATACGTTCAACGGTGGACATACCCGTTCGGTTCTGATCACGCGCGCTCAGTGGGCCGATCGGCTCAGCGAAAGCCTCGGAGGTGGTGGGTGAAGGCAGCGGGAGCCGCCAGACGGCGGTCAGAAGTGGCCGGGGCGGTCGGGGGCGGTCAGTCCTGTGGGCCGAAGATCTCCGCGAGCTCGTACCCCACAGGCTCCTCCAGCTGGCTGTACGTGCAGCTCTCGGCGGTGCGGTCGGGGCGCCAGCGACGGAAGCGGGCCGTGTGGCGGAACCGCACGCCGTTCTCCATGTGGTCGTACGCCACCTCGGCCACCCGCTCGGGACGCAGGGGCACCCAGGAGAGGTCCTTCTTCGACGACCACCGGCTGGGGGCGCCCGGCAACCGTGCCGTCTCGTGCGCCGACTCGTCCGCCCAGGCCGCCCACGGATGCTCCCCGACATCTGCAAGGCGCAGCGACTCCAGCTCCTCCACCAGCTCCGCGCGCCGTTTCATCGGGAACGCGGCGCTCACCCCCACGTGCTGAAGGGTGCCCGTGTCGTCGTACAGCCCAAGCAGCAGTGAACCGATGATCGGCCCGCTCTTGTGGAAGCGGTAACCGGCGACGACGACATCCGCCGTCCGCTCGTGCTTGATCTTGAACATGGCGCGCTCGTCCTGCCGGTAGAGCAGGTTGAGCGGCTTGGCGATCACCCCGTCAAGACCCGCGCCCTCGTACTGCTCGAACCACTGGCGCGCCACGTCGATGTCCGTCGTCGCCGGCGCGACATGGACGGGGGCGGTGGCGCCGGACAGCGCCATCACCAGCAAGGCGCGCCGGTCGCCCAGCTCGACGTCCAGCAGCGCCTTGTCGGCCAGCGCCAGCAGGTCGAAGGCCACGAAGGAGGCGGGCGTCCGCTCGGCCAGCGTCCGCACCCGCGAGGCCGCCGGGTGGATCCGTTCCGTGAGTGCGTCGAAGTCGAGCCGCCCGTCCCGGGCGATCACGATCTCGCCGTCCATCACACAGCGCCCCGGCAGCCGCTCCCGCAGCGCCTCGACCAGCTCGGGGAAGTACCTGGTCAGCGTCTTCCCGGTGCGACTGCCGATCTCGATCTCGTCGCCGTCGCGGAACACGATCGCCCGGAAGCCGTCCCACTTCGCCTCGTAGTGCATGTCGGGCGGGATCCTCGCCACGGACTTGGCGAGCATCGGCTTCACGGGCGGCATCACCGGCAGGTCCATGGTTCGATTCTGCGCGGTTCCCGGGCCGTCCGCCCGGTGTGCGTGGCAGGCATCTCGGGCCTACCGTGGCTCGCATGGCAGAAGCGGTGGAACTGGAAGCAGCCGGGAGGACCGTACGTCTGTCCAGCCCGGGCAAGATCTTCTTCCCGGAACGCGGCTTCACGAAGCTGGACCTCGCCCAGTACTACCTCGCCGTCGGCGACGGGATCCTCCGCGCACTGCGCAACCGCCCCACCACCCTGGAGCGGTATCCCGACGGCGTGACCGGCGAGAACTTCTTCCAGAAGCGGGCGCCCAAGAACATGCCCGACTGGATCCCGACCGCCCACATCACCTTCCCCAGCGGTCGCAGCGCCGACGAGATGTGCCCCACCGAACCCGCCGCCGTCCTGTGGGCGGCCCAGTTCGGCACGCTCACCTTCCACCCGTGGCCGGTGCGCCGTGACGACGTCGACCATCCCGACGAACTCCGCATCGACCTCGACCCGCAGCCCGGCACGGACTACGCCGACGCCGTCCGTGCCGCCCACGAACTGCGTGCCGTCCTCGACGAGTTCGGCGGCCTGCGCGGCTTTCCCAAGACCTCCGGCGGGCGGGGCATGCATGTCTTCGTACCGATCGAGCCGCGCTGGACGTTCACGCAGGTTCGCCGGGCCGCCATTGCCGCCGGGCGTGAACTGGAACGCCGGATGCCCGACGCCGTGACCACCAAGTGGTGGAAGGAGGAGCGCGGGGAGCGGATCTTCGTCGACTACAACCAGACCGCCCGCGACCGGACCATCGCCTCCGCGTATTCCGTACGGCCCCGCCCGCACGCCCCTGTCTCCGCGCCCCTGCGCTGGGACGAGGTGGACGACGCCGTGCCCCGTGACTTCGATATCGCGACCATGCCGGCGCGCTTCGCCGAACTCGGCGACGTGCACGCCGACATGGACGACCGGGCCTTCTCGCTGGAGGCCCTGCTGGAACTCGCCAATCGTGACGAGCAGGATCACGGTCTGGGCGACCTGCCGTATCCGCCCGAGTACCCGAAGATGCCGGGCGAGCCCAAGCGGGTACAGCCGAGCCGGGCCAGGCACGAGGCCGACTGAACAACAGGGAGGCCCCGAGGATGCCCCGGAGCCTCCCCGATCAGAGCGTTGGCTCCGGAGCCTCCCCCGCACAGAGCGTCGGCTACAACTCCTTGATCCGGATGTCCCGGTACGAGACCACATCCGTCGTGCCGTGCACCTGAAGCCCGACATAGCCGGAGGCGAACCGTCGCCCGTCCGTGCCCGGGTCGTCCGAGCGCGGCGGGGTGAAGTCCTGGCCGCCGATGTTGTCGAACTCGTTGATGAGCACGCCGTTACGGAACACCGAGTAGTGCTGGTCGACCACGCGGATCTCGTAGTCGTTCCAGGTGCCCTTCTGGGTCACGCCCGCGCCGGCGAGGCCCACCCGGTCGAAGCCGTAGACGGACCCCGTCTTGTACATGTCGCCGTCGGGCTTGTCGAACACCTGCACCTCGTGCCCGTACTTGATGGCGACCCACTCCGGACGCGACTCCTCGGGGTGGTCGTGGACCCACGGGAACCGCACGAACACACCGGAGTTGGCGTTCCCGGTGCCCGGAGCGTCGTCACGCCACTGGAGCTTCAGCGAGAAGTCGCCGTACTTGCGCTGCGGGAACCACAGCATGCCCAGGCCCTGGACCGTGCTGCCGCTGGTGATCGACCCGTCGGCATTCAGCCCGAACGAACCGCCGCCCACCTGCGACCACTTGGCGAACGACTCCGGCGAGCCGTCGAAGATCGTGCTGTAGCCCTCGGTCTGGCCCGGCTTGCCGATGCCGGACTCCTCGGCCGCTTCGGTGACCGTGTCGTACTCGCGCTGGTCGATGACACCTTCCTTGAAGAGCTTGTCCAGTACGGTCTTCACGTGCTTGAGGAAGAGGGCATGAGAGGTCCAGTCCTTCTCGTCCTCGATCAACTCATTTATGCGGCAGCGGTTGTTGGTCACCCGGTTGGGCACGCCCGAGTCGACCGTGCCGACGATCACCGTCAACCGTTCGTCGAATTCTGGGCAGTTGGGTGCGGGCACCCCACCGCCCGACGCGACCGTGAAGCTCACGGACCGCGCCGCGGACGTGTTGCCCGCCTTGTCGCTCGCCCGGTACGCCACGGTGTGCGCACCGACGCGGTCGACCAACACCGAGGCGGTGTAGGCGAGATAGGGCCCGGCGTCGAGCGAGTACTCGATCGCGGCGACCCCCGAACCGCCGTCGTCATTCGCGCTCACCGTCACCTTGGCGCTATTGACGTACGCACCGTCCGAGTTCTTCGTCCCGTCGACGGTCACCCCGGTCACCGGCGGTGTCGTGTCGGAGGCCGGCGGCGCCACCACCGTGAACGCGACACTCTTCTCGGCGGCCGCGTTGCCCGCCTTGTCGGTCGCGCGGTAACGCACCTGGTGCGCGCCGAGCGCGTGCACCATCACGGGCGCCGTGTACGGCTGCCAGGCGCCGGAATCGACCGCGTACTCGATGGTGTTGACGCCGGAACCGGTGTCGGAGGCGGAGACAGTGACAGTCGCCATGTCGATATAGCCCCCTGCGGTATCACGCTCGCCGCTCACCGTCGCCGAGGTCTCCGGCGGAGTGGTGTCGTCCGTCGGCGGCGCCACCACGGTGAACGCGACGTCCTTCTCGGTCGCCGTGTTGCCCGCCTTGTCGACCGCTCGATAGCGGAGCCTGTGATCACCGACCTGGTCGACCACGACTGGCGTGGTGTACGGCTGCCAGGCGCCCGCGTCGCCGAGCGCGTACTCGACCCGCTCGACACCGGAGCCCGCGTCCGTCGCGTTGACGGTGACCGTCGCCGAACCCACGTACGCGCCCTGCGAGTTCTGGGACCCGGTCACGGCGGCCGAGGTCTCGGGCGCCGTCGTGTCCTCGCCGCCGCCCTCGGTGACGACGAGGATGCCCTGCATCGATCCATGGCCCGGAATCGTGCAGTGGTAGAAGTACCGGCCGGGTGTGAGGGTGACCTCGGCGGTGTGCAGGCCGCCCTGGTCGTCGAACGGGTTGGCCAGGATGTTGAGTTGGACGTCGTTGTTGAACTCGGGGTCGGAGGTCACGAACGTCAGCGTGTGCGGCATCCCGGTCGTGTTACCGGTCGCCTCGCTGTTCTCGAAGACGATCGTGGTCGGTCCCGCCACGGCCGTCGTCGGCGCGGACGTGTACTTGGTGATGTCGTCGCCCGCCGTCCAGGTGAGCGTCTGGGCGGCCGCGGTGCCCGAGGGGGCGTCGTCCGTACGCCCGAACGCGGACGTCGACGCCAGCCCGAGCACCATCAGCAGGGACGCCAGCAGGGCCGTCCACAGACGTCCTGTTCTTCGCCTTCGTACGTGCATCACTCCGCCTTCCTGGCGAGCCGGTCGGCGGCCGGAGTCGGTCCGCCGCCTGTGTAAGTCACCTTCCACAGCGCGGACTTGGAGTCCGAGGTGAAGAAGCCGCGGCCGTAGTCGAGGACGTACAGCGTGCCGTCCGGTGCGAACTTCCAGTCCATGAGGTTCTTGATGCCGTCGTTGCCGATGGGCACGATCTTCTTCAGGGACTCCGCGTGGACGGGGAGGCCGCCGTCCCCGGCGGTCTTCGGGTCGGTGATCACGGCATTGCGCGGCTGGTCGGCGTCGTAGAAGTCACCGACGAACCACTTGCCGTCCCAATAGGCGGGCCATTGACCGGTGTTGGTGACCGCTGCGTCGTACCGGTAGACCGGCCCGTTCATCGCCGCCTGGCCGCCGCCCTTCAGCCACGGAAGCAGATAGGTGGCCTCCTCGTTCTTGTACGAAGGGATGCCATTGGCGTCGCGTGGGAAGTCCGGGGCGCCGCCCTGGGGCGAGTACCAGATGTTGTTGCCGGTGACCGGCGGGATGTTGACGAGACCGTTGTTGTTGGGGGACTCGTTCTTCGGGTGGTCGCAGTCGTACCAGCCGAGCGGCTGCGTCGGATCCGGCAGATTGCGGTCACGGTAGGGCTGCTTGTTGCCCATGCAGTACGGCCAACCCCGGTTGCTCGCCTTGGTGATGACGGCGAAGGTGTCGTACTTGGCCGGGCCCCAGGTCGTGGAGGGCGCGCCCGCGTCAGGGCCGACCCATCCGGCGTACAGGGTGTCGGTGCTCTTGTCGACGGAGATGCGGGCCGGGTTCCTGACGCCCATGACGTAGATCTCGCCGCGGGTTTTGCCGCCGCCCTCGTCGGTCTCCTTGCCCGTGAAGAGGTTGCCCTCCGGCAGCGTGTATGTGCCGTCGGTCTCCGGATGGATGCGCAGGATCTTGCCGTTGAGGTTGTTGGTGTTGCCCGCGGTGCGGCGCGCGTCTGCGAACGAGACGCCCTTGTAGTTGGGCTGGGGATTATTGCCCGAGTAACCGTCGCTGAAGCCGCTGGAGTTGTTGTCGCCGGTCGCGATGTAGAGGTTGCCCTTGGAGTCCCAGGCCATCCCGCCGCCCGCGTGGCAGCAACTGTGGATCTGCACCGGCCATTTGAGGAGCACCTTCTCGCTGCTCAGGTCCAGTTTGTTCGTGGCAGGAGTGAGGGTGAAGCGGGAGACGCGACGCTCGGCCATCCGTGTGTCGCGGTTGATCTCGGAGTGCGGCGTGTAGTGGAGATACACCCAGCCGTTCCGCGCGAAGTCCGGGTCCAACTCGATACCGAGCAGGCCCTCTTCGACCTTGACCAGTTCGTCGCCGCCGCCTTTGTTGCCGAACACGGTGAGTGCGCCGGCCAGGGTGACCTTCTTGGTCTTCGGGTCGTAGACGTGGATCTCGCCCCTGCCCTTGCCGATGTCCGGGTTGTTCCAGTCGGTGATCACGGGCTGCGAGGAGTCCGCGCCGCCGCGACCGATGTAGAGCACCCGTCCGTCGGGCGCGGTCACCAGGCCGTGCGGCTCGCCGATCTGGTCGTTCTGGCCCGGCTGATTGGGCTGGGTCAGGCGCTCCGCCTTGTAGTTGGCGTTGATCGTCGCCTTGCAGTCGGCCTGCGCCAGCCGCGTCGTCCAGAGCAGGGCGCCGCGCAGATGCGCACGGAAGTCGGTCTCGTCGTACGCGGAGACCGTGCCGCCCATGCCGGTGTAGAAGGACCGCCCGCCGTCGTAGTCACGGCACCAGCTCACCGGGTGGTCCGAGCCGTTCTTGCTTTGGCCCGGCTGATACGTCGACTCACGCACCCGCGCCACGGTGTGCACGTCGCCCGAGGGATTCTTCACCCAGTTGAGCCACTGGTCGGGGCGCTTCCACTCGGTGGGCAGGTCCTTGGTGGCGGGATGCTGCCGGTCGCCCACCTCAACGGTCGCCCGCTGTACGGCTGTTGGGCTGGTGCTCGTGGGGCGGGCGCCGACGAGTCCGGTGAACCAGTCCGAGTAGGGCTCGGCGCGGGCCGCGTCATGGATGCCGAGGAATCCGCCGCCCGCCTCCATGTAGGACTCGAGGCCGGCCTCCTGCTCGGGGTCGAGGACATCCCCGCCGCCCGTCAGGAAGACGATGGCGTTGAAACTGCCCAGCGCCGTCTCGTCGGTGAAGACCGAGGCGTCGTCCGTCGCCTCCACCGCGAACCGCTGGGCGGCCGGGCCCGACAGGCCGATCTTCTCGATCGCCTCGATCCCGGCGTTGACGACCGGCGATTCGTCCCCGGCCGCGGCGGAGCCGTGGAAGAGCAGCACCCGTACGTTGGCGCCGCCCGGTGGCGACGTGATGGACATCGTTGTCAGCGCCGGATCCGGCGCCGGGCGCGCACTCGCGGACGGGGCGGAGAGCGCCCCGGCGGTGATGGCTCCGGCGGCCAGGGCGGCCGCCCAGGCGCGACGGTGCCTGCTACGTCTTCTCGCGCTCAACTCTCGTAAAACGGACGGTGTTTGATGCGATGTGAGCCGCATGTGGTCATCCACTCCTCGCCGGTCACAGACAGCGCATAGGAAGCTAGACCTCTTTTCGCGGCTCGCCAATAGGTATGACCGGGATGGAACGAACTTTGTCCTGAGTGTGGATAAACGGAGGTGGCGCGGCTACCGTCTCACAGGTTCAGCTCCGTAAATTCCGTACCAGGGTGGGGAGTTCGCCATGGACAGACGCGGTTTCAACCGGCGGATGCTGCTGGGCGGGGCGGCAGTCGCGGCCGGTGCGACATCGTTGTCGTCGGCCACGCAGGCGGTGAGCGTCGATGTCCCGGCGCGCACCGCGCCGGCCGGCGGCGAGGTCCGGCACATCAAGCTGTACGCCGAGAAGTTCGCCGACGGGCAGATGGGTTACGGCTTCGAGAAGGGCAAGGCCTCGATTCCCGGGCCGCTGATCGAGCTCAACGAGGGCGACACGCTGCACATCGAGTTCGAGAACACGATGGACGTGGCGGCGAGCCTGCACGTCCACGGGCTGGACTACGAAATCTCCAGCGACGGAACGAAGTTGAACAGGAGCGACGTCGAACCGGGCGGCACCCGCACCTATACCTGGCGCACCCACGCTCCCGGCCGCCGGGCGGACGGCACCTGGCGCGCGGGCAGCGCCGGCTACTGGCACTACCACGACCATGTCGTCGGCACCGAGCACGGTACCGGCGGTATCCGCAAAGGCCTCTACGGCCCGGTGATCGTCCGCCGCAAGGGCGACATCTTGCCCGATGCGACCTTCGCGATCGTCTTCAACGACATGCTGATCAACAACAAGCCCGCCCACTCGGGCCCCAACTTCGAGGCCACGGTGGGCGATCGCGTCGAGATCGTGATGATCACGCACGGCGAGTACTACCACACGTTCCACATGCACGGTCACCGCTGGGCCGACAACCGCACGGGGATGCTGACCGGCCCCGACGACCCGAGCCAGGTCATCGACAACAAGATCGTCGGGCCTGCCGACTCGTTCGGCTTCCAGGTGATCGCGGGGGAGGGGGTCGGGGCCGGGGCGTGGATGTACCACTGCCACGTCCAGAGCCATTCCGACATGGGGATGGTCGGGTTGTTCCTGGTGAAGAAGACGGACGGGACGATTCCGGGGTACGAACCGCACGAGCACTAGGGCCTGTCCGGCGAATCAGGTCGGAGGAAGGCAACGGCTCCCTGTAATCCCAGGTGAGCGGGGTCTGGTGCGTGCAGCTGCAAGGCGGAGGAGGGCGGCGACGCGGAGCGTCGGCAACCGACGACAACGCCGGAGATGGGCGTGCCAGACCCCGCGTCTCCGGCATGATCGGCCGGACAGGCCTTCTAGGTCTCGCTGATGTCCGGCACGCTCCATTCCAGATATGGGTCCTCGCGTGATGCACCGGAGTTCTCGCCGTCGGGAGGGCACCGAAGGCCCGTCCCGCATAACGCGCGCGGAGGCGGACGAACGGGGCCGGCGGAGTCGTGGAGCGGCTGCATGTGTCTTTCTCCTCGTCATACGGTGATCGTCGACGCCGCCGGCTGCCCGGCGTAACGGGATTCCGTGGACCGAGAGCGCTCTCACCCGGGCGGCGGCGCGGCTATCCTGATCCGCAACCGTCGAGGAGGTGCCCAGAGGTGACCGAGACAGCGTCGCGCCCCACGTTGGAGGCCGTGGCCGCGCGGGCCGGGGTGTCCCGGGCCACCGTGTCACGCGTCGTGAACGGGGGCGACGGGGTTCGCGAACCGCTCGTCGAGCGTGTCAAACGAGCCGTCGAGGAACTGGGGTACGTCCCCAACCAGGCGGCGCGCAGTCTCGTCACCCGGCGCCATGACGCGGTGGCCGTCGTGATCGCCGAACCAGAGACCAGAGTCTTCGCCGACCCCTTCTTCGGACTCCAACTCCGGGGCATCAGCAAGGAGTTGACGGCGCACGACTCCCAGCTCGTGCTGCTGCTCACGGAGGGCCGCGACGACCATGTGCGCGTCGGCCGCTATCTCGCCGGCGGGCATGTCGACGGCGCGCTCGTCTTCTCGCTGCACCTCGACGACCCGCTGCCCGGCCTGATCCACGGCGCGGGTGTCCCCACCGTCTTCGGCGGGCGTCCCGGCTGGGGCGACGGCCCACGCAAGGCCGTATCCGCCGTGTACGTCGACTCCGACAACCGGGGCGGCGCCCGCGAGGCCGTACGTCACCTCGTCGGACTCGGGCGTACGCGCATCGCGCACATCACCGGCGCTCTCGACCAGACGTCCGCGGTCGACCGGCTCGACGGGTTCCGGGACGTCATGGTCGACGGTGATCCGCGGCTCATCGCCGAGGGCGACTTCACTCCCGCGGGCGGCGAACGCGCGATGCGGGAGCTCCTGGAGCGCCGCCCGGACATCGACGCGGTGTTCGTCGCGAACGACCTGTCGGCCTCCGGTGCGCTGCGCGTCCTGCGCGAGCAGGGGCGGCGGGTGCCGGAGGACGTAGCCGTGATCGGCTTCGACGACATGCTGCCGGTCGCCGAGCAGACGGACCCGCCCCTGACGACGGTCCGTCAGGACATAGAGGAAATGGGCCGGTTGATGGCACGACTGCTGCTGCGCGGCCTCGACCGCCGGGGTGGCGAGGAGAGCCTGGGAGGCGCGCCCTCCAGTGTGGTGCTGCCGACCACCCTGGTGCGGCGGGCCTCGGCGTAGGAACGCGCGAGACGTCGCCCCATGGCGTACGGCGGCATGGACGGCCGAGATGGTCTTCTCGAACCTCAGTTTGAAGCTGAAGCTGAAGTTGAAGCTGAAGTTGAAGCTGATGGTGATGGTGATGGTGATGGTGAAGCTGAGGCTGAAGCTGAGGCTGAAGGCGTCCGTGTCCCACGGTCCCGGTAGCCCCTCCGGCGTCCAACCCGAATATCCGGGAAGATCTGGTCGCGGCTCCGACAGCGATTGTCAGTGGGCGGTGCAAGACTCGGCGGTGCAGGCAATGTGACCCCTCAAAGGAGGGCATCATGCTCACCACCCGTTTTGTCACCGGCGCTCCGAACTGGATCGATCTCGGCACACCCGACATCGACGGCGCCACCTCCTTCTATGGAGGCCTCTTCGGCTGGCAGTTCCAGTCCGCGGGGCCCGAGTCCGGCGGCTACGGCTTCTTCCAACTCGCCGGAAAGACCGCCGCGGGCGGTATGCAGACCACTCCGGAGCAGGGCCCGCCCTCCTGGACCGTGTACTTCCAGACCCCCGACGCGGAGGCCACGGCCAAGGCGGCCGAGCATGCCAAGGGCTCCGTGATGATGCAGCCCATGGACGTGATGAGCGAGGGCCGCATGGCGATCCTCGCCGACGAGGCCGGGGTGCCCTTCGGTATCTGGCAGCCGGGTGGGCTCAAGGGTATCGACGTGGCCGGTGACCCCGGCTCGCTGTGCTGGGTCGAGCTCTACACCGCGGACATCCCCGCGGCGGCCGCGTTCTACTGCACGGTGTTCGGCTGGGAGACCTCGGCCACGCCGTTCCCGGGTGGCACATACACCTGTATCAACCCGGCGGGCACCGAGGACGAGGACATGTTCGGCGGCGTCGTCCCCCTGGCCGACGACCCGATCGAGGCGGGGTCCGGCGCGTACTGGCTGCCGTACTTCGAGGTCAGCGACACCGACGCCACGGTCAGCAAGGCCCAGGCGTTGGGCGGCAAGGTCCGCCTGCCCGCCACGGACGTGGAGGGCGTGGGCCGCGTCGCCAAGCTCGCCGACCCGTACGGGGCACGCTTCGCGGTGATCAAGAGCGTGCCGCACCAGAGCTGACGGCTGTCCCCAGGGCTTGGAGGCGGGAGGGCAGGCACGGTCGCCCGGAAAACCCGGTGACCGTGCCGCGCGCCGCCGTGCGGGCGGGGTGTGGGCCGGGCCATCATCACGGAGGTCGTGTCGCCGGACGGCATCGGATTGACACGGCGTTGATCGGCCATTGATTGAACGTTTTTCATCAGGCGGCACGATCTTCGCCATGCACACCGATACCTATAGCGATGCCGACACGGACCCCGACACCTCGCCCGACATCGGCTGGCAGGACCAGGCGCTCTGCGCGCAGACCGGGGCCGAGTTCTTCTTTCCCGAGCCTGGCAGCTCGGTCCGGGAGGCGAAGCGAATCTGCGGTATGTGCGCGATGCGCTCCGCGTGCCTTGAGTACGCCCTCAACAACGACGAGCGCTTCGGAGTCTGGGGCGGCCTCTCCGAAAAGGAACGGCTCAGCCTTCGGCGCAACGACCGGGACTGATCCACGGCTGCCCCAACTCCGCGACAGGTTCGGTGAATTCACGTCGGCCGACCCGAGCAGGCTACTGAGGCTGCTGCTCACACCGGCTGGACCTGCCGCGCCGCGCGGCCCCAAGTCCCGCTCTCCCTGGACGCCCTAAAACACCCCGTACGCAACGATATCGGCGGAGTGGGGTGAAATCGGGCCGCCCGGCGAGAGCACTGCGCCGCCACCCGGTAGCCGACGTGCGCGATGCGGCGTTGGACCAGGTGACGGCGTACGAGTGAGCGAGGCGGACCCGGAGGTCCGCTCCGAGGTCGCCGGAAGGGCAGGGCGTCAGGTCGGCGGCGTAGGCCGCCGCGCCAGGGCGTCAGCCGGCGGCGCGGGCCGCCATGCGGGCCTTGCGGGCCGCGAGCTTCACGTCGAACTTGGAGGCCTCCGAGTTGAGGCCGCCCATGTAGAGGCCGAGCTCTTCCTGGGCCTGGAGGCCGAGCGGGTTGAGGCCGTCGATGTCCAGGACCTTCAGGTGGCGCAGCACCGGCTGGAGCACGTCGTCGTGGTGGATGCGCATGTTGTAGACCTCGCCGATGGCCATCTGTGCGGCGGCGCGCTCGAAGCCGGGCATGCCGTGGCCGGGCATCCGGAAGTTGACGACGACGTCACGCACGGCCTGCATGGTCAGGTCGGGGGCCAGCTCGAACGCGGCCTTCAGGAGGTTCCGGTAGAAGACCATGTGCAGGTTCTCGTCGGTCGCGATGCGGGCCAGCATGCGGTCGCAGACCGGGTCGCCCGACTGGTGGCCGGTGTTGCGGTGCGAGACACGGGTCGCCAGCTCCTGGAAGGCGACGTACGCGACGGAGTGCAGCATCGAGTGGCGGTTGTCCGACTCGAAGCCCTCACTCATGTGCATCATGCGGAACGCTTCGAGCTGGTCGGGGTCGACGGCGCGCGAGGCGAGCAGGTAATCGCGCATCACGATGCCGTGCCGGCCCTCTTCAGCGGTCCAGCGGTGCACCCAGGTGCCCCAGGCGCCGTCACGGCCGAAGAGCGAGGCGATCTCGTGGTGATAGCTGGGAAGGTTGTCCTCGGTGAGCAGGTTGACGACCAGTGCGATGCGGCCGAGCTCGGTGACCTTGGACTGCTCCTTGCCCCAGGCCTCGCCGTCCTCGAAGAAGCCGGGGAAGTTGCGGGCGTCGCCCCAGGGCACGTACTCGTGGGGCATCCAGTCCTTCGCCACTTTCAGGTGGCGGTTGAGCTCGGTCTCGACCACTTCCTCCAGCGCGAACAGCAGCCGAGCGTCGGTCCAGTCGGAGGACGGGCTTGCGAGGTGGGGAGAAGTGATCGTCACAGGTGCTCCAGGGGGACGGGGCGGGAACGCGAATACTGAGCGGGGACGCAAGCGGGGACGCAAGCGGGGACGCGAGCGGCGTGCAACCTACGGCATCGTAGGCTACGTATCCGTAGGTTACGAAACCGTAGGTTAAGCAGAGTGTAAAGAGCCCCTGATCAGCAGGGGTGTCCGAGGTAGATCCAGTGCTTTCGGCAGTTGTCCGAACCCGCCCCGGAGGCCCAGGTCCCGGGGCCGATCGGGTGTCTCGATCACCCATTCAGACGTACAGCTCCCGAAGTCGGACCGAGAGGCATGTCACACAGCCTTCGAGCTTCTCGAACTCGCTGATGTCCACGAGCACGGGTTCATGGCCGAGGTCCGCGAACAGCTCCGCGGTCTTCGGAGCGCTCGACGCCATCAGCAGCTTTCCGCCGCCGAGCAGGACGACGTGCGAGCCGGACTCCTCCGGCACCGGCAGAAAGCGCGGGAACAGCGACGGAGTGTCCACATCCGGGAGGTGGCCGATGACGGTCCCGTCCGGCAGCGCCGTGACCGCGGACTTCAGGTGCAGGACTTTGCTCAGGGGTACGGCGACGACCTCGGCCCCGAGCGGTTCGAACGCCGCCCGCACCTGCTCGACCCCGGCGGCGTTGGTGCGTCCGCCCCGCCCCACGTACACCGTGTCGCCGATTTTGAGGATGTCGCCGCCGTCCATGGTGCCCGGTTCCCAGACCCAGTTCACCGAGCAGCCGAGGCGCGCCACGGCCTCCTCGACCCCGGCGGTCTCGCCGCGCCGGGACTCGGCGCCGGGGCGGGCGATCAGCGCGACATTGCGGAAGACGACCACGGTGTCCTCGACGAACACGGAGTCCGGGCAGTCGTCGGCCGGATCCACCTCGACGGTCTCCCAGCCGTGCGTACGCAGTGCCTCCGCGTACGCCTCCCACTGCTCGACCGCCAGGTCGACATCCACCGTCTCGCGCTCGACGTGCGTCACCAGCCCCTCGGCGAGGCGGGGGCTGGGCCGGCGTATGAGCGCTTTCTGGCTGGGCACGTGCGGGTCTCCGAATCGGCAGGGGGCGTCGGCGCACATCATGCAGCGCCGGTACGCGCCGACAAAAGCCCCCAAGGTCCACGCAAGGCGGTCCCGGGTGCCTCGCCGGGCGACCCCTGTGCCCGAAACTATGCGGTTCGCCCTGCCCAGCGCTAGGAGGGATACCCCACAGCTTCCCGATCGATTTCTTTCAGTTCTCCTCCTTCCAAGTGCAATCTGCGCGTGATTCCGAGCGATTCCAGGAACGGCATGTCATGGCTGACCACGATCAGAGCCCCCTCGTACGAGGCCAGCGCCGCGGTCAGCTGCCGGACGCTCGCCATGTCGAGGTTGTTCGTCGGCTCGTCCAGCAGCAGCAACTGCGGCGCGGGGTCGGCGAGCATCAACGCCGCCAGCGAGGCCCGGAAGCGCTCGCCGCCCGAGAGCGTGTCCGCCCGCTGGTCGGCGCGCGCCCCCTTGAAGAGGAACCGTGCGAGGCGAGCCCTGATCACGTTGTTGGTCGCCCTGGGTGCGAAGCGCGCCACGTTCTCGGCGACGGTCAGCGTGTCGTCGAGAACGTCGAGCCGCTGCGGCAGGAACCGCATCGGCACATGGACCTCGGCCCGGCCCGCGACCGGGGGCAGGTCGCCCGCGATCGTCCGCAACAGCGTGGTCTTGCCCGCGCCGTTGCGCCCCGTGAGCGCGATCCGCTCGGGACCGCCGATGGTGAGGGCGCGCGAGGCCCCGGTTCCGTACGCGATTTCCAGGTCCTCGACAGTCAGCACGATCCTGCCGTAGGGGACTGCCGTAGACGGCAGATCGATCCGGATCTCCTCGTCGACCCGTACCGTTTCCTCCGCTTCGCTCAGCCGCCGGCGGGCGTCGTCGAGCCGGCCCTCGTGCAGGTGCTTGTTCCGGCCGGCAGTCTCCTCCGCCCGGCGCCGCATCGCGTCCATCAGCGCCTTGCCGTGGCTGCCGCTGGCCGCAAGCTGCCGTCCCTTGCGGTCGGTACGCGCCTGCTTCGTCTGCGATTCGATCAGTTCGCGCTTCTGCCGTCGCACATCCGACTCGGCGACCCGCACCATCCGTTCGGCGGCCTCCTGTGCGACGGCGAGCGCCTCCTCGTAGGCGGTGAAGTTGCCGCCGTACGTGGTGATCCGGCCGTCATGGAGATCGGCGATCTGGTCGACCAGGTCGAGGAGTTCACGGTCGTGGCTGACCACGACCATGATGCCGGACCAGGCCTCGACGGCCGCGTACAGCCGTCGGCGGGCATACAGGTCGAGGTTGTTGGTCGGTTCGTCCAGCAGGAGTGCGTCGGGGCGGCGCAGCAGGAGCGCGGCAAGGCGCAGCAGCACCGACTCGCCGCCCGAGACCTCGCCGACGGTGCGGTCCAGGTCGATGTGGCCGAGCCCGAGTTCGCCGAGCGTCGCGAGCGTTCGCTCCTCGACGTCCCAGTCGTCTCCTACGACGTCGAAGTGCTCCTCGGTCGCGTCACCCGCCTCGATGGCGTGCAGCGCGGCGCGGGTGGCGGCGACGCCGAGCGCTTCGTCGACACGCAGAGCGGTGTCGAGCGTGACGTTCTGCGGCAGGTAGCCGACCTCGACCGCCACACGGACCGTGCCGTCGGCCGGGGTGAGTTCTCCGGCGATCAGCTTCAAAAGGGTCGATTTTCCGGATCCGTTGACGCCGACGAGGCCGGTCCTGCCCGGTCCGAAGGCGACCTGGAGGTCGTCGAAGACGGCCGTGCCGTCCGGCCAGGCGAAGGAGAGGGAGGTGCAGGTGAGGGAGGTGGGAAAGGTTGACAAGGTGGCCTCACGGTTTGCCGGGTGCGTTCAGGGGCACGTGTGGAGGACACCGCGAGGTGGGACGATCAAGGTACGAGGCAGATCAAGTCCGAGGACGGATCCGGTTCCGAGGGCAGCGAAAAGGCCCTGTACCGGAAGGACGGCTCGTACGCCGAGGTCGCACGCTGCGCACACGGACGCCAGCAAAGAGTGGCTGTGTGTGACGCGGTGTCTCCGACCTCAGACGAGCAACGTCCTTCTCCATTCGACGGCAACAGGACCACTCCACACGGTAGGGAGCGGCCCTGACTCCTGTCAAAGGAATTAGCGTGGCCCTCAGACGACGCGAAGGAGACCCCGTGCCCGACGGCTCGCTCTCGCTGCCCGCCCGGCTCTACCTGCTTTCCTGGGACACCACGAAGCTCAAGGTCACCGGAGCGACCCACCTCCACCACCTGGTGCGCGCCGGAGCCCTCACGGAACTCGCGCAGCGCGGCCTGCTCGCGGACGTGGAGGGCATCGCGACCCCCGTCGACCCCGACGCACACACGGGGGACCTGGTCCTGGACGGGCTCCTGGAACTTGTCGAGGAGTCCCGGCCCCGGAAGTGGAAGGCATGGGTGACGCTGCGGGCTCGCGTCACCCTGGACGCCGTACGCGCGCAGCTCGCGGCCGAGGGTTACCTGCGGGCGGAGAAGAAGCGCGTGCTCGGGCTGTTCCCGTCCGTGGAGTACGAGCTGGAGCGGGTGTCCACCGTGGACGCACTGCGTGAGGACGCGCGGCGGGTGCTGGTCGGCTCCGTGCCCGTCGCCGATGTCTCCGACCGCGACGCGGCCCTCGTCGCCCTGGCCGCCGCGGCCGAACTCCGCCCCCTCCTGACGGGCAAGGACCGCAAACTCCACAAAGACCGCATCGAGGAACTGACCGACCGCAGCGGCGCGGCGGCTCCGGCCTTGAAGAAGGTCATCCAGGAGGTACGTACCGCGGTGATCGTGGCGGTGACCACGGGCGCGGCGACCGGGGCGGCCGCGGGCGGCTGACGGGCGGCTGGAGGCGCTTGACGGGTGGCGGGGAAGACCGAGGAAACCTCGGAGCGGGCAGGCGCCTGTCCGGCAACCTGAGCCGACGGTGTCTTCGTCACCCGGAGTCGTGGATCCCGGTGACCGTCAGAACTCTCGTCGAGGGCGTCGAGGGCCCGTTGAACGTGATGGTGGATCCAGGGCGCAGTCCGTCGCCCGACCGGCCGCGCCAGGGGTGGCGCGTATCAGCGCGGGTCGGGCATCGCGCAGCCGCGCACGCCGTGGTCCGTCGCGCCGCACGGGAGCTGCGGGGGACGGGAACCTACGACTCGCCGGCCGAAGGGCACGACTGGGCCCAGCTCAACGCGCTGATGGGCAGTCGCTGAGGAGTGGCGGGGAGCCGCTCAGCAGGGGCCGCGCATGAGCTCCGCGAGGTCGTGGTCCAGGTCCACCTGGAGGTGCTCAAGCCCGGTGGGCACGAGTTCCGTCGTACGCGACAGGAAGCTCCGCACCTCACCTGAGCGCACATGCACCACCGCGGTGCCCTCGGGCGCGTGGAACTCCAGAACGGTGCGGTCGTAGCCGTACGGCCGCACTCGTACGTCCCCGCAGCCCACCGCGTCCTCCAGCCCCGACACGAGCAGCTCGCGGGCGAAAGTCCAGCACACCTCCACGCCTTCCAGCGTGGCGGGGGCGGGGAAGGTCATGCGGACGGCGAAGGGATCGCTTCGGTCGTAGTGAAGGGTTGCGGGAATACTCGGCATCCTCGGCGCGGCGGCGACGAGGCGGGCCTCTACGGGCTGCTCGATGACGATGGACAACGCCTTGCTCCCTTGTGACAGCTGAACGAACTCCGGGCGGATGAGGCCGGTCAATAGAAGAGACGAAGGAACAGGCCAATCCGTGCACATGAAACCTGAGTGACCTGTGTCACCGCTTTCATTCGCTGTGGTGATCCTTTTCTCGTCCTGTGTTCTCCGGACAACCGAGAGGACACTCGGTCGGGGTCCCGAGGTTCCCGAAGGACGCCATCTGGACGTCACCTGGGGAGTGGGCTAGCTTCGCCCGCCATGAGGGGCTTGGGAAACACGCGACGGACGAGACGTACGAGTCGGATGGTCACCGTGGGGCTGTGCGCAGGAGCACTCGCCGCCGCGCTGACAGCACCCGCACAGGCGCAAGGGGCGGCACACGTGGTGGTCAAGGCGCCCCACTGGGAGTTGAAGGACAGCGGCACGGACGTACGCTTCCGCGGACTGTCGGCCGTCAGCAGGAACACCGCCTGGCTGGCTGGTTCCGCCGGCACCGTGCTGCGTACCGGCGACGGCGGCGCGAGCTGGCGGAACGTCTCGCCACCCGGCGCCCAGGACCTGCAGTTCCGCGACATCGAGGCCTTCGACGCGCGGCACGCCGTGGTCCTGGCCATCGGTGAGGGAGAGGCCTCCCGTGTGTTCAGGACCGACGACGGCGGCGCGACCTGGACCGAGTCCTTCCGCAACACCGACGCCAGAGCCTTCTACGACTGCATCACCTTTTTCGACAGCCGCCACGGCCTGGCGATGAGCGACCCGGTGGACGGCAAGTTCCGCATCCTGTCCACCAGCGACGGCGGCCGCTCCTGGAAGGTACTGCCCGACGACGGCATGCCCGCGTCCCAGGCCGGCGAGGCGGGCTTCGCGGCCGGCGGGCAGTGTCTCGTGAGTTCGGGGCCGCGTGATGTGTGGCTGGCCACCGGCGGGGGCGCACGCGCGCGTGTGCTGCACTCCGACGACCGGGGCCTGACCTGGACCGCCGCCGACACGCCCATACCAGCCGGCACCTCGGCGCGCGGTGTCTTCGCCCTCGCCTTCCGGGACCGCACCCACGGCCTCGCGGTCGGCGGCGACTACAACCCCGACCAGGCCTCTCCGCAGGCGGCGGCGTTCACCCCGGATGGCGGCCGCACCTGGAAGCCCGCGGCACAGCCGCCGCCCGCCTACCGCTCCGGCGTCACCTGGTTCCCGTACAGCCGTACGTCCGCGCTCGCGGTGGGGCCCACCGGCACCGACCTGACGACCGACGGCGGCCGCACCTGGCGCACGCTGGACACCGGCTCGTACGACACCGTGGACTGCGCCCCCGACCTCGGATGCTGGGCGTCCGGCGAGAAGGGCCGCGTGGCACGCCTTGAGCGTTGACCGTGCTCTGTCCGCCCGGATGCGGGGTACCCGTGCCACGAACAAAGTGAAAGGGACCGCCCCGAAGCCCGAAAGGCGAGTGATCAGTGATGCCACGCGGTTCGAGCCCCAAGCGGGAACGCCAGTACGAACAAATCAAGGAGAGCGCCCGCGACCGGGGTGAGAGCGAGAAACGCGCCGAGGAGATCGCCGCCCGCACCGTCAACAAGGAACGCGCCCGCTCCGGCGAGTCGAAGACCGCGAGCCGGACCTCCACCGAGGACATGTCGTCCGCCAAGCGTGGCGGTCAGCGCTCACACAAAGGCGCCCAGGGGCCGACGTACGACCAGCTGTACGCGGAGGCCAAGCGGCGCGGCATCCACGGACGCTCGGACATGAACAAGCAGCAGCTGCGGCGTGCACTGGGCGACAAGGACTGACGGATCGACGGACTGACGGACTGACGGATCGACGACGGCCCGACCGGACGTACCCACCCCACCCCTGCCCGGCCGGCCCCACTCCCTGGTCGTACGCTCGTTCCCACCATGACGACCGTGAGGATCCCCGCGGGCTGGCCCGCCACCGAAGAGCAAGCACGCGCCGTACAGGACGAGTTGCGGGGGCGAGTGGTCCTCGGAGAGGCGGGACCGCCACCCGGAACCGGCCGAGTGACGGGGGTCGACGTGGCGTACGACGACGAGCGGGACGTCGTCGTGGCCGCGGCCGTCGTGCTCGACGCGGCGACACTCGATGTCGTGGCCGAGGCCACCGCCGTCGGCCAGGTCTCCTTCCCCTACGTTCCCGGACTCCTCGCCTTCCGCGAGATCCCGACCGTCCTGGCCGCGCTCGACGCCCTGCCCTGCGCACCGGGTCTCGTCGTCTGCGACGGCTACGGCCTGGCCCACCCGCGCCGCTTCGGCCTCGCCAGCCACCTCGGCGTGCTGACCGGGCTGCCCACGATCGGGGTCGCCAAGAACCCCTTCACCTTCTCGTACGAGGAGCCCGGCGCCCGGCGCGGCAGCGCGTCGCCGCTCGTCGCGGGTCAGGACGAGGTGGGCCGTGCCTTGCGCAGCCAGGACGGCGTGAAGCCGGTGTTCGTGTCGGTCGGCCACCGTGTGAGCCTCGACAACGCGTGTGCGCACACGCTCGCGCTCACTCCGAAGTACCGCCTCCCGGAATCCACTCGACGCGCGGACTCCCTCTGCGGGCGGGCGCTCCAGGAGGCAACTCACTGAGCCATCCGCACCATTGACTGAGTACGTGTTCTGAGTACGAGTACGGATGCGGGCGCACCGTCATGATCGGCAGGCTGTGCAGCATGACGACGCACCGCGCCCCGAAGCCCGAAGCCAACCCCACCCAGCCCGTCGAGCGCGCCGTGATGGCCGCGCTGTTCCTCGCCGTGATCGCCGGAGTCGCCTGGATAGGCGGGATGGTCTACACGGTCACCGGGTGGACGTTCTGAGTCCCTACAGGTGAGTGCCTACGAATGAGCCTCTACAAGTGAGCTCCTAGAGGTGAGCTCCTAGAGGTGAGCTCCTACAGGTGAGCTCCTAGAGGTGAGCCCCTACAGGGTGGCTGCCACCCGGAACGTGATCCCCGCCCCGCGGAGCCGTTCCGTCAGCGCGTCACCCATCGCCACCGCCGTCGTGACCTGCCCGGCCGTCTCCGGCAGTTCGTCGAAGGCCAGCGAAAGCGCGGACTCCGCGAGCATCTTGGCGGTCTCGCCGTAGCCGGGGTCGCCTCCAGCGACCTCCGTGAAGACGCGGCGCCCGCCGCCCTCGCCCACGAACCGCACCGAGAACCAGCTCTTCGCACGCAGCGCGGCGCTCGGTCCTTCCCCGGGCTTGAACCGGTCGGACAGCCAGCGGCGTGCGGGCGGCAGCTGGGCGGCCGCGAAGAGCGCACCCGTCGCGGCGACGCCGCCCAGCGCGATGGGCAGCCGTTCGACGGCCGCGTAGTGGCGGTAGCGGAAGTCGGGCCCGTACCGCTCCAGGGCCTGTGCGGACCGCCGCACCACCTGCGGGTCGAGCGTGGGGAGCGGCAGTGCCCACGCCCCGATCTCCTTGGCGAACCGCGGAGCGCTCGGCGGTGCCTCCGCCCGCCGTCCCACCAGCCGAGGCTCGTGCCGACGGCGATCGCGTGCCGCGGCCAGCATCTGCCGCCCGCGCGCGAACTGGCCGAGCGCCGAGGCGAACGTGCCGCCCGAGAACATCGCCTGGGTGCGCACGAACCCGTCGACCCGCAGCGGAACGCCT
This sequence comes from Streptomyces sp. NPDC093544, assembly GCF_040683495.1. Taxonomy (NCBI): domain Bacteria; kingdom Bacillati; phylum Actinomycetota; class Actinomycetes; order Kitasatosporales; family Streptomycetaceae; genus Streptomyces; species Streptomyces sp. NPDC093544. The sequence continues at coordinate 230,120 of NZ_JBFBEA010000006.1, read as the reverse complement.
TCGGGAAGCTGGCGGACGGTGAAGTACGCGCCCAGGTCGTGCGGAACCGAGTCGAAACCGCAGGCGTGCACGAGCCGCGCGCCGGTCTCCCGCGCGCGTGCGTCGTGCCGGACGTACGTCAGGTCGACGAACTCCGGCTCACCGGAGAGGTCGACGTAGTCGGTACCGGCGTCGGCGCAGGCGGCCACCAGCTCCTCGCCGTACGTGACGTACGGCCCGACCGTCGTGGCCACCACGCGCGCGCGGCGGGCGAGTTCGCGCAGCGACTCCGGATCGGACACATCCGCGTGAAGGGCATCGGGAGCGTCGGGAGTGCCGGTCAGCCGCTCCCGCAGCCGGTCCAGTTTCTCCGGGCTTCGCCCCGCGATCGCCCACCGCAGCCCTTTGGGCGCGTGCGCGGCGAGGTACTCCGCGGTGAGTTCCCCGACGAACCCCGTGGCTCCGAAGAGCACGATGTCGTACGCGCGATCCGAGCGATCCGTCTCGTTGGGCCTGCTCATGACACTCCTGCTCCTGAACCGCGCAGCTGTGCGCGAAGCGCCGTTGTCGGTGGCTGAGGCTAGCGTGAGGTACGAGCAGCCGGACAATGAGGTCGGACGAAGAGGTCGGAGGTCGCCGTGGCCGTGCCGAGGAACGCCCTGAAAAAATGGGAGAAGGTGCGCGAGTTCGCCCTCGGGCTGCCCGGCGCCACCGAGGAGTTCCCCTGGGGTGAGTCCGTCGCCAAGGTCAACAAGAAGGTGTTCGTCTTCCTCGGCATGGACGACGGCAGTTATCCGCTGGGCGTCACCCTGAAGCTCAAGGACGAGGAGGCGCACGCCCACGCCCTGACCTCGCCCGGCGCCGAGCCCGCCGGTTACGGCCTCGGCAAGGCCGGCTGGGTGCGCATACCCCTGGCGGAGCAAGGGGCTCCGGCCGCGGAGCTGCTCTGCGACTGGGTCGAGGAGAGCTACCGCGTGATCGCGCCGAAGAAGCTGGTCGCGGAGCTGGACGCCCGCTGAGGAGTCCTGCTCGACTGTCGACGCCCTGGAATTTAACTAAGCGCTTGCTCGTTCAGGGCTTGCCCGATGTGGAACACGTTCTTAACATCACTGATGTCACATCAGTAGTGTCACAGAGCTGGGGGCTTGATGGCAGTGACGGGTACGGCAGGGCACGGCCCGCTCGCGGGAGTGCGCGTTGTCGAACTGGCGGGGATCGGCCCCGGCCCGTTCGCCGCGATGCTCCTTGCCGACCTCGGCGCTGACGTGGTCCGCGTGGACCGTCCCGGTGGTGCCGGGCTCGCGATCGATCCCGAGTACGACGTCACCAACCGCAACAAGCGGTCGGTCGTGATCGACCTCAAGGCCGAGGACGGGCCCGCCCGCGTCCTCGACCTGGTCGAGCGCGCCGACATCCTCGTCGAGGGCTACCGCCCGGGCGTCGCCGAGCGCCTCGGCGTGGGCCCTGCGACCTGCCACGCCCGCAACCCCGGGCTCGTCTACGGACGGATGACCGGCTGGGGACAGGAGGGCCCGCTCGCCCAGCGTGCCGGGCACGACATCGCGTACATCGCCCTGACCGGCACGCTCGGGATGATCGGCAAGCCGGACGAGCCGCCCGTGGCCCCCGCGAACCTCCTCGGCGACTACGCGGGCGGCTCGCTCTACCTCGTCGTCGGTGTCCTCGCCGCGCTCCACCACGCGCGCGCGACCGGCGCCGGACAGGTCGTGGACGCGGCGATCGTCGACGGCGCGGCGCACCTCTCCGCGATGATCCACGGCATGCTCGCCGCCGGGGGCTGGCAGGACCGGCGAGGCGCCAACCTGCTCGACGGCGGCTGCCCGTACTACGGGACGTACGAGACGTCGGACGGGCAGTACATGGCAGTGGGCCCCCTTGAGCAGCAGTTCTACGACGAGTTCGTGGACCTGCTGGGACTCAAGGACCAGGCACCGGCCCGCAAGGACCTGTCGCGCTGGGGCGAACTGCGCGAGAGCGTCACGGCCCGCTTCAAGACCCGTACGAGGGACGAGTGGACGGCCGTCTTCGAGGGCTCCGACGCGTGCGTGGCGCCGGTCCTCTCGCTGCGCGAGGCCCCGGCCCACCCGCACCTCGCAGCCCGCGGCACCTTCACCGACCACGGCGGCATCACCCAGCCCGCCCCCGCGCCCCGCTTCTCCGTCACCCGCACCTCCGTCCGCAGCGGGCCTGCCCAGCCGGGCGCCGACACGGTGGACGTGGCCCGCGACTGGGGCGTACCGGACCTTTTGAAGGGCAGCCCCGAATGAGGCGGCAGATCTTCGAGGCCCGCGACTGGGGCGTACCGGACCTTCTGAAGGGCAGCCCCGAATGAAGCGGCAGATCTTCGAGCCCGAGCACGACGCGTTCCGCGAGACGGTGCGCACCTTCCTCGCCAAGGAGGTGCTGCCGTACTACGAGCAGTGGGAGAAGGACGGCATCGTCTCGCGCGACGCCTGGCGGGCGGCCGGGAAGCAGGGGCTGCTCGGGTTCGCGGTGCCCGAGGAGTACGGGGGCGGCGGCAACCCGGACTTCCGCTACAGCGCCGTACTGGCCGAGGAGTTCACGCGCGCGGGGGCCGCCGGAATCGCGCTCGGACTGCACAACGACATCATCGGGCCGTATCTGACGGGCCTCGGCACCGAGGAGCAGAAGCGGCGCTGGCTGCCCGGCTTCTGCGACGGCTCGCTGATCACGGCGATCGCCATGACCGAACCCGGCGCCGGATCCGACCTCCAGGGCATCACGACGCACGCCGAGGACCGCGGCGACCATTGGCTGCTCAACGGCTCCAAGACCTTCATCTCGAACGGGATCCTCGCCGATCTGGTGATCGTGGTGGCGAGGACGACACCCGAAGGCGGTGCCAAGGGACTGTCCCTGCTCGTCGTCGAACGGGGAACGGCGGGCTTCGAGCGCGGCCGCAACCTCGACAAGATCGGCCAGAAGGCGCAGGACACGGCCGAGTTGTTCTTCAACGACGTCACCGTTCCCAAGGAGAATCTGCTCGGCGAGCTGAACGGCGCCTTCGTCCATCTGATGACCAACCTCGCGCAGGAGCGCATGGGCATCGCCGTCGCCGGGATCGCCGCCGCGGAGTACCTGGTCGAGATCACCACGGAGTACGTCAAGGAGCGCGAGGCGTTCGGTCGGCCGCTGTCCAAGCTCCAGCACATCCGCTTCGAGATAGCCGAGATGGCCACTGAGTGCGCCGTCACCCGGGCCTTCCTCGACCGCTGCATCGTCGATCACTCGAACGGGGAACTCGACGCCGTGCACGCCTCGATGGCCAAGTGGTGGGCCACCGAGCTGCAGAAGCGGGTCGCGGACCGCTGTCTCCAACTGCACGGCGGCTACGGCTACATGACCGAGTACCGCGTTGCCAAGGCCTTCACCGACGGCCGCATCCAGACCATCTACGGCGGAACCACCGAGATCATGAAGGAGATCATCGGCCGTTCCCTGCTCGGCTAACCCTCCCCGAAAGGCTTACCAGTGAGCACCGAAGCGTATGTGTACGACGCGATCCGCACCCCGCGCGGCCGCGGCAAGGCGAACGGCGCCCTGCACGGCACCAAGCCCATCGACCTCGTCGTCGGGCTCATCCACGAGGTACAGCGTCGCTTCCCCGGCCTCGACCCGGCCGCGATCGACGACATCGTGCTCGGTGTCGTGGGCCCGGTCGGCGACCAGGGCTCCGACATCGCCCGGATCGCCGCTCTCGCCGCCGGACTCCCCGACACGGTCGCCGGAGTCCAGGAGAACCGCTTCTGTGCCTCGGGCCTGGAAGCCGTCAACCTGGCCGCGATGAAGGTCCGTTCGGGCTGGGAGGACCTGGTGCTCGCGGGCGGCGTCGAGTCGATGTCGCGGGTGCCGATGGGCTCGGACGGTGGCGCCTGGTTCGCTGACCCGATGACCAACCTGGCCACCAACTTCGCGCCGCAGGGCATCGGCGCGGACCTCATCGCCACCATCGAGGGCTTCACCCGCCGCGATGTCGACGAGTACGCGGCGCTGTCCCAGGAGCGGGCGGCTGCCGCGTGGAAGGACGGGCGCTTCGAGAAGTCCGTCGTCCCGGTGAAGGACCGCAGCGGGCTCGTCGTCCTGGACCACGACGAGCACCTGCGCCCCGGCACCACCGCCGACTCGCTCGCGAGGCTGAAGCCGTCGTTCGCCGACATCGGTGACCTGGGCGGCTTCGACGCGGTGGCGCTGCAGAAGTACCACTGGGTGGAGGCGATCGAGCACGTCCACCACGCCGGCAACTCCTCCGGCATCGTGGACGGCGCGTCGCTCGTCGCCGTCGGCTCGAAGGAGGTCGGTGAGCGCTACGGCCTCACCCCGCGCGCGCGGATCGTCTCCGCGGCTGTCTCCGGCTCCGAGCCCACCATCATGCTCACCGGACCCGCTCCCGCGACCCGCAAGGCGCTCGCCAAGGCCGGTCTGACCATCGACGACATCGACCTCGTCGAGATCAACGAGGCCTTCGCGGCGGTCGTCCTCCGCTTCGTCAAGGACATGGGCCTGTCCCTGGACAAGGTCAACGTCAACGGTGGCGCGATCGCGCTGGGCCACCCGCTCGGCGCCACCGGCGCCATGATCCTCGGCACGCTCGTCGACGAACTGGAGCGCCAGGACAAGCGCTACGGCCTCGCCACGCTGTGCGTGGGCGGCGGCATGGGTATCGCCACGATCGTCGAGCGCGTCTGACCTTTCCCAACGGATCAACGGATCAACGGATCAACGGATCAACGGACAAAGGATCCAGGGACAACGGATCCACGGATCAACGGAGCAACCCCTGATGAGCACTGAGCCCACCACCATCCGCTGGGAACAGGACGAGACCGGTGTCGTCACCCTCGTCCTCGACGACCCCAACCAGTCCGCCAACACCATGAACCAGGCCTTCAAGGCCTCGATCGCGGCGATCGCCGAACGCGCCGAGGCCGAGAAGGACTCCATCCGCGGAGTCATCTACACCTCCGCCAAGAAGACCTTCTTCGCGGGCGGCGACCTCAAGGAGATGATGAGCGTCGGTCCGGACAACGCCCAGCAGGCGTTCGAGACCGGCACGGCCATCAAATCCTCCCTGCGCCGCATCGAAACGCTCGGCAAGCCGGTCGTCGCCGCCATCAACGGCGCCGCACTCGGCGGCGGTTACGAGATCGCCCTCGCCTCCCACCACCGCGTGGCCCTCGATACCCCCGGCACCAAGATCGGCCTGCCCGAGGTCACCCTCGGCCTGCTCCCGGCCGGCGGCGGCGTCACCCGCACCGTCCGTCTGATGGGCATCGCGGACGCGCTGCTGAAGGTGCTGCTCCAGGGCACCCAGTACTCCGCGCAGCGGGCGCTGGAGAACGGTCTCGTCCACGAAGTGGCGGCCACGCCCGAGGAGTTGCTCGCCAAGGCGCGCGCCTTCATCGACGCCAACCCCGAGTCGCAGCAGCCGTGGGACAAGCCGGGCTACCGGATCCCGGGCGGTACGCCGTCGAACCCGAAGTTCGCCGCCAACCTGCCCGCGTTCCCGGCCAACCTGAAGAAGCAGCTGAACGGCGCCCCCTATCCGGCGCCGCGCAACATCCTCGCGGCCGCCGTGGAGGGCTCGCAGGTCGACTTCGAGACCGCGCTGGTCATCGAGGCGCGCTACTTCACCGAGCTGGTCACCGGGCAGACCGCCAAGAACATGATCCAGGCGTTCTTCTTCGACCTCCAGGCGGTCAACTCCGGCGCCAACCGGCCGAAGGGCATCGCACCGCGCCAGGTCCGCAAGGTCGCCGTCCTCGGTGCCGGGATGATGGGTGCGGGCATCGCGTACTCGTGCGCCCGCGCGGGCATCGACGTCGTCCTCAAGGACGTGTCGGCGGAGGCGGCGGTCAAGGGCAAGGCCTACTCCGAGAAGCTCTGTGCGAATGCCGTCTCCAGGGGACGTACGACGCAGCAGAAGGCCGACGCGCTGCTCGCCCGCATCACGCCCACCGCGGACCCTCAGGACCTGGCCGGCTGCGACGCCGTGATCGAGGCCGTCTTCGAGGACACGTCGCTCAAGCACAAGGTGTTCCAGGAGATCCAGCACCTCGTCGAGCCCGACGCACTGCTCTGCTCCAACACCTCGACCCTGCCGATCACCGTGCTCGCCGAGGGCGTGGAGCGCCAGAGCGACTTCATCGGGCTGCACTTCTTCTCGCCGGTCGACAAGATGCCGCTCGTCGAGATCATCAAGGGCGAGCGGAGCGGCGACGAAGCGCTGGCGCGTGCCTTCGATCTCGTACGCCAGATCAACAAGACGCCGATCGTCGTCAATGACTCGCGCGGCTTCTTCACCTCCCGCGTCATCGGGCAGTTCATCAACGAGGGCGTCGCGATGGTCGGCGAGGGCATCGAGCCCGCGTCCGTCGAGCAGGCGGCCGCCCAGGCGGGCTACCCCGCCAAGGTCCTCTCCCTCATGGACGAGCTGACGCTCACCCTGCCGCGCAAGATCCGCAAGGAGTCCAAGCAGGCCGTGGAGGAGGCGGGTGGCACCTGGGTGACGCACCCGGCCGAGGCGGTCATCGACCGCATGGTCGACGAGTTCGGCCGCACGGGCCGCAGCGGCGGCGCGGGCTTCTACGAGTACGGGGCGGACGGCAAGCGCGGCAAGCTGTGGCCAGGACTGCGTGAGCACTTCACCAAGCCCGGCTCCGAGATCCCGTTCGCCACTGTGCCGTTCAAAGACATGCAGGAGCGCATGCTCTTCTCCGAGGCGCTGGACACCGTCCGCCTCCTTGAGGAGGGCGTGCTGACGTCGGTAGCGGACGCCAACATCGGCTCCATCTTCGGGATCGGCTTCCCGGGCTGGACCGGGGGTGTCCTGCAGTACATCAACGGGTACGACGGCGGCGCCGGGGCGGGTTCCGGCACCGGCGAGGCTGGGGGTCTGCCCGCGTTCGTGGCACGCGCGCGTGAGCTCGCCGAGCGCTACGGGGAGCGGTTCACGCCTCCGGCACTGCTGGTCGAGAAGGCGGAGAAGGGGGAGCGGTTCAGCGACACCCGATGAGGGATCCGATGACGGACCCGGTGAGGGATCGGACGACGGACCCGACGACGTATCGCTGAGCGACACGCTGCCCTTGCTCCCGGTGGTACGGGGACCCGACGCTGACCGCGCACCGGTCGCCGTCATCCCCGTACCCACCGAGGAGCCCCCCATGGGTCGCCGCCCCGCCCTCGCCCTGCTGGAGATCCTGCGCGGCGAGGGCGCGGACCGCGTGTTCGGCAACCCCGGCACCTCCGAACTGCCCTTCCTCGCAGCCCTCATGGACGCCGAGGACGCGCCCGAGTATGTCCTCGGCATCCACGAGGGCGCCGTCGTCTCCATGGCAGACGGGTATGCCCGCGTCACCGGCCGTCCCGCGTTCGTCAGCCTGCACATAGCGGCCGTCCTCACCGCGCCGCCGACGATGGTCGCGTACGTCTCCTCGAAGGCGGGCCTGATCGGCTTCACGCGCGCACTGGCCTCCGAGCTCGGGCCCCGCGGCATCACCGTCAACGCGATCGCGCCGAGCATGGTCCGCACCGCCACCGCCGAGCGGACCGTCGGCGCGGACGGCGGCTTCGAACACGCCCGCGCCCAACAGGCCGTCCCCAGGACCCAGGAGCCGTCCGATCTCGACTCGACCCTGCTGTACGTCGTCGACGAGGGCAGCGGCTTCCTGACCGGCCAGGCCCTCAATGTGGCGGGCCGGTCCGCCTACTTGCAGCCGCTTGTGGAGTCGGGCGGCTCAGGACTCCTTGAGCCACTCCCGGAGTTCCTCCTTCAGCGAGCGCTGGAACGTCGTCAGCAGCGCCTGCACCACCAGCGGCTGCATATGCGCCGACAGCGACTTCACCGCCGCCACGGACTCACGCTCGCCCACCGCGTCACGCAGCAGCGCGGACAACTCGTGGGCCGCCGCCCGCGAGTGCTCCAGCAGTACGGTCCGCGCCGCGAGGATCGTCTCGTGCGCGATGGGTACGTCGAGAAGCTGTACGCCGAGCCGCAGCAGCCCCGGGTCCACGCGGAAGGAGTCCGCGGTCCGCGTGATGACACTCATCGCGACGAGCCGGTCCAGCTCCTCCTCGCCCAGCGAACGCCCCGCCCGCCGCTCCAACTCCTCACGCGTCACGTACTCCGCGGCGTCGGGCGCCCAGGAGGCCACCACAGCACGGTGGATGGCGAGGTCGTGAGCGCTCAGGTCGGGCGGCAACTGCTGAAGATGCCGCTCGATCGCGGCTAGCGTCATGCCCTGGTGCTGCAACTCCTCGATGAGGGCGAGCCGGGCCAGATGCTCCTGGCTGTAGTGACCCACCCGCCGAGGACCGATCACGGGCGGCGGCAACAGACCCTTGGTGCTGTAGAAACGCACCGTACGGACCGTAACGCCCGCCCGCGCAGCCAACTCGTCAACCGTGAGCACCGGCTCCTCGATGTCGGTGGTCATGGCGGGCCCTGCCTCTCCGGGTTGTGCAGCGATCTGGTGCAACAGTATTGCTGTCTCACCGGTGTTGCGAAAGCGCCGCCAGACGGCGCACGTCCCGTGCCCGCCCGGCTGTAGGTACTCGCAATCCGCGTCGTGTTCTCGCGAGCGATGACCTCTGAATAGCACTTATGACGCGATGCTGAGATTCCCAGCTCGGCATGAGGGAGTGTTGCGAAGTGCGGTGAGGACTGTGCAGCCGCAAGATCGGTATTTCAGTCACAGGCAGCGCGTCGACCGAGGACAGGGTCCGAGGTGTTGGCCGAGATCGTTCTCGCGAACGGCACTGTGGACTGGGGAGGGCTGGCATCGATCCCGTCCGGTGGGCTACGTTATGCGGCTATGACTACCGGGACGGCATTGCGCCACACACGGATTGGTGACCCGGCGCTCCTCTGAGCGCCGTACGGGCCGGTGCCGGCCTGCTGTTGGACCGAGGATCTGGCGCTGCTGCGCGGGCTCCGCCTCCTGTCGTGTTGATGACAGCTCGACTCGTCAACCACGACAGGAGAATTCATGCTCACCAAGACGCTGCACATTCCCACCGCGGACGGCCAGGCCGACGCTTTCGCCGCTTTCCCCGACGATGGTGAGCGGCACCCAGGGGTGCTGATGTACGCGGACGGCTTCGGCATCCGGCCCGTGCTGAGGGAGTTGGCCCTCGAACTGGCCGGGCACGGGTACTACGTGCTCGTCCCCAACTTCTTCTACAGGCACGGCCCGGCTCCGGTGATCCCACTTCCCGAGCACATCGGAGAAGAGGTCCGGCACGCGGTCTTCGCCCAGCTGATGCCCTTGATCGAGGCGCACACGGCCGAACGTGCTCTGCGCGACGCCGACGCCTACCTCAGGTTCCTCACCACCCAGCCCGAGGTCGACGCCGGACCGGTCGCGGTGACCGGCTACTGCATAGGCGGCCTCCTGGCGATGCGCACCGCCGCGGCCCACCCCGGCCAGGTGGCCGCCGTCGCCGCATTCCACGGCCCCGTGGGCGTCGACGGGCCAGACCTCTTCTCGAAGCTCACCGCCCAGGTCCACCTTGGGCACGCCGAAGGCGACATGACGCCCGAGGCTCTCGGCGAGCTCAACCAGGCCCTGGACGCCGCGGGGGTCGGCTACACCTCCGAGATCTACCCCGGCACCGTCCACGGCTTCACCATGTCCGACACCGATGCCTTCAACTCCTCCGCACTCCAGCACCACTGGGACCGCCTGCTCCCTCTCCTGGACCGCACCTTGGCCAACAGTTGAGGCTCCGGCTTGGACACCGACCCTCGGAGATGCCGTACGCGGCCGAGCAGTGGCGGACGTTCCGCTGGTACATGGGGCAGAAGCACTACAGCTGGCCACCGGCAAGGTCGGCGGCATGAGGAATTGCCGCCGAAGTGAGACGGGAAACGTGGGACACCCGGTGAGACTGCAGAACAAGCAGCAGGTCACCGCGGACCGGAATGACAACGGCGGCGGCGAACCTACACCGGCATCCGCCCACTGTCCGCCCGTCCGCCCGTCCGGTCTCGACGGCCACTGTCAGTGGCAGCACCTACCGTGGCGTCATGTCCGAGATCATGTACGTCAGGGGCGACGCCACCACTCCGCTGGGGAAGGGCGTCAAGGTGGTCGCCCATGTCTGCAATGACATCGGGGGATGGGGGAAGGGCTTCGTGCTCGCCGTCTCGCGCCGCTGGCCGGAGCCGGAAGCGGCGTATCGCGCCTGGCACCGCGATCGCGCGCAGAACGACTTCGGCCTGGGCTCGGCGCAGTTCGTCCAGGTTCAGCGATACGTGTGGGTGGCGAACCTGGTCGGCCAGCGAGGCATACGCACGGGCAGTAAGGGGGTGCCCGTGCGCTACGAGGCCATCGGCACCGCCCTCGGACTGCTGGGCGACAAGGCCGCCGAGCTCGGCGCCTCCGTCCACATGCCCCGGATCGGCTGCGGTCTCGCCGGCGGCAAGTGGTCCCGTGTGGAGCCGCTCATCGCGGAGCGGCTGGTGAAGCCGGGGATAGCCGTGACGGTGTACGACCACGGGGACTGAGCATCGCCAACGGCCAACGGCCAACGGTCGACGGCCAACGGTCGACGCGTGCAACGGTCGACGCGTGCAACGGCAACAGCTTGCGGAAAGATTCCGCAAGCTGTTGCCGATGCCTCCAAGACCTTGCTTGACTCACCTGCCGACAGGCGCAGTCGACGAGATGCGATCGCGGTGCTCCCGTACAGAGTTGCTCGGCGACCGCTCTCGGGAGTTGGCCAGAGGCGAGAGGAACCCCCATGAGCTCCGAGATCGACGTCCTCGTCCTGGGAGGCGCGGGTGTGGACACGATCGTGTACGTCCCCGAACTGCCGCTTCCGTTCGCGGACAGCTACATGATCCGGCCCGGTATCGAGACGCGGGCCGGCCAGAGTGGGGACTTCGTCGCTCTTGGTGTGCACGCTCTGGGGCTGCGCGCGCACCATCTCGACATGCTCGGCGACGACCACGAGGGTGAGCTGGTCCGGGCGCTGCACCGCGACCGGGGTATCCCGCTCACCGATGTCCGCCAGCCCGGTGGCACCAAGCGTGCGGTCAACCTCGTGGACCCGGAGGGACGGCGGCTGTCGCTGTACGACGTGAGTCGCTCGCGGGACGGCGACCGGCTGCCGGAGGAGACCGTCCGGGCGCTGGCCGGGGCGAGCCGCCACGCGCACGTCGTCATCACCCACCCGTGCGCCCACACCCTTCCCGCGCTGCGGGAGGCCGGGGTAACCCTCTCGACCGACCTGCACAACTGGGACGGCGAGAATCCGTACCACGAGCCGTTCGCCTACACCGCCGACCTCGTGTTCGTGTCCACCACCGTGCTGCCCGACCCGGAGCGGACGATGCGGCAGATCGTCGAGCGGGGCCGGGCCGAGGTGGTGGTCGCCACGGCCGGAGCCGACGGGGCGTATCTGCTGGCGGACGGCGAGGTGACCCACATCCCGGCGGTCACACCCCCGGCCCCGGTCGTGGACTCGAACGGCGCCGGCGACGCCTTCGCCTGCGGTTTCCTCCTCGGCTGGCTGGCCGGTGAGCCGCCGCACCGTTGCGCCCTGTACGGCGCGGTGGCCGGTGCCCACGCCTGCACCGTGCCGTCGACACGGGCGGACGCCATCAGCCGCGATGAACTCCTGACCCGGGTCAAGGAGTTGGAACGCGACGGCGCCCGCCCGCCATACGACACACCTCAGTGATCGTGAACCGAATCAGTCGCAGCGATCTTCTTCCACGACTTCGGCTGAGCAGGAACCTTGGAAGAAGTCCCGTCCGTCCCCGCGGCCCGAGCGATCGACGCGCCCTGCGCCGCAGGCGCCGCCGGCTTCGACGGCTCGAACAGCCACGTGTCGAAGAACGAGCCGAGCGACTGGCCCGACACCTTCTCCGCGTACTTCTGGAAGTCGCCGACCGTAGCGTTCCCGTACGCGTGCTCGCTGGGCCACCCCTTCAGGATGGCGAAGAACGCGTCGTCCCCGACCTCGTTGCGCAGCGCCTGAATGGCCAGCGCCCCTCGGTCGTAGACCGCGATGTCGAACTGGTTCTCCGGACCCGGGTCGCCGGGCGCGACCGTCCAGAAGGCGTCGTCCGCCGGGTGCACGGCATACACGTAGTCCGCGAGCTCCTGCGCCGTCCCCTCGCCCTCGTGCTCCGACCACAGCCACTGCGCGTACCGGGCGAAGCCCTCGTTGATCCAGATGTCCTTCCACCCGGCGACGGACACCTCGTCCCCGTACCACTGGTGGGCCAGCTCGTGGACGACGACGGACACGTTCGAGCCGTTCGCGAACTGGCGCGGGCTGTAGAACGGCCGCGTCTGCGTCTCCAGCGCGTACCCGGTGTTGGTGTTCGGGACATACCCGCCGAGCGCGTTGAAGGGGTACGGGCCGAAGTACTCGGTGAGGAAGTCGGCGACCTCACCGGTGCGTTCGATGCTCGCCCGCACCGCCCCGGCGTTGTCACCGAGGTCCTTGCTGTACGCGTTGATGATCGGGATGCCGCTCTCGGTGGTCCCGGTCGTGATGTCGAACTTGCCGATCGCGAGCGTGGCGAGATACGTGGCCTGCGGCTTGTTGGACCGCCAGTTGTAGCGCGTCCAGCCGAGCTTCGAACTGGTCGACTGGAGCGTGCCGTTGGAGATCGCCTGCGTGCCGTCGGGGACGTTGACCGACACGTCGTACGTCGCCTTGTCGAGCGGGTGGTCGTTGCTGGGGAACCACCACGCCGCCGACTCGGGCTCGTTCGCGCCGACGCCGCCGTCCGGAGTGCGGTGCCAGCTGGTGAACCCGTACGCGGTCTTCGATGACGGCACACCGCTGTAGCGGACCACGATGGTCACGGCCTTGCCCTTGGCCAGCGGGGTCTTCGGGGTGACCTCCAGCTCCTGCTCACCGGAAGTGGCGAACGACGCCTTCACGCCGTTGACCCGCACCTCGCTCACGTCGAGCAGAAAGTCCAGATTGAATCGTGAGAGATCCTGCGTGGTGGTCGCCAGGAGGGTTGCCGTGCCCTCCAGTTCATCTGTCTGCGGCTGGTACTGGAGGCGTAGATCGTAGTGCGAGACGTCGTAGCCGCCGTTGCCGTAGTCCGGGTAGTAGGGGTCGCCGATGCCCGGCGCCCCGGGGGAGTAACTGGCCGCCGATGCCGGGATCGCCAGCAGGAAGGAGGCCGCGAGAGCGCCCGGGGCGATGAGTCTGCGGTGCACGTCAAGCTCCAAGTCGTGGGGGCGTGAGGTCTGTTCTGAGCCTATTCAGTCCCTGTGGCCCCGGTCATGTCCACGGCCACCCCTGTCACACGATCGCCATTCGGCCGTCATGAGCAATCCCGCCCCAGGGACCTTTCACAGTCCCTCTTTTGCGCGGGAGTCGACCGGGGTACCTTCCGCGCATGCCGATACGTGCGCGCCGTATGCGCTTCACGACCTGGAGATCGCTCGCGACGGCGGCCACGGCCGCCCTGATGGCAACCCTGCTCACCCCGGTCGCAGCACACAGCGCCCCTCGGGAGAGCACCCCGATCTACTCGTACGACAACGCGATCCGCGAGTCCGTGTGGGTGGACACCGGTCTGGACGGCGACAGTGACGGGAAGACCGACCGCGTCGCCGTCGACATCGTCCGGCCCCGCGAACTCGCCGCGTCGGGCCGCAAGATACCCGTGATCATGGACGCCAGCCCGTACTACTCCTGCTGCGGACGCGGCAACGAGAGCCAGAAGAAGACGTACGACGCGAGCGGCAACGTCGTCCAGATGCCGCTGTTCTACGACAACTACTTCGTGCCCCGCGGCTACGCCTTCGTCGGCGTCGACCTGGCCGGAACCAACCGCTCCGACGGCTGTGTGGACGTAGGAGGCCGCTCCGACATCCAGTCCGCGAAGGCGGTCGTCGACTGGCTCAACGGCCGGGCCAAGGCGTACACCACGCGCACCGGCACCGCCGCCGCCAAGGCCACCTGGACCAACGGCAAGACCGGCATGATCGGCAAGAGCTGGGACGGCACCATCGCCAACGGCGTCGCCGCCACCGGCGTCAAGGGTCTCGAAACCATCGTGCCGATCAGCGCTATCTCCTCCTGGTACGACTACTACTTCAGCGAGGGCGCCCCGCTCTACGACTCGGGCCCGGACTGGCTGTCCGACTACGTCGACAGCCCCGATGCCCGCGCCAAGTGCGCCGCGGTCCAGCAGAAGATCGTCGACGGGGCACCGCGCACCGGTGACTGGACCTCGTTCTGGACCGAGCGCGACTACGTGAAGGACGCGAGCAAGGTCAGGGCGAGCGTCTTCCTGGTCCACGGCGCTCAGGACCTCAACGTCCGTACCCAGCACGTCGGCCCGTGGTGGGACGCGCTCGCCGAGAACGGCGTCGACCGCAAGATCTGGATCTCGCAGACCGGCCACGTCGACCCCTTCGACTTCCGCCGAGCCGAGTGGGTCGACACCCTGCACCGCTGGTTCGACCACGAACTCCTCGGCTACGACAACGGCATCGACGACGAGCCGATGGCCGACATCGAGCGCCACCCCGACCAGTGGGTGACCTCCAGCGTCTGGCCGCCCCGCGGCACCGACACGACAACCCTCCGCCCGGCCACCGGCTCCGCGGCGGGCGTCGGCACCCTCGGACTGACCAAGGGCTTCGGAACCGAGTCCTTCACCGACAACCCGCAGCTGAGCGAGACCGACTGGGCCGCGTACATCGACCAGCCGACCCCTGACAAGGCCGGCTTCGTCACCCAGCCGCTGACCCGGGATCTGCGCCTGTCCGGCTCGTCGAAAGTGACGGTCACCGCCACTCCGACCACCTCAACGGCCCATCTCACCGCGGTACTTGTCGACCTCGGACCGGACACCATCCGCGACTACGCCGCCTCCGGCGAGGGCATCAGCACGCTCACCGACCGCACCTGCTGGGGTCCGAGCACGACCGGCGACAGTTCATGCTTCAAGGAGACCCGGTCGAAGAACGCGGACGTCGACTACACGGTCTTCAGCCGCGGCTGGGCCGACCTCGGCAACTACGCCTCGGCGACGAAGGGTGTCCCGCTCACCCCCGGCAAGGCGTACACGATCACCCTCGACCTCGCCGCCACCGACCACGTCGTCCCCAAGGGCCACCGGCTCGCACTCATCGTCGCGGGCACCGACAAGGACCTCATCGACCCGCCGTCCACCACCCCGACCCTGAAGCTCGACCTGGCCCGTACCTCGGCCAAGGTCCCGCTGGTCGGCGGCGCCAAGGCCTTCAGCAAGGCCACGACGGGGTCCGCAGCGACTCCGAGCCCCTCCGTCCTCGACGGCGTACGCGACCCGCGCGCCGCCCTCCGAGTCCCGGGAGAGAGCAGTTGACCGGCTTACACATCCGCGCCCTGGCCGTGGCGGTCACCGCCACGGCCCTGGCCGCGCCCCTGCTGACCGCACCCGCGTACGCGGCGGACAAGCCGCCGCGCACCGGCTTCGAGCAGACCGACGGGGCCCGCTGGACCAGCCAGCCCGAGGAACAGGACTTCCTGACAGCCCTCGACAAGGCGAGCGACCGTGTCTCCGTGTCCGGGATCGGCACGACCAAGCAGGGCCGCCCGCTCCAGCTCGTCCGAGTCGGCGCACCCCGTGCCGCCACCACCGTGCTCCTCGTGTGCAGCCAGCACGGCGACGAGCCGTCCGGACGCGAGGCCTGCCTCACCACGATCCGCGACCTGGCGTACGCGAAGGACCAGCGCACCCGGAGCTTCCTGAAGACAACCACCCTGCTCGTCGTGCCCACCGCCAACCCGGACGGCCGCGCCGCAGACACCCGCGGCAACAGCGACGGCGTCGACATCAACCGCGACCACCTCGCCCTCCAGACCGCCGAGGCCCGCGCGACGGCCGCGGTCCTCCGCGACCGCAAGCCCGACATCGTCTACGACCTGCACGAGTACGGCGCCACGCCCCCGTACTACGACAAGGACCTCTTCGACCTGTGGCCGCGCAACCTCAACACGGACACGGCCGTGCACGACGAGGCGCAGACCCTGTCACTCGACTACGTACGGCCCGCCGCCCAGGACGAGGGGTACTCGACGGGCACGTACGGCATCTGGACCGACCCCGTGACCGGCGATCCGATCCAGCAGGTGGCGGGGGACGGACAGGAACGAATCCTGCGGAACATGTCGGGCGTCAAACACTCCGCGGGACTCCTCATAGAGAGCCGGGTCGACCCCCTCACGGAGGCCGAACAGGCGGACCCGGCGCTGAACCACCGCCGCCGCGTCGACTCCCAACTGGCCGCGCTGGGAGGCCTGTTCACCTTCACCGCTGAACGTCGCGAGCAGGTCGAGAGGGCCACCTCGGCAGCCCGGCTCGCGGGTTACCTGGACACCGGCCCGGTCTACCTCGGCGGCGCCGACAACGACCCGGCCGAACCGGCCGAGGTGATCCAGGACCCGCCCTGCGGTTACCGGCTCACGGCGGACCAGTACACGGACCTGCGCGACGAGCTGAGCCTGCACGGTGTCCGCGTACAACGCGAGGGCGACGGCGTACTCGTACCGCTGCGCCAGTCCCTGCGCGCTCTCGTCCCGCTGCTCCTCGACGAGCGCGCGCCGTACCACCTCACTGCCGGGGAGCCCGACACCGACTGCTGAGACGCTGAGCGCGGCCGCACCTGTGATAGGGCGTATGGGGGCAGTAACTCCCATACGCCCTATTGTGAAAGGTGCAGCCCATGA
This sequence comes from Streptomyces sp. NPDC093544, assembly GCF_040683495.1. Lineage (NCBI taxonomy): Bacteria > Bacillati > Actinomycetota > Actinomycetes > Kitasatosporales > Streptomycetaceae > Streptomyces > Streptomyces sp. NPDC093544. Next base: position 213,401 of record NZ_JBFBEA010000006.1, on the reverse strand, counting down.
CGGGGCAAAATGAAGAGACGGCTCACGGCGGGCGGACGGATCGCGTGGTGTTCGGCGTCACCGCCGTGCTCACCGTCGCGTTCGTGATCTGGGGCTCGGTCGCGACCGACTCGCTGGAGAGCGCCTCCACCACGATGCTCAACGGGTTGATCCACAACGGCGGTTGGGCCTTCATGCTGGCCGCCTCCTGCTTCGTGGTCTTCGCGCTCTGGCTCGCGATCAGCCGCTACGGGAAGATCCACCTCGGCGACGAGGGCGAGGAGCCCGAGTTCCGCACCGTGTCATGGGTCGCGATGATGTTCAGCGCCGGCATGGGAATCGGCCTGATGTTCTACGGCGTGAGCGAGCCGCTGGCGCACTACACGACACCCCCGCCGGGCACCACGCCCGCCGACTCCGGCGAACGCATGGAGACGGCGATGGCCACCACCCTCTTCCACTGGACGCTGCACCCCTGGGCGATCTACGCGGTGGTCGGCCTCGGCATCGCCTACAGCACCTTCCGCAAGCGCCGGCGCCAGACGATCAGCGCGGTCTTCACACCACTCATCGGCGAGCGGCACGCCAACGGCGCCTGGGGCCGGGTGATCGACATCCTCGCGATCGTCGCCACCGTCTTCGGCTCCGCGGCCTCACTGGGCCTGGGCGCGCTCCAGATCGGCTCCGGGTTCAAGGAGCTGGACTGGATGGACAAGGTGAGCAACGGCCTGCTCGTCACGATCATCGCCGTGCTGACGGTGGCGTTCGTGGCCTCGGCCGTCTCAGGCGTGGAGAAGGGCATCCAGTGGCTGTCCAACATCAACATGGTCCTTGCGCTAATCCTCGCCGTCTTCGTGTTCATCGCGGGACCGACCATCATCGTCCTCGACCTGCTGCCCACCTCGATCTTCGCCTACCTCGGTGACCTGCCCCAGCTCGCCGGCCGCACCGAGGCCAGCGGCGGCGAGGGCGTCGCGGCCTGGCTGGGCAGCTGGACCGTCTTCTACTGGGCGTGGTGGATCTCCTGGACGCCGTTCGTCGGCATGTTCATCGCCCGCATCAGCCGCGGCCGCACCATCCGGCAGTTCGTCGGCGGCGTGATCCTCGTCCCCAGCAGTGTCAGCCTGGTCTGGTTCGCGATCTTCGGCGGTACGTCGATGAAGCTGAAGGAGACCGGGCACCTCGGTGGCGAGTCGACACCGGAGGGCCAACTCTTCGGTGTGTTGGCCGAGTTTCCCATCGCCACCGCCACCAGCCTGCTCGTGATGATCCTGGTCGGCATCTTCTTCGTCTCGGGAGCGGACGCGGCGTCCATCGTGATGGGCGCGCTCTCCCAGAGGGGCGCGCTCGAACCCGGCCGGTTCGTGGTGGTGTTCTGGGGTGTCCTGACCGGGGCGGTCGCCGCCATCATGCTGCTCGCCGGCAGCGAGGGCGACGCACTCACCGGCCTGCAGAACCTCACGATCCTCGCTGCCGCACCCTTCGTCATCGTGATGATCGGCATGTGCGTCGCGCTCCTGCGTGACCTGCGCAAGGACCCGCTCATCGTGCGAGGGGAGATGGCCTCCGAAGCCGTCGAACTCGCCGTGATCGAGGGACACAAGCAGTACGACGGCGACTTCGAGATCACCATCGGTCCGGGGCCGGGCACGGACACGGAGGGGGACCCGCTCGGGCACGACCACGGGTGACCGTCGGTGGGCCGGGGATTTGGTCCGGCCCGACCGCGGATGGCTGTCCGTGGGTCGGGCATTGATCCGGCCCGACTACGGGTGACTGTGCGTGGGTTGGGGACTTCGTCCGGCGCCCGACCGCGGATGGCTGTCCGTGGACAAGGGACTTGGTCCGGCCCGACCGCGGATGCTTGTCCGTGGGCCGGGGATTCGAACCGGCCCGCGACCGCGGATGACCGTCAGCGGGAGGCGAGCCCCGCCGCCTCCCGAGCACACCCCCACGCCACCGTGACGCCCGCGCCGCCGTGACCGTAGTTGTGCACCAACACCCGTCCGTCCGGGAGCGGTTCACGCTCCAGACGGACCGTGCCGCGCACCGGCCGCAGACCCACCCGGTGGCCGAGCACGCGCGCCCCGGCGATCTCGGGGCGCAGTGCCGCACACCGCTCGACGATCTCGGCGGCCGCGGCCGGGTCGGGCGTCAGCGACCAGTCGTCCTCGTCGGTCGTGCCGCCCAGGACCAGCCGGTCCGGCTGCGGGAAGAGGTACGTGGTCGTCCCGGCGGCCGCGTCGGTCGACACCAGCCAGGTGGTGACGCCGGGGTTCTCCACGATCACGAGCTGCCCACGCACGGGCCGTACGGCCGGATCCGGTACGAGGTCGCGGGCGCCGAGCCCCGTGCAGTTGACGACGACCGGTGCCGCCGCCTCCGTGAGGTCAGTCAGCGGGCGGACCTCGAACGCCCCTCCGGCCCGCAGGAACCGCTCGCGCAGCCACCGCAGATGCACCGGCATGTCCAGCAGCGGCAGCCGGGCCCACAGGCCGGTCCCCGCGTACTCCGCAGGCGTCGAGGCCCGCAGCCCCGGCACCCGGGCGGCCACCCACGGACCCTGTTCGTCCAGCCGCGACTCACCCAGTACGCCCTCGACCATGCGTACGCCCGTCTCCTCGGGCCGCGCCGCCAACTCCTCGTACACGGAGAGTGATTGGAGGGCCCAGTCGCGGGCCAGTGTCTCCGGCTCGATGCGGTACGGCCACCACAGCGCGCCCGCAACCGCCGAGGTGGTCCGCTCGGCGGGCTCCCGCGCCCACACCCGTACGCGCCTGCCGCTCTCGGCCAGAACAACGGCCGTCGTCAGCCCGATGACGCCGCTGCCGACCACGATCACATCGTCGCCTCGCTCGGTCTTCACGCCGGGACGGTAGCGGAATATGTCATGCCGTGCTCAGATCACTCCCACTCTGGGGATACTCACAGCATGTCTGCCGAGTACGCGACCTTTGGCCTGGCACCGGCGATGCGTGCCGGTGGAGTCCTCGCCAACGGTGACTACCAAGTGCACCGGGATTTCGTCGACTTCATCGTCGACGGCCGCCCGCTGCTTTTCCAGCTCTCCGACCTCGACGCCGTCTCCCCGCTCGCCTCCGACGTACCGCCCGCGATCTTCACCGCCCAGGTGCGCAGCCTTCTCCTTGAGGCCGACGCTCCGCTCGACGGTGGCCGGTACGTCATCTACGGCTGCCCCGAGTGCGAGGGCCTCGATTGCGGCGCCGTCACCGCCGTCATCGAGAAGGCCGGCGACGACTATGTGTGGCGCGACTTCGCCTGGCAGACCGACGAGCGGCCCGATCTGGAGCTCAACGGCTACCACGGGATAGGACCGTTCCGCTTCCACGGCGCCGAGTACCGAAGCGCCCTGAACTCCCTGCTGAACGGCGACTCCGGACCCCGCCGCCGGGTCCTCCTCATCGGCGCCCGGGTCGCCGTCCTCGCCAAGCTCGCCGCCGCCCTGCGCACCATCGGCATCGGCGCCGACATCACACGGGACGCCACGGACGTCCCGGCCGACGAACTCCGCAACTATGGCGCGGTGGCCTTCGGCCGCGCCGTGGGCGAGGAGGAACGTGCCGCCGTACGACAGTCCTTCGACCGCGCGAGCGTCGAGGTGACGTACGTCGAGGGCCTCGCCCCGATCATTCCGCTCCTCGTCGCCCAGATAGAACACGCTCTGGACCGCAGCCCGCGCGAACTGCGCCGACTCACGCGGCTGGTCGCGGCCGACGGCGAGGCGGGCATCGAGGTCACCTCGACCTGCCGCGTCCAGCTGACGGCGTACCGTCTCGACCGCCTGTACCGCACCCACGCGCAGGAGGTCTTCGACGGGGTCCTGGAGGCGGGCCGGCACCGGCTCGCGCTGGACGCCAAGGCCGTGCGGGGGGAGTCCTTCATCGTCGCGCGTACCTCGGGGAGTGTGCTGGTGGAGGCGATGGTCCACTGACAGCGGTTCACTGAGAACCGGGGAGACGGCCCACGGAAACCGGAGCGATGGACCACGGAAACCGTGGCGATGGCCAACGGAAAACCGGGGCGATGGGACGGCGGCGGGGCCGTTAAGATCGGCCATCTGATGACTGCCACCCTCGTCGCCAAGAATCTCGCCGCCGGACACGGCGACCGCTCCCTCTTCGCCGGACTCGACCTCGTCGTCGCGCCCGGCGACGTGATCGGGCTGGTCGGTGCCAACGGCGCGGGCAAGTCCACGCTGCTCCGACTGCTCGCCGGTCTCCTCGCGCCGGAACAGGGCGAGCTGCGGCTCTCCCCGCCGTCGGCGACCGTCGGGCATCTGCCGCAGGAACCGGAACGCCGGGAGGGCGAGTCCGTACGGGACTTCCTCGCGCGCCGCACGGGCGTGGCCGAGGCCCAGCGCGTGATGGACGAGGCCACCCAGGCGCTCGTCGATGGCGCGCCCGGTGCGGACGACGCGTACTCCACCAGCCTGGAGCGCTGGCTCGACCTCGGCGGCGCCGACCTCGACGAGCGTGCCGAGGAGGTCGCCGACTCCCTCGGACTCGGCGTCGGCCTCGACCAGCTGATGACCTCACTGTCCGGCGGCCAGGCGGCCCGCGCCGGACTCGCGTCCCTCCTGCTGTCCCGCTACGACGTGTTCCTCCTCGACGAGCCGACGAACGACCTGGATCTGGACGGCCTGGAGAGGCTCGAGCGATTCGTGAGCGGCCTGCGCGCGGGCACGGTCGTCGTCAGCCACGACCGGGAGTTCCTGACCCGCACGGTCACCAAGGTGCTCGAACTCGACCTGGTGCAACAGCAGATCACGCTGTACGGCGGCGGTTACGAGGCATACCTGGAGGAGCGCGACACCGCACGCCGGCATGCCCGTGAGGACTTCGACGAGTACGCCGACAAACGGTCGGCGCTGGAGGGGCGCGCCCAGATGCAGCGCGGCTGGATGGACAAGGGCGTGAAGAACGCCCGGCGCAAGGCGAGCAACGACAACGACAAGATCGGCCGCAAGTTCCGCAGCGAGGCCAGCGAGAAGCAGGCCTCGAAGGCCCGGCAGACCCAGCGCATGATCGAACGCCTCGACGTCGTCGACGAGCCGCGCAAGGAATGGGAACTGCGGATGGAAATCGCGTCGGCCCCGCGGTCCGGCGCGGTCGTCGCCACGCTGCGTGACGCTCAGGTGCGGCGCGGTGACTTCAGCTTCGGCCCGGTGACGCTGCAGATCGACTGGGCGGACCGCGTCGCGGTCACCGGCGCGAACGGCGCGGGCAAGTCGACGCTCCTGGGCGCCCTGCTCGGCCGCGTCCCGCTGGACGCCGGGCATGCCGCCCTCGGCCCCGGCGTCGTCGTCGGCGAGGTCGACCAGGCCCGCAAGCTCTTCCTCGGCACCGAACCGCTGCTCGACGCGTTCGGCGCGGCCGTCCCCGACACCGAGCCCGCCGAAGTCCGCACCCTCCTCGCCAAGTTCGGCCTCAAGTCCCACCACGTGCTGCGCCCCGCGGCCACCCTCTCCCCGGGCGAGCGCACCCGCTCTGCCCTGGCCCTCCTCCAGGGCAGAGGCGTCAACCTCCTCGTCCTCGACGAACCGACCAACCACCTCGACCTCGCCGCGATCGAGCAACTGGAGTCGGCCCTCGACGCCTACGAAGGCACGCTGCTCCTGGTCACGCACGACCGTCGGATGCTGGACGCGGTCCACACGACCCGCCGCCTGGAGGTGGCGGGGGGCAAGGTGACGGAGCGGTAGCGGGGGAGGGCTTCATTCGCCCCCTCCGCCCCTTCCCGTCCCTTGTTCCTGGGGCTCCGCCCCAGACCCCGCTCCTCAAACGCCGGAGGGGCTGAAAATCTCACCCGCGCCGGAGATCTTTCAGCCCGTCCGGCGTTTGAGGACGAGGCCGTTCAGGCCGACAGCGGGGGTCTGGGGGCGGAGCCCCCAGGTACGGGACGGGTAGGGGCGGAGGGGGCGAAAAACCCTCCCCCACCCCCGGCGCCACCGAAACCTCAGCCCCGCCCCCGCTTGGGATCCGTCAACCCCGCCCGCCGCAACGCATCCGCCATCGCACTGTTGGCAGGCGGCGGTGCCGCCTGCCGGGACCCCCCACCGGAGCGCCCCTGCCCCTGCCCTTGGCGTGGCTGCTGCCGCTGCTGAGGCGGCCGCCCTCCACGCTGGGCCCGCCCCCCACCCTGCTGCTCCCCTTGAGGCACCGCCTCATCGTCCAACCGCAGCGTCAACGAAACCCGCTTCCGCGGAATGTCGATCTCAAGCACCTTCACCTTGACGATGTCCCCGGGCTTCACCACATCCCGAGGGTCCTTGACGAAGGTCTTGGACATCGCGGACACGTGCACAAGACCGTCCTGGTGGACACCCACATCCACGAACGCCCCGAAGGCGGCGACATTCGTGACGACCCCTTCGAGCACCATCCCGGACACGAGGTCGGAGAGCTTCTCGACACCGTCCTTGAAGGTCGCCGTCTTGAACGCGGGCCGGGGGTCACGCCCCGGCTTCTCCAGCTCCTTCAGGATGTCCGTCACGGTCGGCAGACCGAACGTCTCGTCCACGAAGTCGACCGGCTTGAGCGAGCGCAGCACCCCGGAGTTGCCGATCAGCGAAGCGACTTCGTTCCCCGCCGTCTTCACCATGCGCCGCACCACGGGGTATGCCTCGGGGTGCACGCTGGACGCGTCCAGCGGATCGTCCCCGCCCCGGATCCGCAGGAAACCCGCGCACTGCTCGTACGCCTTCGGTCCGAGCCGGGCCACGTTCTTGAGGGCGGTACGGGACCGGAAAGGCCCGTTCGCGTCGCGGTGGGACACGATGTTCTCGGCGAGCCCGGAGGTGATTCCGGAGACGCGGGTGAGCAGCGGCGCCGACGCGGTGTTCACGTCCACACCCACGCCGTTCACACAGTCCTCGACCACCGCGTCCAGCGACCGGGACAGCTTCACCTCGGACAGGTCGTGCTGGTACTGCCCGACCCCGATGGACTTCGGGTCGATCTTCACCAGCTCGGCGAGCGGGTCCTGGAGCCGGCGCGCGATGGACACGGCACCGCGAATCGACACGTCCATGTCGGGCAGCTCCTGCGAGGCGAACGCGGACGCCGAGTACACCGACGCCCCGGCCTCGGAGACCATCACCTTGGTGACGTTCAACTCGGGGTGTTTGGTGATGAGTTCACCGGCGAGCTTGTCCGTCTCGCGGGACGCCGTGCCGTTGCCGATCGCGATCAGCTCGACCGCGTGCTCCTTGGCGAGCCGTGCGAGCTTGGCGATGGCCTCGTCCCACTTGTTGGCCGGGACGTGCGGGTAGATGACGTCAGTCGCGACGACCTTGCCGGTCGCGTCGACCACAGCCACCTTCACGCCGGTACGGAACCCGGGGTCGAGACCCAGCGTCGCGCGCGTGCCCGCCGGGGCGGCGAGCAGCAGGTCCCGCAGGTTCGACGCGAACACGTTGACCGCCTCGTCCTCGGCGCCCGTCCGCAGCCGAAGCCGCAGGTCGATGCCGAGGTGCACGAGAAGGCGGGTCCGCCAGGCCCAGCGGACCGTGTCCGTGAGCCATTTGTCGCCGGGGCGGCCGCGGTCGGCGATCTGGAAACGGTGGGCGACGATCCCCTCGTACGAGGAAGGACCGGGCTGCTCGGAAGGCTCCTCGGGCTCCAGGACGAGGTCGAGGACGTCCTCCTTCTCGCCGCGCAGCATGGCGAGGACGCGGTGTGAGGGCAGCGCCTTGAAGGGCTCGGCGAAGTCGAAGTAGTCGGCGAACTTCGCGCCGGCCTCCTCCTTGCCCTCCCGCACCTTGGCGACGAGCCGCCCGCGCACCCACATGCGCTCGCGCAGCTCGCCGACCAGGTCGGCGTCCTCGGAGAACCGCTCGGTGAGGATCGACCGGGCGCCGTCAAGGGCGGCCTGCGGATCGGCGACGCCCTTGTCGGCGTCGACGAAGGCGGCCGCTGCGGCGAGCGGGTCGACCGACGCGTCCCGGAGCAGCCCCTCGGCCAGCGGCTCCAGACCCGCCTCGCGCGCGATCTGCGCCTTCGTCCGCCGCTTCGGCTTGAACGGCAGGTAGATGTCCTCAAGACGCGCCTTCGTCTCGGCGCCCCGGATCTGCGCCTCGATCTCCGGGGTGAGCTTGTCCTGCTCGCGCACCGATTCAAGAATCGCGGTGCGCCGCTCCTCCAGCTCCCGCAGATAGCGCAGCCGCTCCTCGAGGGTGCGCAGCTGCGCATCGTCGAGCATCTCGGTCGCTTCCTTGCGGTAGCGGGCGATGAAGGGCACCGTCGAACCGCCGTCGAGCAAGTCGACGGCGGCCTTGACCTGCCTCTCCCGTACGCCGAGCTCCTCGGCGATCCTGCCTTCGATGGACCCTACGAGGGGTGTCGTCACGATCCCGTACCGCCTTCTCCACTGGGGTTGCGCGGCAATTGTGGCAGGTGACACCGACAACGGTGGATCAGGGCGGCAACGGAACCCGGACCGGGCCCGAAACCGGACCCCGGGCCGGGGTTCCTCAGGTCCTGCGGGACCGCCCGGAGTGCGAGGCGCCCCCGAACAGCCGTGCCAGTGCCCGGAACGGCAGCGTGACGACCGTGGCTATCGCCGAGCCGATCTGCCGCAGGACGTCTGCGATCGCGCGGAACATAAGTTTCCCCTTTCGTCTCCCGAGCCGTGGTGCCGGGAGATGTACGGGTACCTCATCCTTTGCCGATCATGCCTTCCGGATACGCACCGGCGGCGAAAGCCGTCAGCAGCGGCTTCTTCGCGAGCTCCGTGAGCCGTTCCACGCCCGCGGCGCCAAGATGCTCGTACGGCGCACGGTCCAGCCGGTCCGTCCGCGCCTCGATCTCCTTGCGGAGGGCCACTCCCGCCTCGGTCAACTCCAACTCGCCCTCGGGGTCGAGCAGTCCGCGCTCCCGTAGCCGTACGACTGCCGCCTCCCAGTCCGTACGTGGCCAGCCGCGCGTGCCCAGCGCCCACTTCGGGGTCATGCCCCTGCCGGTCGCGGTGTGGCTCACCAGGGCCTCGACCGGGTCGAGTTCCGCGTCGAGCAGCGCCGCGAGGTGACCGTCGCCGCGGTGCTCACGCAGCAGTGTGGCCGCGTGGTAGAGGGCGAGGTGCGGTGCGTCGGGGACGGGCAGGTCCGCGTGGGCGGCGTACAGCGGGCGCGCGCTCCTGGTACAGGCCTCGGCCGCCCGCAGTCCGAGCTCCGCCGCCTCGGCCACCTCCTCGGAGGCGATGACCTCCTCGCCGAGCAGCCGCCGCAGCGTCGCGTCGATGGCGCTCTCGCGTGCCGCGAGCACGGTCTCCGGGGAGGCTGTGAGCCACACCGCGGGCACGTGCTCCGCCACCAGCTCGTGGCTGAAGTTGTAGAACGTCGCCGTCACGGTGCCCGGGCCCACCGCGCCCATGGCCGCCGCCCGGGTCGCGAAGTACGCGCCGTTGCTGTCCTTGATCCCGATCGCGGCCAGTTCCCGGCCAAGGTCGGGAGAGAAGTACAGCGTCGCGGCGATCGAGTTGAGGACGTTGTGGCAGCGCCGCCCGGCACGCTCCGGCAGAGATGTGGTCATGCCCCGCACGTTACCGACTGGTTGGTACGCAGGGAATCCCGGGAGGCACAAGTGGGTGGGCGTGGCAGAAAAAGTGGGGTGCTCGTCATTGCGGACATCGCCGCGCCCGCCAACAATCGAGGACATGCGAACCGTCCTGGTCGTCCTCTTCGACGATGTGCAGAGCCTCGACGTCACGGGCCCCGTGGAGGTCTTCGCGGGCGCCGAGAAGCGCCACGCCGGCTCGTACCGAATCCGCACCGCCTCCCTGGACGGCGCCCCGGTGCGCACGTCCAGCGGACTCACCCTGGTCCCGGACCACACACTCGCCGACGCGCCCACCCCGCACACCCTGCTCGTCCCCGGCGGCGCGGGCACCCGGAACCCGGACCCCCGTCTGACCGACTGGCTGCGTGAGCACGGCCCGCGCGCCGAGCGGCTGGTCTCGGTCTGTACCGGCGCCGTGCTGCTCGCGAGGGCGGGCCTCCTGGACGGCCGCCGCGCGACGACCCACTGGGCGTACTGCGAGCAGCTCGCCCGCGACCACCCGGCGGTCGAGGTCGACCCGGACCCCATCTACGTACGCGACGGGCATGTCTCCACCTCGGCGGGCGTCACCTCCGGTATCGACCTGGCCCTCGCGCTCGTCGAGGAGGACCTCGGGCGCGAGGCCGCGCTCACCATCGCGCGCCACCTGGTCGTCTTCCTCCGGCGCCCGGGCAACCAGGCCCAGTTCAGCGTCCAGCTGGCCGCCCAGACCGCCCAGCGCGAACCCCTGCGCGAGGTCCAGCAGTGGATCACCGAACACCCGGGCGCGGACCTGAGCGTCGAATGCCTCGCCGCCCGCGCCCGGCTCTCGCCCCGCCACTTCGCCCGCGCCTTCCAGACCGAGACCGGCACGACACCCGGCCGCTACGTCGAACAGGTCCGCCTCGAACACGCCCGGCGCCTCCTGGAGGACACCACCGACGGCATCGAGGAGATCTCCCGCATCTGCGGCTACGGCACCCCGGAGGCGATGCGCCGCGCCTTCGTCAGAACCCTCGGCTCGGCCCCGGCCGAGTACCGCCGCCGCTTTCGCCCCGCACCCGCCCGCTGACCGGCGGCCGCTCCCCGAAGGGAACTCCATGCAGGTCGCGATCGTCCTCTACGAGCGCTTCACCGTCCTCGACGCCATCGGTCCTTACCAGATGCTCGGCGGCATCCCGGACGCCGAAGTCGTCCTCGTCGCCGAGCGCAGGGGTCCCGTACGGGACGACCGGGACAGCCTCTCCCTGGTCGCCGACCGCTCCTTCGCCGAGGTCCCGAGCCTCGACATGCTCGTCGTCCCCGGTGGCCCCGACCCGAGCGCCGAGATGGGCAACGCCGTCATGCTCGACTGGCTGCGCGCCGCCGATGTCACCACCACGTGGACGACATCCGTGTGCACGGGTTCGTTGATCCTTGCCGCCGCGGGCCTGCTCAAGGGCCGCCGGGCCACCTCGCACTGGCTCGCGCTGGAGGAACTGGAGCAGTTCGGAGCCGAGCCGACCGGCGAGCGCGTGGTGACCGACGGCAAGTACGTCACCGCGGCCGGGGTGTCGGCGGGCATCGACATGGGGCTCACCCTGGTGGGCAGGATCGCCGGTGAACGGGCCGCCCAGTCCGTCCAGCTGCTCACCGAGTACGACCCGCGGCCGCCCTACGACGCGGGGTCCCCGGAGAAGGCCCCGGCCGATCTGGTCGCGCAGTGGCGCGGCACCGATGCCTCAGCCTGACGCCGGCCAGGTGAAGCGCGGCTCGCGGCGCTCAAGGAACGCGGCGACCCCCTCCGCGGTGTCGCCGCTGCCCCGCGCCCGCTCGGTCCAGTACGCGTCCCGGTCCATGTGTCCGTTCGCGAACTCCTTGGCCGCCGCCTGGGTCAGCAGTGACCGCGTGGCCAGCAGACGCGTGAACTCACCGACACGCTTGTCGAGTTCACCCTCGGGCAGCACCTCGTCCACGAACCCCGTGCGCAGGGCCCGCTCCGCGTCGATCAACTCTCCCGAGAACAGCAGGTACTTGGCGGTGGGCGGGCCCACCAGAGACACCAACCGCCGGGTGGAGGACGACGGATAGACGATCCCGAGCTTCGCCGGAGTCACCCCGAACCGCGCCCCTTCCTCCGCGAACCGCAGATCGCAGGCCGCCGCGAGCTGGGACCCGCCGCCCACGCAGTAACCGCGGATCGCCGCGAGCGTCGGCTTCGGGAACGCCGCGAGCGCTTCCTCGGCGAGCACGGCCAGGCCCTGTGCCTCGTCCGGCGAACTCCGCAGCGTCGAGATGTCGGCTCCGGCACAGAAAGTGTCACCCTCACCGGTGAGCACCAGCGCGTGGACATCGGCGTCACCGGTCAACTCGTCGAGCAAGGACGGCAGCGCCCGCCACATGCCGGCCGTCATGGCATTGCGCTTGGCCGGATGGTCGATGACGACGGTGGCGACCCCGTCGGTGACGCTGTGCTGCAACTGAGGCTCCATGAGCCGGATGTTATCCACACCGCGTCACCGCACCGTGCGGAACCAATCGGACGAGCCCGGCGTCAAACCCGTACAACCCGAACAGATCTCGAAGTTGGCACAACGGGGACAGGAACAGTCCCACAACTGACCGTGTCATACGCCGACGATCAGAAGCTGTCGATAGTCGCTGACTTCTGTTCAGTTATCCGGTACGGACCTGCCCACTATCAACACTCATTGCGTGGTGACAATCGAGCGCAAGGGCGGCGACCGGACGATGGACGACCTCGGGCGGGGGTCCGACCCGAGTTCCGGAGGCGGCGGGGAGATGCCTCCCGACGGGAGACCTCCGGGCCCGCTTCCGTACGAGGGAGTGTGGCGGTTCACCGCCCCGGCTGTCGATGCCTCGGTTCCGCAGGCGCGGCATGCCGTGCGGGACCTGCTGGTCCGCCAAGGGGTGCCCGTCTCGGACGAACTCGTCCAGGGGCTCCTGCTGATCGTTTCCGAACTGGTCACCAACGCGGTCCGGCACGCGGCGCTCCTCTCGCCGGTGCTGGCCGTGGAGGTCGCCGTCGGCGCCGAGTGGGTGCGGGTCTCCGTGGAGGACAACCACCCCTACCGCCCGACCGCCCTGGAGGCCGACCACGGGCAGACCGGTGGCCGGGGCCTGCTGCTCGTGAGGGAGGTCACCAGGGAATCGGGCGGGGTGTGCGACGTCGAGCACACGTCGAGCGGCGGCAAGGTGATCTGGGCCGCCCTGCCGCTCACTCCGAGCGTGGTCTGACGAAGCGCTCCGTTCACCAGTCGGCGGACGGGCCCGTCAGTTCCCTGACCGCCGGACGCGCCGCGTCCAGGACCGTCATGAACCACGAGGAGAAGGTCTCCTTGGCGTGGCGCTCCGCCAGCTCGGCGGCGCTCACGAATGCCGTCGCCTCGACCTCTGCCGGGTCGGGGCGCAGCGGCGACTGCACCATCCCGACGAAGAGGTGGTTGTACTCCTGCTCCACCAGGCCCGAGTCCGGGTCCGGGTGGTTGTAACGGACCGTGCCGGCCTCGGCGAGCAGTGACGGGGAGACGCCCAGCTCCTCGTACGTCCGCCGGGCCGCCGCCGCGAAGGGTGCCTCGCCGGGGTAGGGGTGGCCGCAGCAGGTGTTGGACCAGACACCGGGGGAGTGGTACTTGCCGAGGGCGCGCTGCTGGAGCAGCATCCGCCCGCGCTCGTCGAAGAGGAACACCGAGAACGCCCGGTGCAGCTGCCCCGGCGCCTGGTGGGCGGCGAGCTTCTCCGCCGTACCGATCGTGTTGCCGTCCTCGTCGACCAGTTCCAGCAAGATCGCTTCAACGGTGCCGTTCGACGAACTGTGCGTCGCGGTGGCAGGTGTGATCGGCATACCCATCCTTCGCATCGGTCTTCAAGCCTCAAGTCTGCCGTACGAAACCGGCACTCCTGGCACTTCGCGGCTCCCCGCATGTCCCGCTCCGGGAGCCCGGAACGGGGCGCGCGGGCCGAGGTACGTCACGCACCGAAACCGCCGGACACCTGATCGTGCCCGGTGTCACGGACCAGGAACCGTGCGGGACAGGGGCCGTCAGGTGTTCGGGCGGCGCGTCGAATCCGGGCCGGATGCGTTACGCCGAAGCGGGCGGACGGCGTACCGCGTGTACCACCCGTACGGCTGCCGGTACGTCTCGCCGGGGTCGTACGGCGAGGGGTCACTGACGGCGTAAGGCGAGGGAGCAGGGCGTCGTAAGGCGACGGGTGAGCGACGTCTTAAGGCGACGGTGAGCGACGTCGTGTGGCGACGGGTCAGTGACACAGCTTCGCCTCGTGCTCCGCGTGGCCGCTCGGCTCCAGCTGGAACGTGCAGTGTTCGACGTCGAAGTGGTCGCCGAGGCAGACCTGGAGTTCGTGGAGCATCTTCTCGTGGCCGATGGCGTTCAGGACGTCGGAGCTGACGACCACGTGCACGGAGAGCACCGGCATGCCGGACGTGATGGTCCAGGCGTGCAGGTCGTGAATGCCCTCCACCCCGGGCAGCGCCAGGATGTGCGCGCGGACCTCCGCCATGTCGACGTCCTTGGGCGCCGCCTCCAGGAGCACGTTGAGCGTCTCCTGGAGCAGCTTCCAGGTGCGCGGGACGATCATGAGGCTGATGGCGATGGAGGCGATCGGGTCGGCGGCCTGCCAGCCCGAGGTCATGATGACCACGGCGGAGATCAGCACCGCCACCGAACCCAGCGCGTCCGCCGCCACTTCCAGGAACGCGCCGCGCACGTTCAGGCTGTCCTTCTGTCCGCGCATCAGCAGCGTGAGCGAGATCATGTTCGCGACCAGACCGATCAGACCGAACACGATGGTCAGACCGCCCGAGGTGTCGGCGGGCGTCATGAAGCGCTGGATCGCCTCGTACAGGACGTAGCCGCCGACGCCGAGCAGCAGCAGGCAGTTCGCGAGGGCGGCGAGGATCTCGGCCCGCGCGTACCCGAAGGTGCGGTTCCCGGTGGGCGGGAGGTTGGCGAAGTGGATGGCGAGCAGGGCCATGCCGAGGCCCAGTGCGTCCGTCGCCATGTGGGCCGAGTCCGCGATGAGCGCGAGTGAATCGGCGAGAAGACCGCCCACGATCTCGACCACCATGACGGTGAGCGTGATCGACAGCGCGATGCGCAGCCTCCCCTGGTACGCCGCAGCCGCCGTACCCGTGCTGGGAGCGCCGTGCGCGTGCCCGTGATCGTGCCCAGCCCCCATGGAAGCCGCCTCCCTTTTGTCTGCCCTGAATCACAGTGAACTACGGGCACGGGGTATCGGGCAACGCGGCACTGAACACCGTTGTCATATGCTCTGACCTGCGGAAACGATGCGCAGGTCAGAGCGTCGACAAGATCACTGAGCCGGTGTCCGGGAATGCTGCGACTGCCAGCCCTGCCAAGCCGACTCCACCATCTCGCGTACCCCGCGTCGCGCGCTCCAGCCCAGCTCCCGCGCGGCCCGCTCGGCCGAGGCGACCGCCCGCGGCGCGTCACCGGGGCGGCGCGGCTCGACGACCGCGGGTGTGGTGTCGCCGCTCGCTTCCGCGATGAGCGTGATCAGTTCGCGCACCGAAACACCTTCCCCGCGGCCGATGTTGACCGTCAGGTCGCCCGTCGATCCCTCGGTGAGCCGCCGGGCCGCCGTCAGATGGGCCTCGGCGAGATCGGCGACATGGATGTAGTCGCGTACGCAGGTGCCGTCCGGGGTCGGATAGTCGTCGCCGAAGATCCGTGGGGCCTCGCCGCGGGTGAGGCGGTCGAAGACCATCGGGATGACGTTGAAGACGCCGGTGTCGGCCAGCTCGGGTGTGGCCGCGCCCGCCACGTTGAAGTAGCGCAGGCAAACGGTCGCGATGCCGTGCGCCCGGCCCGCCGCCCGGACCAGCCACTCCCCGGCCAGCTTCGTCTCGCCGTACGGGCTCATCGGGGCGCAGGGCGTGTCCTCCGTGATGAGATCCACATCCGGGTTGCCGTAGACGGCCGCCGAGGAAGAGAAGAGGAAGCGCTTGACGCCCGCCTCGGCGACCGCCTCCAGGAGCGTCGCGAGAGCGCCCACGTTCTCCTGGTAGTAGTACGCCGGCCGCTCCACGGACTCGCCGACCTGCTTGCGTGCGGCGAGATGCACCACACCCGTCACCGTGTGTTCAGCCAGGACCTTCTTCAACAGGTCCCCATCCAGCGTCGAGCCCTGAACGAGCGGGACGGTTTCCGGGAGCCGGCCCGGAACGCCGGCCGAGAGGTCGTCGAGCACGACGACGCGTTCTCCGGCCTCGGCCATCGCCCGCGCCACGTGAGCGCCGATGTATCCGGCTCCGCCTGTGATCAGCCATGTCATGGGCGCCAACCCTATGCCGGTCCTCCGGTCCGGCAGCCGTGTGCCGGTGCCGGCCTGTGCGGATGGGTGCGCAAAGGTCCGTATCAGATGCCTTGAATAGGACGATATGGCGGCACGGTTTGTGGCGCGGGCCCCGGATCCCTGATGATGATCGCGGCGGAGGTAGCTACGCAGATCTGGTTGATCGGGCCATGAACGGTCAGTGAACAGCCGCTTCCATTCATCCGATAGCCTCTGCCGACACGCCGCCCGGTCCAGCCCCTGGGCGCCCCATCACGTACACGCCCGGCGCCAGGCCGCGCCGGCCACCCAGGGAGTGAGTTCGCTGTCGACCGCCATCCTCACCGGTCAGCCGGTCCCCGGATCGTCGCTCGAAGGCGATCTGCGGTCGCTCGGGTTCGACGTGCGGCTCGCCCACGACGCCGGTGACGCCGGGACACTCCTGGCCGCCGTGCCGGCCGATCAGCGGGTCGCCGTCGTCGACGCCCGCTTCGTGGGGCACGTGCACGCGCTGCGCCTCGGCCTCACGGACCCCCGCTTCCCCGTCGCCGCACTGCCCGGCGCCGTCGCCGTGCAGCCCGCCGCGCGCCGGGCGCTGACCGGGGCGGTCGCCCGCGAGAGCTCCACAGCGGGCGGCATAGCCATCGCCACGGAGAACCTCGCCGACCGCATCACCACGGCCCTCGACGCCGACGGCGTGGACGTCCACCGCCCCGAACTCGGCACGCTCGTCGCCGCCGTCCCGGCCGACCCGCAGGAACGCAACGAGGCCCGCCAGGCCGTCTCGGCCGTGGACGACGAGGCCGTACGACTGCGCAGTGCCGTGAAGGCCCGCGACGGCTTCTTCACGACGTACTGCATCAGCCCGTACTCGCGGTACATAGCGCGCTGGTGCGCACGCCGCGGCCTCACCCCCAACCAGGTGACCACCGCCTCACTTCTCACCGCCCTGATAGCCGCTGGCTGCGCCGCCACCGGCACCCGCGCCGGCTTCGTCGCGGCCGGCCTGCTGCTCCTCTTCTCCTTCGTCCTGGACTGCACGGACGGACAGCTCGCCCGCTACTCCCTTCAGTACTCCACCCTCGGCGCCTGGCTCGACGCGACCTTCGACCGCGCCAAGGAGTACGCCTACTACGCGGGCCTCGCCCTCGGAGCGGCCCGCGGCGGCGACGACGTGTGGGCGCTCGCCCTCGGCGCGATGGTCCTGCAGACCTGCCGCCACGTCGTCGACTTCTCCTTCAACGAGGCGAACCACGACGCCACCGCCAACACCAGCCCCACCGCGGCCCTCTCGGACAAGCTCGACAGCGTCGGCTGGACGGTCTGGCTGCGCCGCATGATCGTCCTGCCCATCGGCGAACGCTGGGCAATGATCGCCGTCCTCACCGCGCTGACCACACCTCGCATCACCTTCTACGCGCTGCTCATCGGCTGCGCCTTCGCGGCGACGTACACCACGGCGGGCCGCGTGCTGCGCTCGCTCACCCGTAAGGCCCAACGCACCGACCGCGCGGCCAAGGCCCTCGCCGACCTCACCGACTCGGGGCCGCTCGCGGAGCTGTTCACCCGCTTCATCCGCGGGGCCTTCAGCCGTGGTCCGGCGTACATCGCGTTCGTCGCCGGAGCCCTCGTCGTGCTCGGCGCCGCGCTTGCCCCGTACGGCAGCTGGTGGCCCGTCCTGGGTGCCGCGCTCTACGTGCTGCTGTCGCCTGTGGCCCTCGCCCGCCCCCTCAAGGGCGCCCTCGACTGGCTGGTCCCGCCGATCTACCGCGCGGCTGAATACGGCACCGTTCTGGTGCTGGCAGCCAAAGCGGAGGTGAACGGAGCACTTCCCGCAGCTTTCGGCCTGGTGGCCGCTGTCGCCTACCATCACTACGACACGGTGTACCGCATTCGCGGCAACGCCGGCGCGCCGCCGCACTGGCTGGTGCGGGCGATCGGCGGGCACGAAGGCAGGACGCTGCTGGTCGTCGTTCTGGCCGCGCTGCTCACCGCCGAGCAGTTCACGGTCGCGCTCACGGCGCTCGCCGTGGCCGTGGCCCTGCTGGTGCTCGCCGAGAGCATCCGCTTCTGGGTGTCCTCAGGGGCGCCCGCCGTACACGATGAAGGAGAACCCGCATGATCGGCCTCGTGCTGGCGGCCGGCGCAGGCCGACGTCTGCGCCCCTACACCGACAGCCTGCCCAAGGCTCTCGTGCCGGTGGGCCCCGCGGGTGCAGAGGACAGCATCACGGTTTTGGACCTGACCCTCGGCAACTTCGCGGAGATCGGTCTGACCGAGGTCGGCATCATCGTCGGCTACCGCAAGGAAGCCGTGTACGAGCGTCAGGCGGCCCTTGAGGAGAAGTACGGCCTCAAGCTCACCCTCATCGACAACGACAAGGCCGAGGAGTGGAACAACGCCTACTCCTTGTGGTGCGGTCGTGACGCCCTCAAGGGCGGCGTGATCCTCGCCAACGGCGACACCGTGCACCCGGTCTCCGTCGAGAAGACGCTGCTCGCCGCCCGCGGCGACGGCAAGAAGATCATCCTCGCCGTCGACACGGTGAAGAAGCTCGCCGACGAGGAGATGAAGGTCGTCGTGGACGCCGTCCAGGGCGTCCGGAAGATCACCAAGCTGATGGAGCCCAGCGAGGCCACCGGCGAGTACATCGGCGTCACCCTGATCGAGGGCGCGGCAGCCGACGAGCTGGCCGACGCCCTGAAGACGGTGTGGGAGACCGACCCGCAGCAGTTCTACGAGCACGGCTACCAGGAGCTCGTCAACCGCGGCTTCCAGATAGACGTGGCGCCGATCGGCGACATCCCCTGGGTCGAGATCGACAACCACGACGACCTCGCCAAGGGACGTGAGATCGCGTGCCAGTACTGACGAGGCTGATCCCCTCGCCAGTCGTCGTCGACATCCGTCCGGGTGCCCTGGACGACCTGGCGGGAGTGCTCTCCGACGAGCGGATCTCGCACTCGGGGAAGCTGGCCGTCGCGGTGAGCGGCGGCTCCGGAGCCAGGCTGCGCGAACGGATCGCCCCGGATCTGCCCGGCGCCACCTGGTACGAGGTCGGCGGCGGCACCCTCGACGACGCGATCGAGCTGGCCGGCGCCATGAAGGCCGGGCACTACGACGCGGTCGTGGGCCTGGGCGGTGGCAAGATCATCGACTGTGCGAAGTTCGCCGCGGCACGCATCGGCCTTCCGCTGGTCGCGGTGCCCACGAACCTCGCGCACGACGGCCTGTGCTCGCCGGTCGCGACACTCGACAACGACGCGGGGCGCGGCTCGTACGGCGTGCCGAACCCCATCGCGGTCGTCATCGACCTCGATGTGATCCGTGAGGCCCCCGCGCGTTTCGTGCGCGCAGGCATCGGCGACGCCGTTTCCAACATCTCCGCGATCGCGGACTGGGAACTGGCGAACCGTGTCAACGGCGAGCGGATCGACGGCCTCGCCGCCGCGATGGCGCGCCAGGCCGGTGAGGCCGTGCTGCGGCACCCCGGCGGCATCGGCGACAACGGCTTCCTCCAGGTGCTCGCCGAGGCCCTCGTCCTCAGCGGTGTCGCCATGTCGGTGTCGGGCGACTCACGCCCCTCCTCCGGCGCCTGTCACGAGATCAACCACGCCTTCGACCTCCTCTTCCCCAAACGTGCGGCGAGCCACGGCGAGCAGTGCGGCCTGGGCGCGGCCTTCGCGATGTATCTGCGCGGGGCGCACGAGGAGTCGGCGTACATGGCCGAGGTGCTCCACCGGCACGGGCTGCCGGTGACACCGGAGGAGATCGGCTTCACCGTCGACGAGTTCTGCCAGGTCGTGGAGTTCGCCCCGCAGACCAGGCCCGGCCGCTACACGATCCTCGAACACCTAGACCTGAAAACCCACCAGATCAAGGACATCTACGCCGACTATGCCAAGGCCATCAGTAGCTGAACTCCGCCCCGTCGTTCACCCCCAAGGGGTGAAGGACCGGCGCAGCGGCGAGCACTGGGCGGGACGCCTGTACATGCGAGAGATCTCGCTGCGGGTGGACCCGTACCTGGTCAACTCCAGGATCACGCCCAACCAGCTCACCTATCTGATGGTCGTCGCGGGCGTCCTGGCCGGTGCGGCGCTGCTCGTGCCGGGCCTGACCGGGGCGCTGCTCGGCGCGATCCTGATCCAGCTGTACCTGCTGCTCGACTGCGTCGACGGCGAGATAGCCCGCTGGCGCAGGCAGACCTCGATCACGGGCGTCTACCTGGACCGCATCGGCCATTACCTGTCCGAAGCGGCTCTCCTCGTGGGCTTCGGCCTGCGCGGCGCGGACCTGTGGGACGGCTCCGAGAGCCCCGAGTGGCTGTGGGCCTTCGTGGGCACCCTGGCCGCGCTCGGCGCGATCCTGATCAAGGCCGAGACCGACCTGGTCGACGTGGCGCGGGCCCGCAGCGGCCTGCCGGCGGTCAAGGACGAGGCGTCCGCGCCGCGCTCCTCGGGGCTCGCCCTGGCCCGCCGGGCCGCCGCGGCCCTGAAGTTCCACCGGCTGGTGGGCGGCGTCGAAGCCAGCCTCTTCATCCTCTTCGTCGCGGTCCTCGACCTGATCGGCGGCGACCTCTTCTGGACCCGCCTCGGCATCGCGGTCCTGGCCGGCATCGCGATCCTGCAGACCCTGCTGCACCTCGTGTCCATCCTCGCCTCCAGCAGGCTGAAGTGAGTGCGGCGATGGAGGCGGGTGCGGCAGTGAAGGTCGGCGCGGTCATCCTCACCATGGGCAACCGCCCCGAGGAGCTACGGGCCCTCCTCGACTCGGTCGCCAAGCAGGACGGCGACGCGGTCCAGGTGGTCGTGGTCGGCAACGGCTCGCCCCTGCCCGTCGTCCCTGAAGGCATACGCACCGTCGAGCTGCCCGAGAATCTCGGCATACCCGGCGGCCGGAACGTAGGCATAGAGGCGTTCGGCCCCGGCGGCAGCGAGGTCGACGTCCTCCTCTTTCTGGACGACGACGGCCTCCTCGCCCGCCACGACACCGCCGAAATGTGCCGTCAGGCCTTCACGGCCGACCCGCGGCTCGGCATCATAAGTTTCCGCATCGCCGACCCGGAGACGGGCGAGACCCAGCGCCGCCACGTCCCGCGGCTGCGGGCCTCCGACCCGATGCGCAACTCCCGGGTCACCACCTTCCTCGGCGGCGCCAACGCCGTCCGTACGAAGGTCTTCTCCGAAGTCGGCGAACTCCCGGACGAGTTCTTCTACGCACACGAGGAGACCGACCTGGCATGGCGGGCTCTCGACGCGGGCTGGATGATCGACTACCGGTCCGACATGGTGCTGAACCACCCCACGACGGAGCCCTCGCGGCACGCGGTCTACCACCGCATGGTGGCCCGCAACCGCGTCTGGCTCGCGCGCCGCAACCTCCCCGCCCCCCTCGTCCCGGTCTACCTGGGCGTGTGGATGCTCCTGACCCTGGCCCGCCGTCCCTCGGGTCCCGCCCTGCGGGCCTGGTTCGGCGGATTCCGGGAAGGCTGGACAAGTCCGTGCGGCCCCAGGCGTCCCATGAAGTGGCGTACGGTGTGGCGGCTGACCCGACTGGGCCGACCTCCTGTCATCTGACAAGCTCATTTCTGAGACCATTCGTGGCCGTACCCAGGTCCCTGGCTCATGCCTACGCCCGACCAGGCTGTGCGCATCTTGAAGACGAAAGTTTCCACTTGTGAGTGAGACAACGCATGACGGCGGAGTCGCGGTGAGCGAACGACCGTCGCCCGATGACGGGCTCTCCGCGGCCGAGGTGGCCGCCAAGTACGGGCTCGCGGTCAGCGGTGCCCGGCCGGGGCTTGCCGAGTACGTGCGTCAGCTGTGGGGAAGACGGCACTTCATCATCGCCTTCTCGCAGGCGAGACTGACCGCCCAGTACAGCCAGGCCAAGCTCGGCCAGCTGTGGCAGGTCGTGACCCCGCTGCTCAACGCCTTTGTGTACTTCCTTATCTTCGGGTTGATCCTGCAGGCCGACCGCGGCATGTCGGTCGAGGTGTACATCCCGTTCCTGGTGACGGGGGTCTTCACCTTCACCTTCACCCAGAGTTCGGTGATGTCCGGAGTGCGGGCGATCTCCGGAAACCTCGGGCTGGTGAGGGCGCTGCACTTCCCGCGCGCAGCGCTGCCCATCTCGTTCTCGCTGCAACAGCTCCAGCAGCTGCTCTTTTCGATGATCGTGCTGTTCGCCGTCGCGATCGGATTCGGCAGCTACCCGACTCTGTCGTGGCTGCTGATCGTCCCGGTCCTCGCGCTGCAGTTCCTCTTCAACATCGGCCTCGCGCTGATCATGGCGCGGCTGGGTTCCAAGACCCCGGACCTCGCGCAGCTCATGCCGTTCGTGATGCGTACGTGGATGTACGCGTCCGGCGTCATGTACTCCATCCCTGTGATGCTCGCCTCCAAGCCGCAGTGGATCGCCGACGTCCTGCAGTGGAACCCCGCCGCGATCTACATGGACCTGATGCGTTTCGCACTCATCGACTCCTACGGCTCCGACAACCTGCCCCCGCACGTCTGGGCGGTCGCGGGCGGCTGGGCCGTCTTCGTCGCGGTCGGCGGGTTCGTGTACTTCTGGAAGGCGGAAGAGAGGTACGGACGTGGCTGAGCAGCGCACCGACTCCCACATCCCCACCGTCATCGCCGACGAGCTGCACATCGTCTACCGCGTCAACGGCGCCAAGACCGGCAAGGGCAGCGCCACCTCCGCGCTCAGCCGCATGTTCAAGCGCGGCGAGGAGCGGGGCGTACGCAAGGTGCACGCCGTCCGGGGCGTCTCCTTCGCCGCCTACCGGGGCGAGGCCGTCGGCCTGATCGGCTCGAACGGCTCAGGCAAGTCCACCCTCCTGCGCGCCATCGCCGGACTGCTGCCCGCGGAGAAGGGCAAGGTCTACACCGACGGCCAGCCCTCCCTGCTCGGCGTCAACGCCGCCCTCATGAACGATCTGACGGGCGAGCGGAACGTCATCCTGGGCGGGCTCGCGATGGGCATGACCCGCGAGCAGATCAAGGAGCGCTACGAGGAGATCGTCGACTTCTCGGGCATCAACGAGAAGGGTGACTTCATCACCCTCCCGATGCGCACCTACTCGTCCGGCATGGCGGCCCGCCTGCGGTTCTCCATCGCGGCCGCCAAGGACCACGACGTCCTGATGATCGACGAGGCCCTGGCCACCGGTGACCGCAAGTTCCAGAAGCGCTCCGAGGAGCGCATCCGGGAGCTGCGCAAGAGCGCCGGCACGGTGTTTCTGGTCAGTCACAACAACAAGTCGATCCGCGACACCTGCGACCGCGTGCTCTGGCTGGAGCGCGGTGAGCTGCGGATGGACGGCCCCACCGAAGAGGTCCTCAAGGAGTACGAGAAGTTCACGGGCAAGTAGCCCATTTCGCCCAGGGCCCCGCCGGAACGATTCGGCGGGGCCCTGCGTCTGCAAAGGAAACGCCAACTCACGGCGTGCTTAGGAATCTTGACGCCAATCGGTGTGTTGTTGTGATGTGCAGGACACCCCGACGGACTGTGCCGCGTTGTACAACGTAAGCTGTACCGGTGCTGATTCGCGGCAAGTAGGGCGATAATGCGCGCACCCGGCACGGCTGCGCCGCGCGGACATCTGCGCGGCGTGTCCGAAATGGGCACTATTGGGTGAGCAGTGTAGAACGGGAGATGTGACGGCAATGGCTACGGAAACTCTCCAGCTCCGCGATGCGTGTGCCGTCCCCGCGCCGGGCGGCGAGCGGTGACCGAAGCCGGGACGGCACGCACCGGGGACCCGGAGCGCGACACCCTCGACAAGGCCGCGGACGAGAACTTCCCCGTGGCGCCCTTCTTCCTGCCCAAGGCCTGGCGCGACGACCTGATGGCCGTGTACGGCTTCGCCCGCCTCGTCGACGACATCGGCGACGGCGACCTGGCCCCCGGTGGCGCGGACGCCCGCCTGCTCGGCGTGGCGCCCACCGAGGCCGAGGACCGTCTCGCCCTCCTCGACGCCTTCGAGGCCGACCTGCACCGTGTGTTCGACTCGACCCCGCGCCACCCGCTGCTGCGCCGTCTCCAGCCCACGGTCCGGCGCTCCGGCCTCACCCCCGAGCCCTTTCTCGGCCTGATCGCGGCGAACCGCCAGGACCAGCTGGTCACGCGGTACGAGACCTATGACGATCTCGTGGCCTACTGCGAACTCTCCGCCAACCCCGTCGGCCGCCTCGTCCTGGCCGTCACGGGCACCGAGACCCCCGAGCGCGTCCGCCGCTCCGACGCGGTGTGCACGGCCCTGCAAATTGTCGAACACCTTCAGGACGTCGCCGAGGACCTCGGCCGCGACCGCATCTATCTCCCCGCCGAGGACATGAAGCGCTTTCATGTCCAAGAGGCTGATCTGGCCCTGCCCACGGCAGGCGCATCGGTGCGCGCACTGGTTGCATACGAAGCAGAACGCGCCCGGAACCTCCTGAATGAAGGCACCCCCCTCGTGGGTAGCGTCCACGGCAGGCTCAAGCTGCTGCTCGCGGGGTTCGTCGCGGGGGGAAGGGCGGCGATCCGTGCGATCGTCGCCGCCGAATATGACGTACTTCCCGGCCCGCCGAAGCCCGGCAAGCTCCAGTTGCTGCGCGAGGTGGGAGTGACCCTGCGAGGAAAGGGGTGATCCGGACCGTGGAGTCGGACCCGCACGTGCCCGCGCCGGTACTCGCCGCTTACAGCTACTGCGAAGCAGTAACGAGTCAGCAGGCGCGTAATTTCGCGTACGGCATCAGACTTCTGCCGACATCCAAGCGACGCGCGATGTCGGCGCTCTACGCGTTCTCACGGCGCGTGGACGACATCGGCGACGGTGCGCTCCCGACGGACGTGAAGGCGTCCCGGCTGGAGGACACCCGGGCACTGCTCGCCCGGGTGCGCGACGGATCCGTCGACGAGGACGACACCGACCCGGTCGCGGTCGCCCTCAGCCATACCGCCGAGTACTTCCCGGTGCCCCTCAGCGGCCTCGACGAACTCATCGACGGCGTCCTCATGGACGTACGCGGTGAGACATATGAGACGTGGGACGACCTGAAGGTCTACTGCCGGTGTGTGGCCGGGGCGATCGGGCGGCTCTCGCTCGGCGTGTTCGGTACGGAGCCGGGGGCGCGCGGAGCCGAGCGAGCGCCGGAGTATGCCGACACGCTCGGGCTCGCGCTCCAGCTCACCAACATCCTGAGGGACGTACGTGAGGACGCCGAGGGCGGGCGTACGTATCTGCCCGCCGACGACCTCGCCAAGTTCGGCTGCTCGGCCGGGTTCAACGGGCCGACGCCGCCGCCCGGCTCCGACTTCGCGGGCCTCGTGCACTTCGAAGTGCGCCGGGCCCGCGCTCTTTTCGCCGAGGGCTACGGGCTGCTGCCCATGTTGGACCGGCGCAGCGGCGCCTGTGTCGCGGCCATGGCCGGCATCTACCGCCGCCTCCTGGACCGCATCGAGCGCGAGCCGGAGGCCGTGCTGCGCGGCCGTGTCTCGTTGCCGGGGCGCGAGAAGGCGTACGTCGCCGTGCGCGGCCTCTCGGGACTCGACGCCCGGCACGTATCCCGCCGGACCGTCAGGAGGCGCGCCTGATGGACAATTTGGGCCAAGGTGATTCCATTGGCGAAAAGTGGCACGCAACCCTCCGCAGCCGCGGGGCGTCCCTGACTTCAATGGCCTGCCGCCCACTGTTCGATCTCCGCGGTACGGCCCAGGGGGAGAGTGCACGATGAGTGACGTCACGCAGCCCGCGGACACCGCGGGTCGCCCGGGCACGGCAGCCGCCGTGGTGGTCGGCGGCGGGCTCGCCGGGATCACCGCCGCGCTGGCACTCGCCGACGCCGGGGTGCGCGTGACGCTGCTCGAAGGCCGGCCGAGGCTCGGCGGGCTCGCCTTCTCCTTCCAGCGCGGCGACCTCACCGTGGACAACGGTCAGCATGTGTATCTGCGGTGCTGCACCGCCTACCGATGGTTCCTCGACCGCGTCGACGGAGCCTCGCTCGCGCCACTGCAGGATCGTCTCGACGTGCCCGTTCTCGACGCCGAGGCGAAACCCGGGCGGCGGCTCGGCAGAATCGGCCGCACCGCTTTGCCGGTACCGCTGCATCTGGCGAAAAGCCTCGCGACCTATCCCCATCTGTCGCTCGCCGAGCGCGCCAAAGTCGGGCGGGCCGCCTTGGCGCTCAAGGGGCTCGACCTCGCCGATCCGGCGCTCGACGCGCAGAACTTCGGCAGCTGGCTGGCCGCGCACGGTCAGTCGGAGCGTGCCGTCGAGGCACTATGGGACCTGGTGGGGGTCGCCACCCTCAACGCGGTGGCCAAAGACTCTTCGCTCGGGCTCGCCGCGATGGTGTTCAAGACCGGTCTGCTGTCCGACCCGGGCGCGGCCGACATCGGCTGGGCGCGCGTCCCGCTGGGCGAACTGCACGACACCCTGGCCCGCAAGGCGCTCGACTCCGCGGGCGTCCGTACCGAAGTCCGTACACGCGTCACCTCCATCTCCCCTAACGGGAACGGGCGCTGGAGGGTTCAGGTTCCCGGCGAGACACTCGATGCCGACACGGTCGTCCTCGCCGTACCGCATCGTGAAGCCCACGATCTGCTGCCCGAGGGCGCACTCGACGCCCCGGAGCGGCTCCTCGAGATCGGCACGGCGCCGATTCTCAACGTCCATGTCGTCTACGACCGCAAAGTGCTCACGCGGCCGTTCTTCGCGGCGCTCGGCTCCCCTGTGCAGTGGGTCTTCGACCGCACCGAGGCCTCCGGACTGAGGGAGGGGCAGTACCTGGCCCTCTCGCAGTCGGCCGCACAGGACGAGATCGACGAGCCGGTGTCCGTACTGCGCGAGCGCTATCTGCCGGAGCTGGAGCGGCTGCTGCCCGGCGCGCGCGGTGCGCAGGTGACGGACTTCTTCGTGACCCGGGAGCGTACGGCGACGTTCGCCCCCACCCCAGGCGTCGGGCGGCTGCGGCCCGGCGCTCGTACCAAGGCTCCCGGTCTGTATCTGGCCGGAGCGTGGACCGCCACAGGGTGGCCCGCGACCATGGAGAGTGCGGTCCGCAGTGGTCTCAGTGCGGCGGAAGCCGCGCTGGGCGCCCTGGGCCGGCCCCGCGAGCCCCTCTTCGAAGCAGAGGAGGCAGCCTGATGCTCGATCAGCGCGCGGCCGACCCCCGCACTCTCGGTACCGCAACAAGAGGAGAGACTGTGCCCACTGTGCCCCCGGCCGAAACGGCTGCCGACGCGGTGGACGTGACCGCGCTCCTGGAGCGCGGCCGGACCCTGGCCACACCGGTGCTGCGAGCGGCCGTCGACCGCCTGGCGCCTCCCATGGACACTGTCGCCGCCTACCACTTCGGCTGGATCGACGCCGAGGGAAACCCCGCGGACGGCGACGGCGGCAAGGCCGTACGCCCCGCGCTCGCCGTCCTGTCCGCGCAGGCCGCCGGTGCCGCTCCCGAGGTGGGAGTGCCGGGCGCGGTCTCCGTCGAACTGGTGCACAACTTCTCGCTGTTGCACGACGACCTGATGGACGGCGACGAACAGCGCCGCCACCGCGACACCGTCTGGAAGGTGCACGGGCCCGCCCAGGCGATCCTCGTCGGCGACGCCCTGTTCGCACTGGCCAACGAGCTCCTGCTGGAGATCGGGACGGTCGAGGCGGGCCGCGCCACCCGGCGCCTGACCGCAGCCACCCGCGCCCTCATCGACGGCCAGGCCCAGGACATCTCCTACGAGCACCGCGAGCGGGTCACCGTCGAGGAGTGCCTGGAGATGGAGGGCAACAAGACGGGCGCCCTGCTCGCCTGCGCCTGCTCCATCGGCGCGGTGCTCGGCGGCGCGGACGACCACATGGCCGACACCCTGGAGAAGTACGGCTACCACCTCGGCCTCGCCTTCCAGGCCGTCGACGACCTCCTCGGCATCTGGGGCGACCCGGAAGCCACCGGAAAGCAGACCTGGAGCGATCTGCGCCAGCGCAAGAAGTCGCTGCCGGTGGTGGCCGCGCTCGCCGCGGGCGGGCCCGCCTCCGAGCGCCTCGGCGAACTGCTCGCCGCCGACGCCAAGTCCAGTGACTTCGAGAACTTCTCCGAGGAGGAGTTCGCCGTGCGCGCCGCGCTCATCGAGGAGGCCGGCGGCCGCGACTGGACCGCCCAGGAGGCGCGTCGCCAGCACACGATCGCCGTCGAGGCCCTCGACACGATCCATATGCCGGAACAGGTGCGGGCCCAGTTCGTGGAGCTCGCCGACTTCGTCGTCGTACGGAAGAGATGATCAGTATCGGTCGAATAAACCTCGCGTAGTCGCCGGCCGGTGCCGCGGGAGAACGCGCACCGGCCGACGGCGGACCCACAGCAGAGACATGCCACTGCACGAAGGGGAAGCCATGACAGCGACGACCGACGGAAGTACCGGGGCCATGCCGCCCCGCACTGCCTCGGCCCGCGAAACCGCAGAAACGACAACTCCCGGGGCGGCCGGGACAGTCGAGACCCGAGACGCCGCCACGCGCGCGATAGAGCGCGCCACCGACTTCCTGCTCTCGCGGCAGGACGCCGAGGGCTGGTGGAAGGGCGACCTCGAGACGAACGTCACGATGGACGCCGAAGACCTGCTCCTGCGGCAGTTCCTGGGCATCCGCGACGAGACGACCACCCGCGCCGCCGGACTCTTCATCCGCGGCGAGCAGCGCGACGACGGCACCTGGGCCACGTTCTACGGCGGACCGGGTGAACTCTCCACCACCATCGAGGCGTACGTCGCCCTGCGGCTGGCCGGGGACGCCCCGGACGAGCCGCACATGGCGAAGGCGTCCGCGTGGATCCGCGAGCGGGGCGGTATCGCCTCGGCCCGTGTCTTCACCCGGATCTGGCTCGCCCTGTTCGGCTGGTGGAAGTGGGACGACCTGCCCGAACTCCCGCCGGAGCTCATCTACTTCCCGAAGTGGATGCCGCTCAACATCTACGACTTCGGGTGCTGGGCGCGGCAGACGATCGTGCCGCTCACCATCGTCTCGGCGACGCGTCCGGTGCGGCCCGCGCCGTTCCCGCTCGACGAGCTGCACACCGACGCCCGCAATCCCAACCCGGTCAAGCCCCTTGCACCGGTGGCGAGTTGGGACGGCGTGTTCGAGCGCCTCGACAAGGCTCTGCACCAGTACCGCAAGGTCGCGCCGCGGCGGCTGCGCAGAGCGGCGATGAACACGGCGGGGCGCTGGATCATCGAGCGACAGGAGAACGACGGCTGCTGGGGAGGAATCCAGCCGCCCGCCGTGTACTCGGTCATCGCACTCCATCTGCTCGGCTACGACCTCGAACACCCGCTGATTCGTGCCGGGTTGGAGTCGCTGGACCGTTTCGCCATCTGGCGGGAGGACGGGTCCCGGATGATCGAGGCCTGCCAGTCGCCGGTGTGGGACACCTGTCTGGCCACGATCGCCCTCGCCGACGCGGGTGTCCCCGCCGACCATCCGCAGCTGGTGAAGGCCGCGGACTGGATGCTGGGGGAGGAGATCGTCCGGCCCGGCGACTGGTCGGTCAAGCGGCCCCATCTGCCGCCGGGCGGCTGGGCGTTCGAGTTCCACAACGACAACTACCCCGACATCGACGACACCGCCGAGGTGGTCCTCGCACTGCGCCGGGTCAAGCACCACGACCCGGAGCGCCTCGAGAACGCCATCGGGCGCGGAGTGCGCTGGAATCTCGGTATGCAGTCCAAGAACGGTGCCTGGGGCGCCTTCGACGTCGACAACACCAGCGCCTTCCCCAACCGGCTGCCGTTCTGCGACTTCGGCGAGGTCATCGACCCGCCGTCCGCCGACGTCACCGCGCATGTCGTCGAGATGCTCGCCTTCGAGGGGCTCTCGCACGATCCGCGCACCCGCCGGGGCATCGAGTGGCTGCTCGCCGAACAGGAGGCGAACGGCTCCTGGTTCGGGCGCTGGGGCGTCAACTACGTGTACGGAACAGGGTCGGTGGTGCCCGCGCTGGTCGCCGCCGGACTGCCCGGTTCACACCCGGCGATCCGCCGGGCCGTGGCCTGGCTGGAGACCGTACAGAACGACGACGGGGGCTGGGGCGAGGATCTTCGCTCCTACCACGACGTCCCCGAGTGGAGCGGCCGCGGCGCCTCGACGGCCTCACAGACCGGGTGGGCGCTGCTCGCACTGCTCGCGGCGGGGGAGCGCGACTCCAAAGCCGCCGAGCGCGGCGTCGCCTGGCTCGCGGAGACCCAGCTGGCGGACGGCTCCTGGGACGAGCCGTACTTCACCGGCACCGGGTTCCCGTGGGACTTCTCGATCAACTACAACCTCTACCGCCAGGTCTTTCCACTCACCGCACTCGGCCGGTACGTCCACGGCGAGCCCTTCGCCGTGGCCAAGGGGGGCTGATGGGTACGAAGCCCGAACCGGCCCCGCTGCTCATCGCCTGCGCGCTCGGCATCGAGCACCTCGCGCTGCGCAGCGGCGACCGTGGCGGCGCCGACGGGCCCGTCACCGTGCTGCGTACGGGCATGGGGCCCAAGGCCGCCGAACGGGCGGTCACCCGGATCCTCGCGGACCCGGCACTGAGCGAGGCGGCCGTCCTGGCCACGGGGTTCTGCGCGGGGCTCGCCCCGGGCATGCACCCCGGGGACCTGGTCGTCGCCGAGGAAACACGGGACGCGCACGGCAGCACGCCGTGCGTGGGTACCGAATTGCTGGTCAAGGAACTGGTGCGTGCCGTGCCTGGGCGCACCGTCCACACGGGGCCGCTCATGGGCTCCGATCACGTCGTCCGCGGTCACGAACGGTCGGATCTGCTCGCAACCGGCGCGATCGCGGTCGACATGGAATCGGCGTCCACGCTCCAGAGCGCCGTGCGCACGGGCGTGCGCCCGGTTGCGGCCGTACGGGTGGTCGTGGACGCTCCAGAACATGAACTCGTCCGTATCGGTACGGTGCGCGGTGGAATATCAGCTTTCCGTGTTCTTCGTGCCGTCCTTCCCGCTTTTTATGAATGGCACCGTTCTTTGCTGCTCCCTCGGAGGTGAGCCAGATGGCCATGCCACTTCGGCAGTCCATGAAGGTCGCTGCATACCTGTTTGAACAGAAGCTCAGGAAGCGGGACAAGTTCGCGCTGATCGTCGAGCTGGAACCCCTCTTCGCCTGCAACCTCGCGTGCGAGGGCTGCGGGAAGATCCAGCACCCCGCCGGGGTGCTGAAGCAGCGGATGCCCGTGGCCCAGGCCGTGGGCGCGGTGCTCGAGTCGGGCGCGCCGATGGTGTCCATCGCCGGCGGCGAACCGCTGATGCACCCTCAGATCGACGAGATCGTGCGGCAGTTGGTGGCCAAGAAGAAGTTCGTCTTCCTGTGCACCAACGCGATGCTGCTGCGCAAGAAGATGGACAAGTTCAAGCCCTCGCCGTACTTCGCGTGGGCCGTGCACATCGACGGGCTGCGCGAGCGGCACGACGAGTCCGTCGCCAAGGAAGGCGTCTTCGACGAGGCGGTCGAAGCCATCAAGGAGGCCAAGCGCCGCGGCTTCCGGGTCACCACCAACTCGACGTTCTTCAACACCGACACCCCGCAGACCATCATCGAGGTCCTCAACTTCCTCAACGACGACCTGAAGGTCGACGAGATGATGCTCTCGCCCGCCTACGCCTACGAGAAGGCTCCCGACCAGGAGCACTTCCTCGGCGTCCAGCAGACCCGGGAGCTCTTCAAGAAGGCCTTCGCGGGCGGCAACCGGCGCCGCTGGCGCCTCAACCACAGCCCGCTCTTCCTCGACTTCCTGGAAGGCAAGGTCGACTTCCCGTGCACGGCCTGGGCGATCCCGAGCTACTCGCTCTTCGGCTGGCAGAAACCCTGCTATCTGATGAGCGACGGGTACGTACAGACGTACAAGCAACTCCTGGAGGAGACCGACTGGGACTCCTACGGCCGCGGCAAGGACGACCGGTGTGCCAACTGCATGGCGCACTGCGGCTACGAGCCGACGGCCGTCCTCGCCACCATGAGCTCCC
This sequence comes from Streptomyces sp. NPDC093544, assembly GCF_040683495.1. Lineage (NCBI taxonomy): Bacteria > Bacillati > Actinomycetota > Actinomycetes > Kitasatosporales > Streptomycetaceae > Streptomyces > Streptomyces sp. NPDC093544. Next base: position 181,554 of record NZ_JBFBEA010000006.1, on the reverse strand, counting down.
TCAAGGAGTCCATCCGCGCCTCACGCGAGACCTTCATGGAAAGCCGCGTGTGACGTCATGACCGCCATTTCCTTGGGCCTCCCCGAGGTGCCGGTCCGACCGATCGCGGAGCGCCGTGTCTCGCGGCAGATCCAGGTCGGACCGGTGGCGGTCGGGGGCGGAGCGCCGGTGTCGGTGCAGTCGATGACGACGACGCGTACGTCGGACATCGGTGCCACCTTGCAGCAGATCGCGGAACTCACCGCGTCCGGCTGCCAGATCGTCCGCGTCGCCTGTCCCACACAGGACGACGCGGACGCCCTCGCGACCATCGCCAAGAAATCGCAGATCCCGGTGATCGCGGACATCCACTTCCAGCCGAAGTACGTGTTCGCGGCCATCGACGCCGGCTGCGCGGCGGTCCGCGTGAATCCGGGCAACATCAAGCAGTTCGATGACAAGGTGCGGGAGATCGCGCGGGCGGCCTCCGCCGCGGGAACTCCGATCCGGATCGGGGTCAACGCCGGGTCGCTCGACCAGCGGCTGCTGAAGAAGTACGGCAAGGCGACGCCCGAGGCGCTCGTCGAGTCGGCTCTGTGGGAGGCGTCGCTCTTCGAGGAGCACGGGTTCCGGGACATCAAGATCTCGGTGAAGCACAACGACCCCGTGGTCATGGTCAACGCGTACCGGCAGCTGGCGGCCCAGTGCGACTACCCGCTGCATCTCGGTGTGACGGAGGCGGGACCGGCGTTCCAGGGGACCATCAAGTCGGCTGTCGCCTTCGGGGCGTTGCTCAGCGAGGGCATCGGGGACACCATCCGGGTGTCCCTGAGCGCGCCGCCCGCCGAGGAGTGCAAGGTCGGCATGCAGATCCTGGAGTCGCTCGGGCTGCGGGAGCGGCGCCTGGAGATCGTCTCGTGCCCGTCCTGCGGGCGCGCCCAGGTCGACGTGTACAAGCTGGCCGACGAGGTCACGGCCGGCCTGGAGGGGATGGAGGTCCCGTTGCGCGTCGCGGTCATGGGCTGCGTCGTCAACGGCCCCGGTGAGGCGCGGGAGGCGGACCTGGGGGTCGCTTCCGGCAACGGCAAGGGGCAGATCTTCGTCAAGGGTGAGGTCGTCAAGACCGTGCCCGAGTCGAAGATCGTGGAGACCCTCATCGAAGAGGCGATGAAGATCGCCGAGCAGATGGAGAACGACGGCGTCGCGTCCGGCGAACCGGCCGTCACCGTGAGTTGATCAGCACGGACCGAGAGGGGGCCCGAGCGTGACGATTCTGGAGAGCATCCGGGGACCACGCGACCTGAAGGCGCTGTCCGAGGCGGAGGTCGGTGAACTGGCCGATGAGATCCGGGAGTTCCTGGTGCACGCGGTCGCGAGGACCGGCGGTCACCTCGGGCCCAATCTGGGGGTGGTGGAACTCTCCATCGCGCTCCACCGGGCCTTCGAGTCGCCCGTCGACCGCATCCTGTGGGACACCGGCCATCAGAGCTACGTACACAAGCTGCTGACGGGGCGTCAGGACTTCTCCAAGCTGCGCGGCAAGGGCGGCCTGTCCGGCTACCCGTCGCGTGAGGAGTCCGAGCACGACATCATCGAGAACAGTCACGCCTCCACGGTGCTCGGCTGGGCGGACGGGCTGGCCAAGGCCCGTCAGGTGCAGGGCGAGAAGAGGCACGTCGTCGCGGTCATCGGCGACGGCGCGCTCACCGGGGGCATGGCGTGGGAGGCGCTGAACAACATCGCCGCGGCGAAGGACCGGCCGCTGATCATCGTCGTCAACGACAACGAGCGCTCGTACTCGCCGACCATCGGCGGTCTCGCCAATCACCTGGCGACCCTGCGTACGACGGACAGCTACGAGCAGATCCTCGCCTGGGGCAAGGACGTACTCCAACGCACGCCTGTCATCGGGAACACCGTCTACGAGTCGCTGCACGGAGCGAAGAAGGGGTTCAAGGACGCCTTCGCGCCGCAGGGAATGTTCGAGGACCTGGGGCTCAAGTACGTCGGGCCGATCGACGGGCATGACGTGGGGGCCGTGGAGTCCGCGCTGCGACGTGCGAAACGTTTCCACGGTCCTGTGCTGATCCACTGTCTGACGGAGAAGGGGCGCGGATACGAGCCCGCGCTCGCGCACGAGGAGGACCACTTCCACACGGTCGGTGTGATGGACCCGCTCACCTGCGAGCCCCTCGCGCCCTCCAACGGACCTTCCTGGACCTCGGTGTTCGGCGACGAGATCGTCAGCATCGGGGCGGAGCGCGAGGACGTCGTGGCGATCACGGCGGCCATGCTGCATCCGGTGGGGCTCGGCAAGTTCGCCGAGAAGTTCCCCGACCGGGTGTGGGACGTCGGCATCGCCGAGCAGCACGCCGCGGTGTCCGCGGCCGGGCTCGCAACCGGCGGACTGCATCCCGTCGTCGCCGTCTACGCCACCTTCCTCAACCGCGCCTTCGACCAGCTCCTGATGGATGTGGCACTACACCGGTGCGGTGTCACCTTCGTCCTGGACCGGGCCGGAGTCACGGGCGTGGACGGTGCCTCGCACAACGGCATGTGGGACATGTCGATCCTCCAGGTCGTGCCGGGGCTCAGGATCGCCGCGCCGCGCGACGCCGACCAACTGCGGGCGCAGCTGCGGGAGGCGGTCGCCGTCGACGACGCGCCGACGCTGATCCGGTTCCCGAAGGAGTCGGTGGGGCCGGCCATCCCGGCCGTCGACCATGTCGGCGGGATGGATGTCCTGCACCGGGGGGACCGGCCGTCGGTGCTCCTGGTGGCCGTCGGCGTCATGGCGCCGGTCTGCCTCCAGACCGCCGAGCTGCTCGAAGCCCGCGGTATCGGGTGCACCGTCGTCGACCCGCGCTGGGTCAAGCCGGTCGATCCCTCGCTGCCCGGGCTTGCCGCCGAGCACCGCATGGTGGCCGTCGTCGAGGACAACAGCCGGGCGGCCGGGGTCGGCTCGGCGGTCGCGCTGGCATTCGGGGACGCTGAAGTCGACGTACCCGTACGGCGGTTCGGCATTCCGGAGCAGTTCCTCGCGCACGCCAAGCGTGCTGAGGTGCTGGCCGACATAGGTCTCACGCCGGTCGAGATCGCCGGGCGGATCAGCGCCGGTCTGGCAGTCAAGGACGAGCTGTCCAAGGAGAAACAGGAATGACCATCCCTTCAGCTTCAGGGAAGTCGTCTTCTGAGGAGACCTCCTCCTCCGGGAAGTCGTCTTCCCTGAAGTCCCCATCCGGGGCGCAGGAGTTCGACCTCGGTGCGCTGCTCGCCGAACGCGGAGCCGAGCGCTACGAGCTGCACGCCAAGTACCTGAACCACCAGCTCCCGCGCATGCTGCACACCATCGGCTTCGACAAGGTGTACGAGCGGGCCGAGGGCGCGCACTTCTGGGACGCGGACGGGGCGGACTACCTGGACATGCTCGCCGGGTTCGGGGTGATGGGCCTGGGCCGCCACCACCCCGTGGTCCGCCAGGCGCTGCACGACGTCCTCGACGCCTCGCTCGCCGACCTCACCCGCTTCGACTGCCAGCCGCTGCCCGGGCTGCTCGCGGAGCGGCTGCTCGTCCACAGTCCGCATCTGGACCGGGTGTTCTTCGGCAACAGCGGTACGGAAGCTGTCGAGACCGCGCTGAAGTTCGCCAGATACGCGACCGGGAAACCGCGGATCCTGTACTGCCCGCACGCCTTCCACGGGTTGACCACCGGGTCGCTGTCCGTGAACGGCGAGGACGGTTTCCGCGACGGCTTCGCGCCCCTGCTCCCCGACACGGCCGTCCCGCTCGGTGATCTCGACGCCCTGGCAGCGGAGTTGAAGAAGGGCGACGTTGCCGCGCTCATCGTCGAACCCATCCAGGGCAAGGGGGTTCACGAGACACCGCCCGGATATCTGCGCGCAGCCCAGGAGTTGCTGCACAAGCACAAGGCGCTGCTCATCGTCGACGAGGTGCAGACCGGGCTGGGGCGGACCGGGGACTTCTACGCCTATCAGCACGAGGAGGGTGTGGAGCCGGACCTGGTGTGTGTGGCCAAGGCGTTGTCGGGCGGCTATGTGCCGGTCGGCGCCACGCTGGGCAAGGACTGGATCTTCAAGAAGGTCTACTCGTCGATCGACCGGGTCCTGGTGCACTCGGCGAGCTTCGGGTCGAACGCGCAGGCCATGGCGGCGGGCCTTGCCGTGCTCTCGGTCATGGAGAACGAGCAGATCGTGGCCAACGCCCGTGCCACGGGGGAGCAGTTGAAGTCCCGGCTCGCGGCGCTCGTGGACAAGTACGAGCTGCTGAGTGACGTACGTGGCCGGGGGCTGATGATCGGCATCGAGTTCGGGCGGCCCAAGTCGCTGAAGCTGCGCAGCCGTTGGACGATGCTGCAAGCCGCACGCAAGGGGTTGTTCGCGCAGATGGTGGTCGTGCCGCTGCTACAGCGGCACCGCATCCTCACCCAGGTCTCCGGCGATCACCTGGAGGTGATCAAACTGATCCCGCCGTTGGTCATCGACGACCGGGACGTGGACCGCTTCGTGGATGCCTTCACTGCCGTGATGGACGACGCGCACGGCGGGGGCGGGCTGATGTGGGACTTCGGCAAGACCCTGGTGAAGCAGGCGGTGGCGAACCGCTGAGAGTGCGGGCAGTGGTGAACTGAACTGCTGGGAGTGCGGGCAATGCCGAACCGTCGGGTGTTTGCCTCTGAGGCAAGAAATTTGCCTCAGAGGTAAGGCTCGGGCTCAATGGAGGCATGAGCACCGCCGAGGGCATGGACCCTTCCCCTCCCCCGCAGGGGACCGCTGACGAGCTGCACGTCGTCGCACCCCAGCTGCGTGGGCTGCGCCGCCATGCCTCCCTGACCCTGGAGGCCGCGGCTCGTGCCGCCGGGCTGTCGCCCGCCCACCTCTCGCGCCTGGAGACCGGGCAGCGCCAGCCCTCGCTGCCGATGCTGCTCGCACTCGCGCGTATCTACGGTACGACGGTCTCCGAGCTGCTCGGCGAGACGGTCCCCGAGCGTGACGCCGTGGTGCGCGCCGGCGACATGGAGCCGACCGCGGCGGGCGGCTGGACCTACTGGCAGGCCGGCGGCTCGGGCCGCGGGATGCAGGCCCTGCGCGTGCACGTCCCGTACGGCTCGCAGGGCGACATCGTGCGTGTCCACCCCGGTGAGGAGTGGCTCCACGTCCTGAGGGGGCGACTGCGGCTGCGCCTCGGTGACAGCGCGCATGTGCTTGCCCCGGGGGACGGCGCGCACTTCGACTCGCTCACCCCGCACCGCATCGCCGCCGCCGACCGGGACGGCGCCGAGCTCCTCTTCGTACACACCCTGCTGCAGAGCCCCACCACCGCGCTGTGCCTCGGCCCGGTGACGGAGCACGCGACCCCAGGAGAGACGCCATGATCGAACCCACCGGATCCGGCCCGCGCCGCGACATGGACGACAAGCTCCCCCGCGCGCTATGGGTGCGGCTGATCATCTACGTCGCCGTCGGCCACCTCTTCGCGGGCTTCGTCTACCTGCTGTTCACGCTGGGCGCGCAGAACCAGTAGGCGCACGTCAGCCGGGACCGGGAGACCTGCGTCAGTCGAGGAGCCGCTCGCGCAGCCGGTCCCGCAGCTCAGGGGTGATCCCCAGCCCCTGCTCCAGGTAGGCGTCGACGCTGCCCCAGGTCTCCTCGATCGTCTCGAAGGCCGCGGTCAGGTACTCGGCGCGCGCGTCGAACAGCGGGCTGAGCAGCTCCATGACCTCCGACGAGTAGGCCGATGCGGAGGAACTGCTGCGGTGGACCTTGTAGCGACGGTGCGTCGCGTTCGACTCCAGGTAGTCGGCCACGATGGCCTCGCGCTCGACGCCGAGGGCGAGGAGTGTCACGGCTATGGAGAGGCCGGCGCGGTCCTTGCCCGCGGCGCAGTGCATCAGCGCGGGCACGCTGTCCTCGGCCAGCGAGCGCAGCACCTGGGAATGCTCGGCGGTGCGCTCCTTGATGATGGCGCGGTAGGACCTGATCATCCGGTTCGCCGCCTTGCCGTCCGCGAGGAGCGCGCGCAGCTGCTCAAGATCGCCGTCGCGGACCATCTTCCAGAACTCGGATCCGTCAGCCGGGTCGGTCAGCGGGAGATTCACGTTCCGCACGCCCGGCAGCTCGACGTCCGGACCCTCCAGCTTCTGGTCCGCCGCGTTGCGGAAGTCGAAGATCGTGTGCAGGCCGAGGGAGGTGAGGAACGCCGAGTCGTCCTCCGTGGCGTGCGCGAGATGTCCGCTGCGGAACAGCACCCCGTACTTCACCCGGCGGCCGTCCACGGTGGGCAGGCCGCCCACGTCCCGGAAGTTGCGCACAGCGGTCAGCTCGGGTTCGGTCGACGGGACCTGCTGTGTCACGGGGGCTCCTCCCAGTCAGCCGTCGGCGCTGCTCGGCGTCGCCCGCCGACGGACGTTGCGCTCTCGACGATACGACATGGGTTCCTGGGGCAATAAGTTGTCCACAGGCGGTGTCTTCCCAGGTGCGGAGCTGTGCCTCCGGGGCGCCGGGCGCGCGATGATATTGGTAGCCGGTCGCGCCTGATCACATCTGCGATGACTTCAACGGCCGCGAGGAGTATCCCGTCGAGGGCCGGACGAGGGCCGGACAGGGGTCTCGATGTGACAGTTATCCGACCGTGTCGCATATAGCTGTTCTGTCCGAATTAACTGCTTCATTCCAACTGGCCCTGGAATAAGGCATCCTGGGCCGACGTGCGTGAGCAGCGTCATATTCGTGACGATGTGTTGCGACGTCTTTTTGTCAACCCGCCGGAATTCCCTGGTGATTTGACAGGCCCGAGAGGTGTTTTGTCCACAGAGGGTGACGGTAATTCCGAAAATGGATCAAGGGCGGGGCCTGCACAGAAAACCCACATGGTTGTCGACGCGGTCTCATTTCGCTTACCTTCGCCCTCAATCCGGACGGACGCCCAATCCTGCCGCCGCCCGGAATCCGCACACTCACCCGTATGTGGCAGGAGCGGGGGACCCACAGGTTCCACGCCTGTTCCGGTCTCCGGAACGGCTAGGGGTATAGCCGCGCTGCCGCGCGGCCGGGCATCTCCAGCCCGCACCCGACAGCTCACCTCGCAGGCGCCGGAGAGGAATTCGTCATGCCCGCGAAGGGTAAGCACCGCCGTCCCAAGTCCCAGCGTTTCACGCGCTCGATCGCCGTGGCCGGAACGGGTGGCGCCGCGCTCGCGCTGCCGCTCATAGGGGCCACCGGGGCCCATGCCGCGACCTCGGCTTCCACGGTTTCCTCGGCTTCGGAAAAGGCTGCCACGGCTGCCACGACGGCTTCTGGGAAGGCCGCCACTTCCGCTCCCGCCGCGGCTGAGAAGATCGCGACGAAGACTGCAACGAAGACCTACTCGGTAAAGGCCGGAGACTCCCTCTCGAAGATCGCCGACGACCAGAGCGTCAGCGGCGGCTGGAAGAAGCTGTACTCGGACAACCGCAAGGCCGTCGGCGAGGACCCCGCTCTGATCCACCCGGGTCTGAAGCTGTCGATCGGCAAGAAGGCCACCACGTCGAGCGACACGGCCAAGTCGTCCAGCGAGGCGTCGAAGTCGTCGAAGGCATCCGAGTCGTCCGTCAAGACGGCGGCCGAGCCCACGGCCAAGGCCGACGACACCGCGGACTCCAGCAGCAGTTCCGGCTACACGTTGCCGGTCGAGGGCGCCACCATCGGCACCGGCTACAAGGTCGCCGGCAGCATGTGGTCCAGCGGCTACCACACGGGCGTGGACTTCGTGGTCCCGACCGGCACCACCGTCAAGTCCGTCGCCGCGGGCACCGTCGTCTCGGCGGGCTGGGGCGGCGCGTACGGCAACCAGGTCGTCATCCAGCACGCCGACGGCCAGTACTCGCAGTACGCCCACCTCTCCTCCCTCTCCGTCTCGGCGGGCCAGACCGTGACCGAGGGGCAGCAGATCGGCCTCTCCGGGGCGACCGGCAACGTCACCGGACCGCACCTGCACTTCGAGATCCGCACCACGCCGGACTACGGCTCGGACGTGGACCCGGTCGCGTACCTGCGCTCGCACGGTGTCACCGTCGGCTGACGCCTCTCCCTTGCCACTGAAGGCCGGACCCCACGATCCCCGGGGTCCGGCCTTCAGCGTTTCGTGATCAGCGTGCCGCGTTCTCGCGCAGGGAGTTCCAGACCTGGCGGCTGTTCAACTACCCCCGCGGGGCCCTTATTCCGAGCTTGACCCAGACTTTATGAGTGGCTTATCTCACCCTCCGTCAACCCCTTCTTACGGTCGCGTAGCTCACACTCGAAGGTGAATCATGGGCCGATGTGGCAGACGATTCGAAGAGTGGCAACAGATCAGTGATCGGGTCGTACGTAGCGGTGGGGGACAGCTTCACCGAAGGCGTCGGCGACCCCGGGCCTGACGGGGCCTTTGTCGGTTGGGCGGACCGGTTCGCGGTACTGCTCGCCGACCGGCGGCCCGAGGGCGACTTCACCTACACCAACCTCGCCGTCCGCGGGAAACTGCTCGACCAGATCATCGAACACCAGCTCTCGCGGGCGAAGGAGCTCGCGCCGGACCTGGTCTCCTTCTGCGCGGGCGGCAACGACATCATCCGGCCCGGCGTCGACCCCGACGAAGTCGCGGAGCGCTTCGAGCGCGCGATCGCCGACATCACCTCCGCCGTCGGCACCGTCCTGGTGACGACCGGCTTCGACACCCGTGGCGTGCCCGTGCTGAAACACATGCGCGGCAAGATCGCCACGTACAACGGGCATCTACGGGCCATCGCCGACCGGTACGGCTGCCCCGTCCTGGACCTGTGGTCCCTGAAGACGATTCAGGACCGCCGCGCCTGGGACGGCGACCGCCTCCACCTGTCACCCGAGGGCCACACCCGCGTCGCGCTCCGGGCCGGCCAGGTCCTCGGCCTCGAAGTACCGGCCGACCCGGACCAGCCGTGGCCGCCGCTCCCGCCGCGCGGCACGCTCGAGGTCCGGCGCGACAACATCCACTGGGCGCGCGAGTACCTGGTCCCGTGGATCGGGCGGCGGTTGCGTGGCGAGTCCTCCGGGGACCATGTGGCGGCCAAGGGGACGCTCTCGCCGGACGACATCAGGACATGGATCGACGCGGTGGCCTGAGCCGGGCTGTGATGCCGGGCTGCACAGCAGCGTGGCGCAGGACGGGCGAGGGGTGGTGCGCGGCGTTGGAACTTCGACGCCGCGCACCACCCCTCGTCGTCTTCCAGGAGAGCCAGCGGGCGTACGAGCTTCCTGAGGCGTACGAGCTTTGCCAGACGTACGAGGTGGAGCGGGCCGTGGCACCGGCGGTGGTTCGGAGTGTCCGACGGAAGAGGTACGCCTCTCAGCGCACCGTCGCCGTCAAGGCCTCCCGCTCAAGGCCGAGTTCGCGCGCGAGTGCCTCGTCCACCCACTCATGGGTCCGAGCCCGCGACACCGGACCCTCGTACACGGTCATCTGCACGGCGAGCCCGTCGAGCAGCGCTGTCAGCCGAAGGGCCGTGCCGGTGGGGTCCGGGCAGCGGAACTCACCCGCGGCCACTCCCTCCGCGATCACCTCGATGATCGCGGCCTTCCACTGCTTGTCGAGGTAGCACGTGACCTCCCTGAGCGCTGGCTCGCGCAGTGCCGCCGCCCAGCCCTCGATCCACAGCCGCCACCCCTTGGCCTGTCCGGTCGGCGCGTACCAGCGCACCGCCGCCCGCAGCCGGCGCAGGGCCGAGGTACGACGGCCGAGCAGCTTGCGCAGATGGGCGAGGTCGTCCTCGGCGGCGTAGGTGAACGCCTCCGCGAGCAGCTTCTCCTTGGTCGAGAAGTGATACAGCACCAGCGCGTTGCTCACCCCGAGCGCCGATGCCACATCGGCGATCCGCACCGCCGCCACACCCCGCGCCTCGATCTGCTCGACGGCGGCGCGCAGCAACTCCTCACGCCGCTCCGCCACGTTCAACCGCACTCTTGCCACGCGGCAACCCTAATCCCTCGCCAGAGGGGGTGTTGGCGTCGGGTCGCCGGGGTCGAGCAGGCGATACCGGTGCCCCGACGCGGTCATCCGTACCAGCCGAACCGCTCGGCGATCACCGGCAGCCGGTCGGCGACGATGGCGTGCGCGGCCGCCCGCGGAGTGGTCCCGTCGGCCTCGGCGCGGGCCAGCATCTGGTCGATGAGGGCGCGCATGGAGCGCCGTATGTACCTGAACGCCTCGTCCTCGTCCGCGCCGATGTCGCCGAACAGCGTCCACCACCACCAGGCGTTCGTGCCGGAGTTGACCACGACGTCCGGCAGGACGGTGACGCCGCGAGCGGCGAGCAGTTCCTCCGCCTCGGCCAGAACGGGCATGTTGGCCGCCTCGACGATCCAGCGGGCGCCGATCAACTGCTGGTTCACGGTGTCGATCGCGTACGAGACCGCGGCGGGCACCAGTACCTCCGCCTCGGCCGACAACCAGGCGTCGCCCGGCAGTTCACGGTCGGCCGGGCGCAGCGCCGAGCGGTCCACCGTCCCGTACACGTCCCGTGCCGCGAGCAGCGCGTCGACGTCGAGGCCGTCTGGGTTGCCGATCGTGCCCTTGATGTCGGCGACTGCCACTACCGTGAGTCCCGCGCGCGTGAGGAAGCGTGCCGTGGCCCCGCCCATGGTGCCAAGGCCCTGCACGGCGACGCGCGTCCCCGCGTACGGCATCCCGGCGCGGTCCAGGGCCGCGAGCACCGACTCGGCGACACCGCAGCCGCCGACGAGCTCATCGAGCCCGATCCCGTCCACCTCGACAGCGAACGCGTCCGCGAGCCGCCGTCTCGCCGTCACCTCGTCGTCGAGCAGCGGGTACACGGCCTGGATGGAGGAGACGAGGCCCGCCTCCACGACGGCCCGGTCGACCAGGTCCTGGGTGAGGCCGAGGTCCTCGCCCGTGGTCCAGAAGCTCTCGATGTACGGGCGCATGGCCCGCAGGTAGCGCACCAGAAGTTCGTACGCCGCCGGGTCCTGGGGATCGCAGTCGATGCCGCCCTTGGCGCCGCCGAGCGGGATGTAGCGGCCCTCGGGGTGGTAGTGCAGGGCTTCTTTCATGGTCATGCCGCGGGCGAGTCCGGCGACCTCGTCGAGCGTGCAGCCCTTGCGCATCCGCAGTCCGCCGCTGGCGACACCCCGTACGAGCCGGTCGACCACGAGGAAGCCCTGATGGCCGGTGACGTGGTCGGTCCAGGTGAGCGTCATCAGGGGAGCGGTCACGGGGTCTCCTCGGGATACGGCGATCAGGTGGCCGGCCGGCGCGAGGCCCACCGCCGTGGGGGTGTCGGAGCCCTCGGTACATGGTGTCTTCAAAGGCGGCCGGATGGGCGGGGCCGGATGGTCACAGTACGCGTACTGAACAGCCAGTCAGTAATCGAGTTCCTGGTCATGGAAACGGGCACGCGCCCACCCCCAAGGCGAGGAAGAAGCGGGCGCTCCGCGGGGTTGAGGAGATACAGGCCGTACGGTCACGGACATCACGTTGTGACGGGGCTGCCCCGGCGCTGTCAGGGGCGGCGACGATAATGAAAGCCTGACTGACTCCACCTGGAGGTACTGTGACCGGTTTCCGTCCCCTGAGCTCCGGGCTCCGCGCGCTGCGGCCCGCCGCCTTCGGCGCGGATCCGAGTGGTGAGCGTCTGGCGCGCATCCGCAGATCGCCCAACTTCGCGGACGGTGTCTTCAAGAACCCGGCGGGTACCCCGCGGCCCGACGGCGCCATGCGCGAGGCCGCGAAGGCCTACTTCCGTAAAGAAGAGCGCGTCCAGCGCGCCCCGGCCGGCACGGTGCCGGTGCACGCCACGACGCTCGCCGACCTCGCCAAGCCCGCGCCGAGCGGGCTGCGGATCACCTGGATGGGGCACTCCAGCGTGCTCGCCGAGATCGACGGGCACCGTGTGCTCTTCGACCCGGTCTGGGGCGAGCGATGTTCCCCGTTCGACTTCGCCGGACCCAAGAGGCTGCATCCAGTACCGCTGCCGCTGGCCGCGCTCGGACCCGTCGATGTCGTCGTCATCTCGCACGATCACTACGACCACCTCGACCTGCCCACGATCAAGGCCCTGGCCGGCACGGACACCGTGTTCGCGGTGCCGCTCGGTGTCGGCGCCCACCTGGAGCACTGGGGCGTGTCGTCGGACCGGCTGCGCGAGCTGGACTGGAACGAGTCGACGAAGATCGGCGGCATCTCCCTGACCGCCACCCCCGCCCGCCACTTCTGCGGCCGGGGCCTGCGCAACACCCAGCACACGCTCTGGGCGTCCTGGGCGGTGGCCGGTGATGAGCACCGGATCTACCACAGCGGTGACACCGGCTATTTCGAGGGCTTCAAGGACATCGGCGCCGAGCACGGACCGTTCGACGCCACGATGATCCAGATCGGCGCGTACAGCGAGTTCTGGCCCGACATCCACATGACGCCCGAGGAGGGCATGCGCGCCCATCTGGATCTTCAGGGCGGGCGGCAGGGTCTTGAGGGTGGCCGGCCCGGCGGCGTCATGATGCCGATCCACTGGGCGACGTTCAATCTGGCGGCCCACCCCTGGGCGGAGCCCGGCGAGGGGACCGTCGCCGCCGCCGACGCGGTCGGTGCACGGGTCGCGCTGCCCCGCCCCGGCGAGCCCTTCGAACCGACGGCCGAGACCGTCCCGTCCGAGCCCTGGTGGCGCGCCGTGGCCGTCGCGCCGGAGGGCGGATGGCCCACCGCGGAGAAGACCGCGGCCAACACACCGGGTGACGCCGCCGCTGGGACCGCGGAGGGCACCGGGGAGCCGGAAACGGTGCCCGCGGGCTGAATTCCCGATCACCAGGACCGCGTTTCCGATCGACGGCGAGGGCCGAGGAGCACATTGCTCCTCGGCCCTCGCCGTTTGCCGCTGACCGCTTCTGACCAGCTCTGATCGAATCCATGCTCTACGGGAACGCGTGTCCGAGGCTGTTATCGGTCTGTCGTACGACGGCTCATACCAGAGCGGGACCCAGCCCGGGGGACTTTGTCAACTGCCCACCGCACATGATGCGTTGCCGACTACTGTCAGTTGCCGTCGGGCGACGAGGGGTCGAGTTTTTCGGTTCTTCTCGACCGGCACCGCGATGACGCACGACGGAGTCGAGCAGACCCGCGGGAGCCCCAGGGGATGTCCGACCTGTCGGTCCCCTACCCCCGACGTACCAGTACAAGGACGCCGATGTCTCACCTTCGCGCACCGGCCGCACGCGCAGACCGCCGTGAGGGCGGACGGCACGGACGGCCGGTCGCCCACACAGCCCCCTCGCTGCCCGAGACCCACCTACGGCCCCAACTGCTGCGCCTGGCGGTGCTGCCGCCGACCGCGGTGGCCCTCAGCGCGTGCGCCGCCGTGCTGTTCACCGTCCGCTCCACCGGCGCACGGCCCGGCCTCACGCTGTGGGCCGTGCTCGCGGGAGCGCTGGGCGTGGCGCTCGTGGGCATCGTGATCGCCGCCGTGGCCGCCGACCGCGCCGCCATGTCCGTACGGGACCGGATACGCGCCCTGCGCCGCACCAGCGCCCGCACCGAGGGGGAACTGCACGCCCTCGTCGAGGGACTGCGCCGGGGCGAGAGTCCGCCCGCACGCAAGGCGCATCGCCAGCCGCCCGCGGACGCCGACGACTTCGAGCTGCTCGCCGCCGACCTCTCCCGCGCCCACGACGGTGCCATCACGGCCGTCGTACAGGCCGCGCAGCTCTCCAGCCACGCGGGCAGCGAGCAGAAGGTCGAGGTCTTCGTCAATCTGGCGCGGCGGCTTCAGTCCCTCGTGCACCGCGAGATCTCGATCCTCGACGAGCTCGAGAACGAGATCGAGGACCCGGATCTGCTCAAGGGTCTTTTCCACATCGACCACCTCGCCACCCGCATCCGGCGGCACGCCGAGAACCTCGCCGTGCTCGGCGGGGCCGTCTCGCGCCGCCAGTGGAGCAACCCCGTCTCCATGACCGAGGTGCTGCGGTCCGCGATCGCCGAGGTCGAGCAGTACTCGCGGGTCAAACTGGTGCCTCCGATCGACGGCACCCTGCGCGGACACGCCGTCGCCGACGTCATCCATCTGCTGGCCGAACTCGTCGAGAACGCCACGGTGTTCTCGGCCCCGCACACTCAAGTGCTGCTGCGCGTCAACCTCGTGACCTCCGGACTCGCCGTCGAGGTCGAGGACCGGGGCCTCGGCATGCCGCTGGGCGAACAGAACAAGATGAACGCCCTGCTCGCAGACCCCGACCAGGTCAATGTCGCCAGCCTGCTCCAGGACGGCCGCATCGGGTTGTTCGTGGTTTCGCAGATCGCGCGACGGCACGGCATCCACGTACGGCTGCAGACCAATATCTACGGCGGTGTCCAAGCCGTACTCGTCGTGCCGCAGGCCCTGTTGGGAACGGCGCAGGGTGACCCCGGAGACGTGACGCGGGCGCAGCCCCATGAGACGGCCGGGGGCCGGCGCCTGTCGGCGAGCTCGGGGGCCACGCAGGCGGCCCAGTCGCCCGCGCCGCCCGGGAGCGGTGCGGTTTCCGCCATGCCTCGCCAGACACAGCGGGACCGGGCGCCGCATGGCGCGATGACTGCGGGGCGCGGTGGTCCGGCGCCGCTGCCCATGCGCGGTACCCGCGTGGAGCGGCCCAATCCGGCCGAGGCCGTGCCCGGTATCCGTCCCGACGACCGGCACGCGGTGACGGAGAACGAGGGGATGCCGCCCACAGCACGGGACGGTGTGGTCCGCGGCACCATGGGCATGGGCAAGCCTCAACTGCCCACGCGGCGCGCCCAGGAACACATCGCACCCCAGTTGCGCGACGGGCCCGCACCCCGCCAGGACACGGAGTACGTCGCGGTTCACGACCCCGGCCTCATGGCGGCGTTCCAGCGCGGGATCGGGCTCGCGGAGGCGGCCCACGCGGAATCGGCCCACGCGGAATCGGCGCGCGCGGAGCCCTCGGGCATGGAGGCTCGGCCCCTGGGCGGCTCGGCCACGCTGCCGCCGCTGGAAGTCGTTCGGGTGGATTCGCCGGTCGTGGGTGTGGCCCATATGGGTCACACCCACGTGAACGCTCTCGGCGCTTCCCATAGGGAGCGATCGCACGTGGAGCAACTCCACGTGGATGCCTCGCACATGGAGCGATCGCACGTGGAGCAACCCCACGGGACTGCCTCGCACGTGGAAGGGCTGCATATGGATGAGCGGCCCATGGATGGGGTTGCGCGAGTCGACGGCGTGACGTCCGCGGACGCCGCCCCCATGGGCGTACGGCCGATGGATGTGCTTCCGGCGGGCGGGCCGCAGCCTGACGGGTCGCCCGGAGCGCCCGTCGGTGCGGCGCGTATAGCCGAGGCGCACACGACCCATGCGCCCGCGCCGCACGAGGCGCAGGGGGCGCGCGACGCCGCGTCCGGGCCTGCGACCGGACAGGACTTCACCACCCGGCACGACGGGAGCGCACCGGCCGGATGACCAGTGGCCTCTCCACCCCCACCCCCACCCCCACACCCACCGCTCTCGCGGACCTGCGTACCTCAAGGAGTCGATCCCCCATGGCGAGCGATGCGCCGACCGGCCATGTATCCGATCTCGACTGGCTGATGAGCGGCCTCGTGCAGCGCGTGCCGCACACCACGAGCGCGGTGCTCCTGTCCTGCGACGGACTCGTGAAGTCGGTCCACGGCCTCGACACGGACAGCGCCGACCACATGGCCGCGCTGGCCTCCGGCCTTTACTCCCTGGGCCGCAGCGCGGGCATCCGCTTCGGCGACGGCGGCGACGTACGGCAGGTCGTCGTCGAACTCGACTCGACCCTGCTGTTCGTCTCCACGGCCGGATCCGGCACCTGTCTCGCCGTACTCGCCGGGCGTGAGGCCGACGCGGCGGTGCTCGGCTACGAGATGGCGATGCTGGTCAAGAGCGTCCGGCCGTACCTGATGACCGCACCCCGTCAGCCCGCGGCCGAACCTTCGGCGATGAGGCCTTGAGCGTGGCCGCGGCCGGCGACGGGCCCTGGCTCGATGACGCGGCCGGTCGGCTGGTGCGCCCTTACACGGTCAGCAACGGCCGGACCCGGCCCAGCACCGCGCTCGACCTCCTGTCGCAGGTGATGGCCACCGGCGCCACCCCCCTCGGCTATCTCGGGCCCGAGCACACCCTGGCACTCGAACTGTGCCGGGCCCCCATCTCGGTCGCGGAGATCGCCGCACACCTGAAGCTGCCGGCAGCGGTCACCAAGGTGCTGCTGTCCGACCTCGTCGACTGCGGGGCGCTGACGACGAAGCCTCCCGTGTTCGACCACAACCCCACTGACCAGTCTCTTCTGGAGGCAGTGCTCGATGGACTACGACGACAGCTCTGACCCGTTCCCCACCGCGCTGAAGATCCTCGTGGCCGGAGGGTTCGGAGTCGGCAAGACGACCTTCGTCGGCGCGGTGAGCGAGATCGCGCCGCTCAGCACGGAGGAGCTGCTCACGACGGTCAGTGCCGCGACCGACAGTCTCGACGGCGTCGAGAACAAGGTGGAGACAACCGTGGCGATGGACTTCGGCCGCATCACCCTCGATCCGGAACACGTGCTGTATCTGTTCGGGACGCCGGGGCAGGAGCGGTTCTGGTTCATGTGGGACGAGCTCTCCGAGGGGGCGCTCGGCGCGGTGATCCTCGCCGACACGCGCCGCCTGGAGGACTGCTTCGCGGCCGTCGACTTCTTCGAACAGCGCGGTCTCGGCTTCATCGTCGCGGTCAACGAGTTCGACGGCTCCCACCGCTACGACCCCGAGGAGGTGCGCGCGGCCATCGACCTCGATCCCGAGATCCCCATCGTGCGCTGCGACGCCCGGATCTCCAGCTCGGGCGTGCAGACCCTGCTCGTCCTGGTGCGGCACCTTCTGGCTCATGCGCCGGCCCACTCACCGAGCCACGGAGCCCACACATGACGCGCGCTCGCCCCGAGTCACGCAACCCGCATCTGACGCGCTCCCGCCCCGAGTTGCGCAACCCGCACCTGACGCCCGTACCCAGTAGTGGAGCTCGCGTATGACACATGCCCCAAGTCGTGGAGCCCGTATATGAGTTACGAGCCCCGGCGTCCTGCCGGTCGTCTGCTGTTGACCCCGGAGGACAAGGACGCTCCCGCCCGGGTGCGACGGCTGCGCCGGCTGGGCCTGGGGGAGCGTGCGGAGCCCGCCTTCGACGCCTTCGCGGACAGACTCGCCGAGGTCGCCGCCGTGCCGTACTCGATGGTCAACTTCATCGACGAGAACCGGCAGTTCTTCGCGGGCCTGCACACCCCGGACGGCAGTGGCCCGAGTGCCGGCGGCTCGGGTGACCGGCTGCTCAGGGCCGCCACAGCAGCGGACGGCTCAGGCCTTGGCGTGGGCCGCTGTCTGACACGCGACTATGGTTTCTGCCCCCATGTGGTGGTCCGACGTAAGGCGCTGGTCCTGGAGGACGTCTGCGACTACCCGCGGTTCGCCGGTAATCCCGTCGTCGACGAGATCGGTGTCCGTTCCTACCTGGGCGCCCCGTTGATCGACCACACGGGTATCGCCCTCGGCACGGTCTGCGCCGTCGACACAGAGCCGCGCCCTTGGGGGAGAGCGGGCCTTGAGACCATCAAGTCGATGGCGGCGGAGCTGGTCGAGCAGATCGAGCTCCGGGAGAGCGGCCTGCTACTGGAGGAGTGAAGCGCGGGGCGGCGTGAAGCGAGGGGGCGGCGCGAAGCGCGGGGGGAGTGAAGCGCGGGCCGGCGTGAAGCGCGAGGCGGTGTGAAGCGCGAGGCGGTGTGAAGCAGAGCTGTGGCCGCGCTTAAGAAATCCTCGATGGACCAGGGCGCCCTCGTACGGCAGATTTCTAGGGGATCTCACCCCTCTCCCTGGCATGGGCCGGCCGCTTCGGCGTGCCCTGCTCCGGGACCTCACTGACAGGAGCCGTGGCGTGAAGGCGCTGGTCAAGGAGAAGGCGGAGCCCGGGCTCTGGCTCGTGGACGTTCCGGAGCCGCAGGCCGGCCCCGGCGACGTACTGATCAAGGTCCTCAGGACGGGAATCTGCGGCACCGATCTGCATATCCGGTCCTGGGACGGCTGGGCGCAACAGGCTGTCCGGACGCCGCTGGTACTCGGGCACGAGTTCGTCGGCGAGGTGGTCGAGATCGGTCGCAACGTCGCCGACATCCGGATCGGTGACCGTGTCAGCGGCGAGGGCCATCTGGTGTGCGGCAAGTGCCGCAACTGTCAGGCCGGGCGGCGTCACCTCTGCCGTGCCACCGTCGGCCTGGGCGTCGGCCGTGACGGCGCGTTCGCCGAGTACGTGGTCCTGCCCGCCGCCAATGTGTGGGTGCACCGCGTCCCCGTCGACCTCGACATCGCCGCGATCTTCGACCCGTTCGGCAACGCCGTGCACACGGCCCTCTCCTTCCCGCTGGTCGGCGAGGACGTACTCATCACCGGCGCCGGACCCATCGGCCTGATGGCCGCCGCGGTGGCCCGGCACGCGGGTGCCCGCAACGTCGTCGTCACCGATGTCAGCGAGGAACGACTGGAGCTCGCCCGCAAGATCGGCGCGAGCCTCGCCCTCAACGTCTCGGACGCGACGATCGCCGACGGCCAGCGCAAGCTGGGGCTGCGCGAGGGCTTCGACATCGGCCTGGAGATGTCGGGGCGTCCCGAGGCGATGCGCGACATGATCGCCAACATGACGCACGGCGGCCGGATCGCCATGCTCGGCCTGCCCGCCGAGGAGTTCCCGGTCGACTGGTCGCGGATCGTCACCTCCATGATCACGATCAAGGGCATCTACGGCCGCGAGATGTTCGAGACCTGGTATGCGATGTCGGTCCTCCTCGAAGGCGGCCTCGACCTCGCACCGGTGATCACCGGCCGGTACGGCCACCGCGACCACGAGGCGGCCTTCGCCGACGCGGCGAGCGGCCGCGGCGGCAAGGTCATCCTCGACTGGACCCTCTGAGGACTTGAAGGAACTGATGATGTTCGATTCCGTACGCGACGATCTGCGCACCACCCTCGACGAGATCCGCGCCGCCGGTCTCCACAAGCCCGAGCGCGTCATCGGCACCCCGCAGTCGGCGACCGTGAGCGTCACCTCGGGCGGGCGTCCAGGCGAGGTCCTCAACTTCTGCGCCAACAACTACCTCGGCCTCGCCGACCACCCCGAGGTCGTCGCCGCCGCCCACGCGGCCCTCGACCGCTGGGGCTACGGCATGGCGTCCGTGCGTTTCATCTGCGGTACGCAGGAGGTGCACAAGGAGCTGGAGCAGCGGCTGTCCGGGTTCCTCGGGCAGGAGGACACGATCCTCTACTCCTCCTGCTTCGACGCCAACGGCGGCGTTTTCGAGACCCTCCTCGGCGCCGAGGACGCGGTCATCTCCGACGCCCTCAACCACGCCTCGATCATCGACGGCATCCGCCTGTCCAAGGCACGCCGCTTCCGGTACGCCAACCGTGATCTGGCGGACCTGGAGCGACAGTTGAAGGAGGCGGCGGGCGCCCGGCGCAGGCTGATCGTCACCGACGGCGTCTTCTCCATGGACGGGTACGTGGCTCCGCTGGGCGAGATCTGCGACCTCGCCGACCGCTACGACGCCATGGTCATGGTCGACGACTCGCACGCCGTCGGCTTCGTCGGCCCCGGCGGCCGCGGCACCCCCGAACTGCACGGCGTGATGGACCGCGTCGACATCATCACGGGCACGCTCGGCAAGGCGCTCGGCGGTGCTTCCGGTGGTTATGTCGCCGCCCGCGCCGAGATCGTCGCGCTGTTGCGCCAGCGTTCGCGGCCGTACCTCTTCTCGAACACGCTCGCCCCCGTGATCGCCGCCGCCTCCCTCAAGGTGCTCGACCTGCTGGAGTCGGCGGACGACCTGCGGATCCGACTCGCCGAGAACACCGCGCTGTTCCGCCGCCGGATGACCGAGGAGGGCTTCGACATCCTCCCCGGCGACCACGCGATCGCGCCCGTCATGATCGGGGATGCGGCAAGGGCGGGGCGCCTGGCGGAGCTCCTCCTGGAGCGCGGTGTGTATGTGATCGGCTTCTCGTTCCCGGTCGTGCCGCAGGGGCAGGCGCGTATCCGCGTGCAGTTGTCCGCCGGGCACTCGACGGCGGACGTGAATCGGGCGGTGGACGCGTTCGTGGCGGCCCGCGCGGAGCTGGACGCCTGAGCGGGGGCCGGTTCCGGTTCGCCCGATCTGTTCGTCTGAATCTGTTCGTCCGACCTGTTCGCTCGACCTGTTCGCTCGACCTGAGAGAATCGGTCGCATGATCGAAGCGCGGCGCCTCCACATCCTTCGTGCGGTGGCCGACCACCGCACGGTGACGGCGGCGGCCGCCGCGCTCTATCTCACGCCCTCGGCGGTCTCCCAGCAGCTGACCGCGCTGGAGCAGGAGACGGGCCACCGGCTGGTGGAACGCGGTGCGAAGGGCGTACGGCTGACTCCGGCCGGTGAGATCCTGCTCAGCCACACCAACACGGTCCTGGCCCAGCTGGAGCGGGCGGAGGCGGAACTCGCCGCCTACAGTTCGGGTGCGGCCGGGACGGTCACGGTCGCCTCCTTCGCGACCGGCATCGTGCTGGTCGTCGCACCCGCGGTGGCCCGCCTCGCCGTGTCGGCGCCAGGCATCCGTATCCGCGTCCAGGACGCCGAAGGCGACGCCAGCCTGCCGATGGTCCTCGATCGGCAGGTCGACGTCGCGGTCGCCGTCGAGTACCGCGGGGCCCCGCGGGCCGACGACCCCCGCCTGACCCACGTACCGCTGTACGCCGAGCCCTTCGACGCGGTGGTCCCGGTCGGCCACCGCCTCGCCGCCGACGACGAGGTGCCGCTCGCCGAGCTGGCCAAGGACCCGTGGATCGGCCCGTACCCCGGAAACCCGTGCCACGAGGTGGTGGTCCTGGCCTGCGAGAGCGCCGGCTTCCAGCCTCGCCTTGAACACTCCTCGGACGACTTCCGCGCGGTGGTGGCCCTGGCCTCGGCCGACGCGGGGGTGGCCCTCGTACCGCGCTCGGCGCTGCACGGCATGGACCTCACCGGTGTGGTCGTCCGCCCGGTCGATGGGGTGGCGCCGACGCGTCGGGTCTTCGCGGCCGTACGGCGGGGAGCGGAGGGGCATCCGCTGATCCGGCCGGTGCTGGACGCGCTCGGAGTGGCCGCGGAGGGGTAGCGCGGGCTTTTATTGGTTGAGCTGCCTCTCGTGCGGGCGGGGGCGTCGGCCTTGAGGCGCGGGCCGGCTCTGCGTCTGCGAGGTCTGGAACCGGGTTTCGGCGTGGTCAGAGCCCTCTCGGTCGCGGTCGGCTGCATCAAGAGGGTGGGACGGGGGCCCGGCGCGATTGTCGGTGCCATTGGCTACGGTGCCTCTCATGCCGGATGCCGAAGACGTACGCCGTATCGCCCTCTCCCTGCCGGACACCACGGAGAAGATCGCCTGGAGCATGCCCACCTTTCGGGTCGCGGGAAAGATGTTCGCCACGCTGCCCGAGGTCGAGACCTCCATCGCCGTGCGCTGCCCGAAGGAGGAGCGGGACGAGCTTGCCAGGGCCGAGCCCACGAAGTTCTGGATCGCCGACCACGAGGCGGGCTTCGCCTGGGTCCGCGTCCGCCTCGTGGCCCTGGAGGACGACGACGAACTCCGCGACATCCTCGCCGACTCCTGGCGTCAGGCGGCCCCGACCCGACTGCTCGAGTCCTACCCGGAGTTGGGCCTGCCGTCGGTCGACTGAAACTCCCGAGACGTCGTTGTCAGTGCGCCGTGGAATGATCCGAAGGCGGGGGTGAGGGTCGGGCGGGGGTGGGGTGCGGGGCTCCGTAGGGGAGTTGTAGGGATCGGTGGGGCGGGGAGGGGCGAGCAGGGTGGGCGGGGAAGCATCGGCCAGGCAGGTCGGGGCGGGGAGCGAGGCTTCCGGCCGTGGACCGGGCGAGGTCTCTGGCCGTGGGCAGGGCAAGGTCTCTGGTCGTGGACCGGGCGAGGGCTCTGGTCGCCGTGACCTGGCCGCCGAGCGCGACCCGCGGCCTGTCTGGTCACGGGACTTCGCGTTGTTCTTCGTCGCCCGAGCCTTCGCCCGGCTCGGCGACACCATCCTGCCGGTGGCGCTGGCCGCGGGACTGCTGCAGTACGGGTACGGGGTGGGCGCGGTCGGCCTTGCGATGGCCGCGTCGGCCGCCCCCTTCGCGGGGCTGGTCATCTTCGGCGGCGTCATCGCCGACCGGTTCAGCACGCGCAAGCTGATGATCGGCGCCGACCTGGTGCGGCTGGTCACCCAGGCCCTCACGGCCGTGCTCTTCTTCGCCGGCCATGTGGTCCTCTGGCAGATCTGTCTGATCGGCGCGGTCAACGGCGTGGCGGGCGCGGTCTTCCAGCCCGGCGTCGCCAGTACCGTGCCGCGCCTGGCCACCGACGTACAAGGGGCCAACGGCGCGATACGGATCGCCGAGTCGGCCGCCCAGCTCGCGGGCCCCGCCCTGGCGGGCCTGCTGGTCGCGTTCGCCTCGGCCGGAGCTGTCTTCGCGGCCCACGCGAGCACATACGCGCTCAGCGCCCTGTGCCTGCTGCTGCTCCGGCTGCCACCGGCCGCACCTGGTAGCCACGTTCGCCACGGCAGCAGCTTCTGGGCCGAACTCGCCGAGGGCTGGCGGGAGTTCAGGTCCAGGACGTGGCTTTGGAGCGTCATCGTCGTCTGGTGCGTGTACATGATCTTCTGTTGGGGCCCGACAGTTCCCCTGGTGGCTACGGAGGTGGTCCAGCAGTACGGCCCACGTGCCTACGGCCTGGTCAACTCCGCCCTCGGCGCCGGCACCGTCATAGGCGGACTGATCGCGCTGCGACTGCGTCCTCGCCGCATGCTGCGGGTCGGTTCGATCGCGCTCTTCGCCTTCGCCTGTTTCCCGGCGTCCGTCGGGGCGGGGCTCGGCGTCGTGGCCATGTCGGCGGGAGCGATGATAGCGGGGGCGGGCCTGTCGGTGTGGGGCGTGATGTGGGCGACCAGCGTGCAGACGCAGGTCGCGCCCGACGTCCTCAACCGCATCCACGCGTACGACGTGGCGGGCTCCCTCGCGATGATGCCCGTCGGGCAGGCCCTGGCGGGACCGGCTGCGTCGGTCCTCGGCGCGGACAACGTCCTCCTCGTCGCCGGCGTCATGACCCTGGTCGCGGCGACGGCTCTGCTGTCGGTGCCGGCGATACGTGATCTGGTGCGCGTCG
This sequence comes from Streptomyces sp. NPDC093544, assembly GCF_040683495.1. Classification (NCBI taxonomy): domain Bacteria; kingdom Bacillati; phylum Actinomycetota; class Actinomycetes; order Kitasatosporales; family Streptomycetaceae; genus Streptomyces; species Streptomyces sp. NPDC093544. The sequence goes on along the minus strand of NZ_JBFBEA010000006.1, from coordinate 158,354 downwards.
ACGCTTCCGCTTCCAGCCCCGCTTCCGCTCTCTCTCTTGGGGCGCAACCGCGTTCGACCGGGGCGATACCAGGACCGGCGCGACGGGATCAGCGCTGAGGCGTGCGCTGACAGGGGGGAGGGGGGAGGGGGGAGGGGTGCCAGGTCAGGTGGGCATGTGGTGCGGTGGGCACGCTGGTTTCCGGGGAAGTCGCTGGTCGTACGTTGCTGGTCATAAGCGGACGCTTGCGCCCCCCCCGGTCGGCGACGGCGACACATGGACGCTTGTCGCCCCGCTGCCTACGGTTCAGACGCCCACGGCAACTCCCAGGAAGCGCCCGATCCGCTCCCGCAGCGAACCAGCGTCGAGGCCGTGTGCGGCCAGGTGCTCCTCGACGATCCCGTAACGGCGCAGCTCACGGCGGCCCACGCCGAGACCGAGGACGCGGTGTCGCACGTCGGCGAGAGCGTCGGCCGCGGCGGCTGTGGACGTGCCGGCCAGGTACGGCTCGACGAGGACGACGTCGGTGCCCGCCGTCTCGGTCGCCCGGCGTAGGGCGGTCTTGTCGAAGGGGCGGACAGTCGTCGCGTACAGGACGGTGACGTCGAGCCCTTCCGTGGCGGAGAGCGTGGCGTCGAGCAGCGGGCCGACGGCGACAACCACCCCTGCGTGCCCTTCGCGGACGGTGACGAAGCGCGCCCCGTCGACCCGAAGCCCCTGCGCGTTGGACTGTACGGACAACCGCACATACACCTTGTCGTCCCCGGCGGCGACCGCGTGGCGCAGCAGCGTTTCGGCCTCGTCCGGATGGCCCGGCACATGCACGGTCCAGCCGTCGAGCGTGTCGAGCAGGGCCACATCACCGGGCGCCATGTGGGTGTACCCGCCCGCGGGCCAGTCGAAGGACGCGGCCGCGCTGACCAGCACAGCGCCCGCGTCCTGGTGTCCGAGGTCGAGCTTGACCTGCTCGAATGGCCGCTCGACGAGGAAACTGGCGAAGGTGTGCACCACGGGCCGCAGGCCGGTCAGCGCCAGGCCCGCGGCCGCCCCGATGAGGAGTTGTTCGCGGATGCCGACGTTGATCACCCGTTCCGGGTGCCTGCGCCGAGCTGCCTCGAAGCCGTCCGTGCCGATCTCGGCGAGGACGACGGCGACGCGTGGATCCTCGTCGAGCAGTTGGGAGACGACGGGGCCGAAACGGTCACGCATGGTGTCCACGGGATCTTGTGTCCTTTCAGGGTGCTTGCGGGGAAACGGGGCCACAGCTCGCCTCAGGCGAACTTGGGCTCGACCTGGGCGACGACGACCCGTGGACGGCCCGGATGAGGAGCGGTGAAGGCGGCGTACAGCGCCTCGTGGTCACGGCCGTCGACGGTCGTCGCGGACCAGCCGGCCGCCACGAACCGTGCGGCGATTCCGCCCGGCCGGGCGTGGCTGGCGGAGGAGTTGTCGATCACGACGGTGTGCAGCCGTTCCAGACCGGCCGGCCCCGCGTAGGCGATCGCTTCGTGGTTGCTGCCCTCGTCCAGCTCCGCGTCGCCGGTCAGTACCCACACGCGCGGTTCGTCGAGCCCTTGCGCCCGCAGTCCCAGCGCCATGCCGACGGCGATCGGCAGCCCGTGCCCCAGCGACCCGCTGCCGATCTCGGCACCCGGCACCAGCAGCCGGTCCGGGTGGTGCCCGAGGGGCGAGTCGTACGAACCGAACCCGGGCAGCCACGCGACGGGCAGGAAGCCCCTGGCCGCCAGCACCGCGTAGTACGCCATGGGCCCGTGCCCCTTGGACAACAGGAACCGGTCCCGCTCCGGATCGCCCACCCGCTCGGGCCCCACCCGCAGCACCCGGTCGTACAGCACCCACAGCGCGTCCAAGGTGGACGTCGCCGCCGGCCCGTGTTTCTCGTCGCCGGTCATCAGCCCCATCAACCGCGGCAGGTCGGCGTACGCGTAACTCTGCTCCGCTGTACTCGTCATACCGAAGACCTTGCAACCTCAACCAAACTTCAGGTCAACCCTGCCGCGAGCCTCGGCCGGCCCCGTAGAAACGAGGGCGCGATCACCAGCACGAGTGCGGTATTGTTTCGAAGCACGTTCGGCCAGGGGGAAAGCCCAGGTCAGGCGGGCATCGGGACGTGGCGCAGCTTGGTAGCGCACTTGACTGGGGGTCAAGGGGTCGCAGGTTCAAATCCTGTCGTCCCGACGGTGCGAAGGGTCTTCGCAGGCGAGAGTCTGCGGGGGCCCTTTTCGTATGGGTCGTTTCCGATCTTCGAGGTTGAGCACGCCGCTCATAGGCGCCTTTACGCGGAGGCCGGCGAAGATGCCGTTGCTGGACCTGGACAAGATCACTGCGGGGTTGTCGAAGACCTGGTCGGGTTTTCTGCGGGACTGGGACCGCTCGCTGCGGTCGGGGAATTACCCGGAGGCCACCCGGTACAACTATCTGCCGGCGGTCATTCCCACCGCCGCAATCTCCGTCTTGTGATCTCGTCGCCCGTTGGGTGTCATGCGAGCCAAGCGGACTCCTTCGGACGGGTGTGCGGGGAGCGGTCGGTACCGCCGTGCGCGGCCGTGTGGCCCAGGTAGCGGTGCACGAAGTGGATGCTCATCGCGCCTTCGCCGACCGCGGAGGCCACGCGCTTCACCGAGCCGCTGCGGACGTCGCCGGCTGCGAAGACGCCAGGCAGGCTGGTCTCCAACGTCAGGCAGTCGCGGCCCTGGCTCTGCCACAGTTCGGGAACGGAGCAGGCTTGTGCCTCCGCGCCGGTGAGCACGTAGCCGCGTGCGTCGAGGGCGAGCGCGCCGGACAGCCACTCGGTGTGAGGGTCGGCGCCGGTGAAGACGAACAGGGCCCGCACCGCGAGGTGGCGGTGCTCGCCCGTACGGTGGTCGACCACGTTGACCGCATCGAGCGCCTTGTCGCCGAGTGCCTCCGTTATCTCGGTGTTCAGCAGCACGCGCACCTGCGGGTGGCGCTCGATCTGATCGATCAGGTAGCGGGACATGTCCGCCTCGATGCTCGGCCCACGGACGAGTAGATACACCTGTGGTGCGTACCCGGCCAGGAAGAGCACGGCCTGGCCGGCGGAGTTGCCACCGCCGACCACCGCCACCGGGTCGGCACGGCACTGCTGGGCCTCGTAGACGGTCGCCGAGTAGTGGACGCCCGTGCCCTCCAACGGCTCGATGCCGGGCACATGGAGGCGGCGGTAGCGGGCGCCGGTGGCCAGGACGACGGTACGGGCGGTGATCTCGCTGCCGTCGGCGAACCCGACGGCGTAGTGGTCGTCCCGCCGTTCGAGCCGGGCCGCCTCCGCCGGGACGCTGATCCGGGCGCCGAACTTGCCCGCCTGGAGCACAGCGCGCTCGGTGAGTTCGGCCCCGGAGATGCCGGAGGGGAAGCCGAAGCAGTTCTCGATGCGGGAGGACGTCCCGGCCTGGCCTCCGGTGGCCATCGCCTCGACCACGGTCGTGCCGAGGCCCTCCGAGGCGGCGTTCACCGCGGCGGCGAGACCGGCCGGACCGGAGCCGACGATGAGGAGATCGTCGCGGCCGTTGCCCGAGGGCAGGGGTGGCAGGCCGATGAACCGGGCCAGTTCGGCGTTGCTCGGATTGCGCAGCAGGGTCGTGTCCCGCCAGATCACCAGCGGCGTCTGCTCCGGACCAACCGCGAAGCGGCGCAGCAGCGCCTCGGCCTCCTCGTCCGTCTCCAGATCGATCCAGCGGTGCGGCAGCCGGTTGCGGGCGGCGAACTCGCGCAGCCGCCGGGTGTCGGGCGAGTAGCGCGAGCCGATGATGCGGAAACCGGAGCCCTGCCCGACGAGCAGGGCACGGCGGCCCAGGCAGGCGCGCAGCACCACATCGCCAAGGAGGGAGTCCCGGGTCACCAGGTCACGCAGCTGATCCATCGACAGGGCGAGGACCTCGCCGGGGTCCCTGACCGTGGCGGTGTAGAAGGCCACCTGTCCGTTCAGGAGGCCGAGTTCGCCGATGAAGCGACCAGGGCCGTGCACACGCAACAGGTTTTCATCGGGTGTGCCGTAGCCCTCGACGATGGCGATCGAGCCACTGAGGACGACGTAGAACGTCTCGCACCGCTCCCCTTCACGGATCAGCACGTCACCGGCGTCAACCGCGCGCCTCCGGCCGTGCTGCGCCAGGCGGGCCATCTGGTCGTCCGACAGGCGGGGATAGGCGCCGTAGATGTCGGGGGTCTCGAAGGGGACGCTCTCGTCCGTCTCGTCCGGCACCGGCGCCGCGCCCGGCCGCGTCTCGTCGCCGGGCATCACACGAACGCCTCGTGGACGAAGCACCACCGCCAGTCCTCGCCGGGCTCCAGCGACGTCACGATCGGATGGCCGTCGGCGGCGGCGTGACGGCGGGCGTGCCGGTTCGGAGAGGAATCGCAGCAGCCGACGTGGCCGCAGGTCAGGCAGAGCCTGAGGTGGACCCAGGGGGAGTGCGTGGCCAGGCATTCCTCGCACCCCGGGGCGCGCGGGGTGACGGGGCGTACGAGGGCGAGGTGGGGGTCGGTCCGTACGGTCATGGCCGATCATCCTTTCCCGGCCGGTTCGCGGCCGGCGATCGACTGCTCCACCCACCGCCGCAGGGCAGGGGCAGGTGCGGCACCCGCCTGCCGGGCGATGGTCTGTCCTTTGTCGAGGACCAGCAGCGTCGGTACGGCCTGGACCTCGAACCGCCGCGCCAGGCGCGGGTTCTTGTCGATGTCGACCTTGACCAGCTTGATCGTTCCCGCGAGATCGGCGGCGACCTTCTCCAGCGCGGGGCTCACCATGCGGCAGGGGCCGCACCAGGTGGCCCACAGGTCCACGACGACGGGCACGGTGGCCTGCTCGACGACCTCGGTGAAGTCGTCCTCGCCCGCGTCGGCCATCCACGGCAGAGGCTGCTTGCAGTTGCCGCACCTGGGACGGCCCTCGGCGGCCACGGGTACCCGGTTGGTGCGCCCGCAGCGCGGGCAGGTGACGGTGGTGGCCTGCACGGTACTCATGCCGCCCTCGCTCCCTTCACGTCCTCGGGCTGGTCGTAGGTGACCACCAGTTCTCCGTGCTCGGCGTCGACGCGGACCTTCGCGCCGTCCTGGACGTCGCCGCGCAGCAGGGCGCGCCCGACCAGTGTCTCGACCTCGTGGGAGATGTAACGCCGCAGCGGCCGTGCCCCGTACACCGGGTCGTAGCCCTGGTGGGCGATCAACTCCCGAGCCGCATCGGTGAGTTCGACGGTGATGCGGCGTTGGGCGAGCCGCTGTCGCAGCTCGTCGAACTGCAGCTCCACGATCCGCTCGATCTGCCGCTCACCGAGCGGCTTGAACAGCACGATGTCGTCGACGCGGTTGAGGAACTCCGGGCGGAAGTGCCCGCGCAACTCGCCCATCACCAGGGCGCGGGCGTTGGGCTTGATCTCTCCCTCGGCGGTGGCGCCGTCGAGAAGGTGCTCGGAGCCGATGTTGGACGTCATGATGATCACGGTGTTGCGGAAGTCGACCGTGCGGCCCTGCGCATCGGTGATGCGGCCGTCGTCGAGGATCTGCAGCAGGGTGTTGAAGACATCGGTGTGCGCTTTCTCGATCTCGTCGAACAGCACAACCGAGTACGGCTTGCGGCGTACGGCCTCGGTGAGCTGGCCGCCTTCCTCGTAGCCGATATATCCGGGCGGTGCGCCCATGAGTCGGCTGACGGTGTGCCGCTCCTGGTACTCGCTCATGTCGAGGCGGACCATGCTCTCCTCGGAGTCGAACAGGGTCCGGGCGAGGGTCTTGGCCAGCTCGGTCTTCCCGACGCCGGTGGGGCCGAGGAAGATGAACGAGCCGATGGGGCGGCGAGGGTCGCGGATACCGGAGCGGGCGCGGATGATGGCGTCGGCGACGAGCTTGACGGGCTCGTCCTGGCCGATGACGCGCTCACGCAGGATGTCGTCGAGGCGCAGCAGTTTCTCGCGTTCGCCCTCCTGGAGGCGGGAGACGGGGATGCCGGTCCAGGCGGCGACGATCTCGGCGATCTCCTCCTCGGTGACGACCTCGCGCAGCAGCCGGTTCTGCCCTTGTTTGGCGGCCAGTTGCTCCTCCTCTGCGGCGAGTCGGCGCTCCAGGTCCTGGAGGCGGCCGTAGCGGAGTTCGGCGGCACGGTTGAGGTCGTAGGCGCGTTCGGCCTCCTCCGCCTCGTGGCGGACCTGCTCCAGCTCCTGGCGCAGTTCCTGCACACGGCGGATCGCCTGCCGTTCGGCCTCCCACTGGGCGTGTTTGGCGTCGGCCTCGCCGCGGAGGTCGGCCAGTTCCCTGCGCAGTTCCTCCAGGCGGGCCTTGCTGGCGGGGTCGGTCTCCTTGGACAGGGCCGCCTCCTCGATCTCCAGGCGGGTCACCCGCCGGGTGATCTCGTCGAGTTCGGCGGGCATGGAGTCGATCTCCGTACGCAGCCGGGCGCAGGCCTCGTCGACGAGGTCGATGGCCTTGTCGGGCAGAAAACGGTCGGTGATGTAGCGCTGGGAGAGCGTCGCCGCCGCGACCAGGGAGGTGTCCTGGATCTTGACGCCGTGGAAGACCTCAAGGCGTTCGCGCAGGCCGCGCAGGATGGAGATGGTGTCCTCCGCGCTGGGCTCGTCGACCAGTACCTGCTGGAAGCGGCGTTCGAGGGCGGCGTCCTTCTCGATGTGCTTGCGGTACTCGTCCAGGGTGGTCGCGCCGATCATGTGCAGTTCGCCGCGCGCCAGCATGGGTTTGAGCATGTTGCCCGCGTCCATGGCGCCCTCGGCGGCGCCCGCGCCGACGACGGTGTGCAACTCGTCGACGAAGAGCAGGATCCGCCCCTCGGCGGCCTTGACCTCGCTCAGAACGGCCTTGAGACGTTCCTCGAACTCGCCGCGGTACTTGGCGCCCGCCACGAGTGAGCCCATGTCGAGGGCGAACACCGTCTTGTCGCGCAGGCCCTCGGGCACGTCACCGCGCACGATGCGCTGGGCCAGTCCCTCCACGATGGCGGTCTTGCCGACGCCGGGGTCGCCGATCAGGACGGGGTTGTTCTTGCTCTTGCGGCTGAGGATCTGGGTGACGCGGCGGATCTCCGCGTCCCGGCCGATGACGGGGTCGAGCCGCCCGGACCTGGCCTCGGCGACCAGGTCACGGCCGTACTTCTCCAGGGCCTCGTAGGCCACCTCGGGGTTGGCGGAGGTCACGCGCTGGTTGCCGCGGACCTGGGTGAGCGCGCCGAGGAAGGACTCCCGGGTCACGCCATGCTCTTTCAACAGGTGTCCGGCGGCGGTCGCCGAGCCCTCCTCGGCCAGGGCCAGCAGCAGGTGTTCCACGGACACGTACTCGTCCTTGAGGCGTTTGGCCTCCCGCTCGGCCGCGTCAAGCAACCGGGCGAGGCGCTGGGTGACGAAGACCTGGCCGGGCGCCGCGCCCGGGCCAGTCACCCTGGGCCGGCGGGAGAGCTCCTCGCGTACGGCCGCACGCAACTCCTTGGGCTCGGTGCCCGTCTGCTGCAGCAGACGCGGGATCAGGCCCTCCTCCTGGTCGAGGAGGGCGAGCAGCAGATGCTCGCCGTCGACCTCGGTGTGCCCCAGGCGGCCGGCGGCGCTCTGGGCCTCCTGCAGGGCTTCCTGGGACTTCTGGGTCAGGCGGTTCATGTCCATGGTGGTAGATCACTCCTCACGCCTGCACGCCGCAGCGCGGCTTCGAGCAAGCTGATGTGGTCGAGCAGGTCGAGCACCAGACCGAGAGACGCGTAGTTCAGGCACAGCCCGGTGCGCAACCGCTGGACGCGGGCCAGGGCGGCCGGGGCCGTGGGAGCGAACACCAGCTGTCCGGAGGCGTCGAGGTCCGCGTCCACCAGTCCGAGGGCGACGAACCGACGGATCAGGTCGGGATGGAGGCCTGAGTGGCGGGCCACGGCCTCCAGGGAGAGCACGGGTACGGGCACGATGGCGTACTGCACGCCCACCTCGGTCGTGCGTGCGCGGGGCGGGCGGGCCTCGGCAGGTCGGTCGCTCATCAGGTCCTCCTGGGGTCGAACGAGGAGACAGCGGCAAGTTCCTCCAGCAGCTCGCGCTCCCGGTCGCTCAGCCGTGGCGGCACCATGATCCGCACCTCCGCGTACAGGTCTCCGTTCGTGCCGCGCGGGCCCGGCATGCCCTCGCCGCGCAGCCGCAGGCGCCGTCCGCTGGAGGACCCGGCGGGCACGGTCACCTTGGCCGTGGCGCCGCTCGGCGTGGGCACCGGTACGGTCGCGCCCAGCGCCGCCTCCCACGGGGTGACCGGAAGCCTCACGTGGACGTCCCGGCCGTCGAGGCGGAACTCGGGGTGCGGTCGGATACGCACCCTCAGGTACAGGTCCCCGGCGGGAGCGTCGTCGCCGCTCCCGCGCCCGCCCTCCCCGGCCAGCCGGATGCGCTGCCCGTCGGTGGTGCCGGGCGGAACGTCGACCTGGTAGCGCCGCTGCCCGGCCGGCCCGGCGAGGGTGACCGTACGGCGGCCGCCCCGATAGGCCTCCTCGACGGTGAGCGGCAGTTCGGCCTCCTGGTCGGCGCCGGGCACACGCATCCGCCCGGCGCCGCCGAACAGCGAGCCGAACAGATCCTCGACGTCCACCCCCTCGCCCTCGAAGCCTGACGTGGAGTAGCGCACCCGGGGACCTCCGTCGGCGGTCCACCGGAAGCCGCTGCCGGCTCCGGCACCGGCGGCGACCGGCTCCTCCCAGTTTTCCGGGATCTTCCGGAAGTCCTCGCCGAAGCGGTCGTACCGGGCTCGCTGCTCCGGATCGGACAGGACGCTGAAGGCCTCATTGATCTCCTTGAACCGCTCCTCCGCCTGGGGGTCCTTGTTGACGTCGGGGTGGTACCTGCGGGCCAGGGTGCGGTAGGCCCGCTGGATCTCGTCCCGGTCGGCGGTGCGCGGAACGCCGAGCACCTCGTAGAAGTCGTGTGCCATGGTCACTCCCGCTTGGCGACGGTCACGGCGGCCGGCCGCAGCTGCCGCTCGGCCTCCCCGTAGCCGGGTCGCAGCACTTGGACCACGGTGTTCGGATCGGCATCGGGATCCTGGACCACGCCGACCACCTCGTGCCGGGACGGGTCGAACGCCACGCCTCTCTCTGCGTGGCGCGGGTAGCCCAGCCGCTCCAGGACGTTCACGGCCTGGTCACGCACAGCCCGGACACCTTCGACAATCGCACCGGGGTCGGCGGCCGCGTGGCTCAGAGCAAGTTCCAGGTTGTCGATGACGGGCAGGAAGGCCGCAGCCGTACGGGCGCGTTCGGCCGCGGCCTCCCGCTCCAGCTCCCTGGCGTGGCGTTTGCGCAGGTTGTCGAGGTCGGCCAGGGCGCGGCGCCAGCGGTCCTCGGCCTCGCGCAGCGCGGCCGCGTATGCGTCGTCGGGTGCGGCGCTGCCGGTTGCGGCGTCGGGCCACGGCTCGGCTTCCTCGGTCGGCGGTCGAGGCTGCGCAAGGTCCCCGCGCGGCGGTTGTACCGCGCCTTCCGGCGGCGGGTCGGGCTCTCGGCCCTGGGGTGGGATGGGCATGGCGGGCACCTCAGCCCTTGTCGAATTCGGCGTCGATCACATCGTCGCCGCCCTCGGCGCCGCCCGGCGCGGCCCCGGATCCGTCCGGTGAGCCGGTGTCCGCCGGACCGCCCGCGGCGGATCCCGCCTGGTGGGCCGCGAGCCCCGCGAAGACCTGCTGGAGTTCGGATGTCAGAGGCCGGACCTTGTCCACCCCGGCCTCTGTCTTGACCGCCTCGCGAGCCTCGGCCACCAGCATCTCGGCGCGGGCCTTCTCATGTGCGGGTGCGGCGTCGCCGAGCTCGCCGATGCGCTTTTCGACCTGGTAGGCGATGGCATCCAGTTCGTTGCGGGCATCGACTGCCTCGCGCAGGGCCTGGTCCTGGCCGCGGTTGCGTTCGGCGTCCTGGACCATCCGCTCGACCTCGCTGCGGTCGAGGTTGGAGCTCTCGCTGATGGTGATTCCCTGCTCCTTGCCGGTGTCCTTGTCCCGCGCGGTGACGTTGAGGATGCCGTTGGCGTCGACGTCGAAGATGACCTCGACCTGCGGCTCGCCGCGCGGCGCGGGGCGGATGTCGGCGAGCTGGAAGCGACCCAGGACCCGGTTGTCGGCGGCCCTCTCACGCTCGCCCTGCAGGACGACGACGTCGACGGCGGGCTGGTTGTCCTCGGCGGTGGAGAAGGTCTCGGTGCGGCGCACCGGGATGGTGGTGTTCCGCTCGACGATCTTCGTCATCACGCCGCCGCGTGTCTCCACACCAAGCGACAACGGGGTGACATCGAGCAGCAGAACGTCCTTGACCTCGCCCTTGAGGACCCCGGCCTGGATCGCGGCACCCATCGCCACGACCTCGTCGGGGTTGACACTCATGTTGGGTTCCTTGCCGCCGGTCAGCCTCCGCACCAGGGCCTGGACGGCGGGGATGCGGGTGGAGCCGCCGACGAGGATGACCTCGTCGATGTCGTTGTCACTGACCTTGGCGTCGTCCATGGCCTGCCGCACCGGGCCCAGGCAGCGCTCCACCAGGTCGCCGGTGATCTGCTCGAACGTGGACCGCATGATCGTCGTGGTCAGGTGCTTGGGCCCGGAGGCGTCGGCCGTGATGAACGGTAGGCTGACCTGCGTCTGGCTCACCGAGCTGAGCTCGGTCTTGGCCTTCTCGGCGGCCTCGAACAGGCGTTGCAGCGCCTGCGGGTCCTGGCGCAGGTCGATGCCGTTCTCCTTCTGGAAGCCGTCGGCGAGCTGGTCGACCAGCCGGCGGTCGAAGTCGTCGCCGCCCAGATGGCTGTCGCCCGCCGTGGACCGTACCTCCACCACGCCGTCGCCGACGTCGAGGATGCTGACGTCGAAGGTTCCGCCGCCCAGGTCGAAGACGAGCACCGTCTCGTGCTGCTTCTTGTCCATGCCGTAGGCGAGGGCGGCCGCGGTCGGCTCGTTGATGATCCGCAGCACTTCCAGCCCGGCGATCCGTCCGGCGTCCTTGGTAGCGGTGCGCTGGGCGTCGTTGAAGTAGGCGGGCACCGTGATGACCGCCTCCGTGACCCGCTCTCCCAGCTGCTTGGAGGCGTCGTCGGCGAGCTTGCGCAGCACCTGCGCGCTGATCTCCTCGGGCGCGTAGAGCTTGTCGCGCACCTTGAAGCGGGCGGCGCCGCCGTCTCCCTCGACCACGTCGTACGCGACGGCCTTGGCCTCTTCGGAGATCTCGTCGAAGTGCCGGCCGATGAACCGCTTGGCCGAGTAGATGGTGCCCTTGGGGTTGAGGATCGCCTGGCGGCGGGCCAGCTGGCCCACCAGGCGCTCGCCGGTGTCGGTGAAGGCCACCACGGAGGGCGTCGTGCGGTTGCCCTCGCTGTTGGGTAGGACCGTCGACTCGCCGCCCTCCCAGACGGCGATCACCGAGTTCGTGGTGCCCAGGTCGATGCCTACTGCCTTGGCCATGAGGAACTCCTTCCGCGACGGACGGGCCCCGTTTGCCCTCGGGGTCGCGCCCGGTCTTCCGCATTCGCTCAGGTGGCGGCGGGACCGCTCCGCGGGCGGCTGCTCTTCCAAGCCCCGCTGCTTGTGCTGGTGCCGGTCCCGCTGGGAAGTTCGGCCGGCAGCTGCACCGCCTCGTCGGCGGCGACGTCGTACCGGCTGGGCTGCAGGCACCTCACCGAGGCGAAGTCCCCGCGGCCACGCTGGGCCGCGTTCACCAGCAGGCCGGGCAGAGCGCCGACGAGTGCTCCGAAAACCAGCCCGTACAGGGTGAGCAGCAGTCCCGACACGAGCGGGTCCAGCCGGTTCAGCAACCCGGGGATCCCCCGATCAGTGCCCCGCTCGCCGCGCCGTGCAGCGCGGCCCCGCCATGTCCCGTGCGGCCGGTCATCCGCTCTACCGTGCGCACGTCATGCCTGATGATGGCCGGCCTCTCGACCGGAAAACCCTGATCGGAAAGGTGATCGACGGCGCGTTCCGCCTCCTGCTAGGTCGTGTACGAGGCGATGGTCCTGCGGGCCTCCTCGTTCATCAGCCAGTCCTTCATGCCACGGCCACCGATGCGCCGGGCGATCCCTGACAAGCACAGAGTCTCAAGAGAGCAGCACGCTCCGCCTGAACCCGGCAGGTCGGAAATCGACGCAGTCGGTCGGCCCACGAGAACAAGTCTCAAATTAAGACAAGTCGGATTTCCTTGCCTAGGCTGGGTGCTCAGGGCTTGCCCAGGCGTGGATCCCACAACTCGCTCGACCGCCTCCAATGGCCGGGGGAAAACGGAGTGATCTATGGCCTGCCATCCGTCGCAGAGGCGGTCCCCTCACGTCTCCGACCAGGAAGTGACCCGTCACCCGAGCGACACCGCGGGCACCGAACGGCACGACCCCCGTCCGGTCGCGGCGCTGGACCCACACGGGCTGCTGGTGCTGTCCCACACCCTGTTCACCTGCGCGGAGCAGAGTGAGATCGTGCGGTTGGCCATGCGGCATGTCAGTGCCCTTGGGCCCTACCGCGCCGAGGCCGGATATCTCGCGACGGGTGACGGTTTGTCCCGCGTACCCGGCCATGGCGCGGGAGCACCAACGGTCGACGAAACACAGATGAAGGAGTTGGGCGAGGCTGACGGCTCCGTATCCCTTCCAGAGCGGTCCTGGAACTGGGCGTTCGGCCTGCGCGAAGCCGGCGGTCTGCTCGGGTACATCGTGGTTTCCTCCCACTCCGGGCCTGATGAGCAGGGGCACGTCCTCCTCTCGACCCTAGTGGGGCTCACATCGGTGGCCCTGTCACTGGCGGGCACGCGCACCGTGCACCACGACGACGCCGGCGAACTGAGCCGACTCCGCACCGAACGGGACACCGCGCTCCGGCAGTTGGACACAATGCGCTCCGAACTGAATCTGCAGAACACCGTGCACGAGACACTCGCCCGTGTCACTGCCCGGGGCGGCGGCGAGGACGCCATCACCCAAGCGCTGTACGAGCTCACCGGGCTGCCGACGCTCATCGAGGACCGGTTCGGCAACCTGAGGTCCTGGGCCGGTCCCGACCGGCCCGACCCGTATCCGGTGCGGTCCCTGACCCTCCAGGAAGAGATGCTGCGGCAGGTCGCGCGCGAAGCGGGCCCGGTCAAAGTCAAGGACCGGCTGATCGCACTGGCCCGGCCGCACGGCGACGTCCTCGGTGTACTCGCCATCGAGGACCCCGAGGCGACGGCCAACGAGCACACCATGTTCGCCTTGGACCACGCCCAGCGGTTGCTGGCCCAAGAGCTCATGCACATGCGCGAACTCACCGAGGTCGAACTGCGGCTGCGGCGCCAGCTGATCGACGACCTGTTGGAGGGTACTGACCAGAAGAGCGCCTACGCCCGGGCCGAAGCCGTCGGCCATGACCTGCGGCGTACCCATTATGTCGTCGTGGTGCACTCGCCGGGCAACGCCGCAGACGACTGCTTCACCCGTGCCGTCGAGCAAGCGACGGCCACCACGGCGCCCCGTCCGCTGATCACCCGTCGCGGCGACCAGGTGGTCCTGCTGACCGAAGCGAGGCCCAACGACGATGCCGTGCACGCGGCGCTGGCCCATGAGCTGGTGACGCCCGACGGAGCGATCGGGGTGAGCACCCGCTGCGACTCTCCGGACAGCGTTCCCCGTTGCTATCAGGAGGCACTGCGGGCCCTGGAGGTGCGGCAGAACTCCCGCCAGCGCAGCGGGACGACGTTCTTCGACAACCTCGGGCTGTACCGGATCCTGGGGCCCGGCAACGATCTCCAGGAGCTCGAAGGCTTCGTGCGAGAGTGGCTCGGCCAGCTGATCGACTACGACGCACGGCACGACACGGAGTTGGTGGAGACGCTCACGCGCTACTTCGACTGGGGAGGCAACTACGACGATGCGGCCGTCGCGCTGACGGTCCACCGCAGCACCCTGCGCTACCGGCTGCAGCGCATCCGTGAGATCAGCGACCGGGACCTGGCGGATGTGGACACCCGGCTCAATCTGCAGGTGGCAACGCGCGTCTGGAAGATCATTCTGTGTGGCGGGCGCTGACCGCGGACACCCGGAGGGCCGACGCTGCGGGTGAGCCCGGCACAGAGTCGGTGTCGACCAGTCCCCCCAGCCGGCCCGGCGATTCGAGGTACAGGCGGTGCCCACCCCGCTGTTGCTCCGCAAAGGGCAGGTCATCGCCCGGCGGCGCGGCACCCGTGGACGTCCTGCGCCCGTGGGTCGAGAAAACCCTCCCCGGACACCGGCCCGGCCCGCCTCCGGCAAGGGCATGAGTACCGTCCAGGCCGGCCCGCGCCGGTTCGTCGACGGCGCCGACCGGGTGCTGATGAGCACTGCCGCCGGGCCCTCCATGCCGTCACGGTATCCAGGGCGGCGGGCACGGCCGGCCACCCTGAACAGGGCTTTCAGGCATATATGAGCCCGGGTCAGCCCGGCGATGATGCACACCTACTTCGGTACGTCACCACCCTTCGGGTACGTCACCACCGAGTACCCGCGCGGCGCCGGGCACGGCATGCGCCTGGTCCGGCTGTACGTCGCCACCACCGGGAAGCGCGCCGGACTCGGGGTCGTGAAAACAACCCCCGTGCCTTCCGGCACTCGTTCGTTCCGCGACCGACAGCCGTGGCGGCTGCCCCAACTTGTGGCGCATACGCTCCAGTCGTTGGTACGACTCGCCACATCGGGGGCCCGGGTAAGCAGTGCGGTCCCTCAGGTACGCGGACCGTTCACCGGGGAACGCGTGCGGCCGACCCGTGCGCGTTCCCGCCGGCCGGTGTGGCGTCCTTGTGGCGGGTGGCCGTGGACGTCGGCCGGTCGGTGACGGCCAACATGATGAGGCATCCGGTGAATGGTCCGGCGGCGAGGGTGAGGAAGGCCGCGCTGAAGGAGCCGGTCGCGGAGAACACCGCGCCGACGACGACGGGCACAACCACGCTGCCCAGTTGCCAGGTGGCGTTCGCGATGCCGGATGCGGAGCCGGTCACCGAGGGAGGGACCAGCCTGGGGACGAGGGCGACGACCAGGGGGGTCCATCCGTAGGCCGCTGCGCCCAGCAGGGGGGCGAGCCAGATGAGCGCGTTCGAATCTCCGAGTTCGCCGAAGCACACCAGCGTGACGCCGAAGACCGCGAGAATCGCGATCGTCGGGGTCTTGCGGGCGCCTCCGAAGAAGCGGTCCGTGACGAATCCGACGACCGGTTTCACGGCGATGGCGGTGACGGCGAAGACGGACACGATCAGGCCGGCGGTCGCGGGGGAGACTCCGTGCCCCTTGATCATCAGGGCGTTCGCCCAGGTGATGAACCCGTACAGGCCCCAGAAGCCGCAGAACCCGGTCAGGCAGGTCAGGACGAGGTTGCGGTTGCGCGCCAGGCCGCCCAGGTCGAGTCTGCGTCCGGGGCGGTCGTCCCCGGAGTCGGCGGTGTCGAGCATCGGGCCGGGGCGCACCAGGAAGAAGAGCAAAGCGGCCAGCACGATCGAGATGACGCCGAACACGTGGTACGAGGTGTGCCAGCTGTATCTGGCGATGAGGGCGGGGACCACGGTGTTGGCTATCGCGGTGCCCAGGGAGGTGGCGGTCGTGAACAGTCCCAGAGGCAGGCCGAGGCTCGCCGCGGGAAACCAGCTGGTGATCAGTCGGATGCCGGCCGAGTAGTCGGCGCCGGCGAAGAGACCGACCAGTGCCTGGAGCGCGATGCCCGCCGTCGCTGACGTGGTCGAGCCGAAGGCGGTCATGCCGAGGCCCGCGCCCAGCAGGGAGATGGTCAACAGGATGCGGCCACCGTAGCGGTCCACGCCCAGTCCGCCCAGGGCGTTGGAGACGACGTAACCGATGTAGTAGGCGGTGGCGAAGGCGCCGAGGCCGGCCAGGGGCATCGCCAGGCTTTCGCCGACGAAGACGGAGGCCGGACCCCATGTGGAACGGTCGATGGACGTGAGGGTGAAGGAGGCCCAGCAGGCGATCAAAACGACCCAGCGGTACGGTGACGGCCGCGAGTGGTCGGACGGCTGGGCAGGCTTGTGTGACGACAGGTTCACCGTTGAACCTCCGTGAGTGTGGAATGGGCTTACCGCTGGAGGCGTCAGAGGTCCAGGACCAGGCGGCGTGAGGCGCAGCCGCCGACGCAGATCATCATCGTCTTGCCGACTGCCCGCTCACCTTCGCTGAGGATGGTGTCCCGATGGACGGGTTGGCCTGCGATCACCTTTGTTTCGCAGGTGCCGCAGAAACCCTCCTCGCAGGAGTACAGGACGTCGGGCCGGACTTCGCGTACGGCATCGAGGATGGAGGCTCCGGGCTCGACGGTCACGGTCTCGCCGGTGCGGGCGAGTTCGACCTCGAACGCGGCGGCAGGGGCGGAGTCCTCGCCGATCGGGACCGGCGCGGGTGACTCGGCCGCGGTGAACTGCTCGGTGAGCAGGGTCAGATCGGCGCGTTCGGCGTCGACCGCGGCACGCAGGGCGGCGAGCATGCCCGCAGGGCCGCAGGCGTAGAGCAGGCTGTCCTCGGGGGCCTCGCGAACGATCTCTGTCAGGGGCAGGGCCCCCGCGGTGTCGTCGCCGCGCAGGCTGAGGGCCGCACCCGCCTGGTGGCTGAGTCGGCGGAGCTTACCGGCGAACGCCATGGTGTCGGCGTGACGTCCGCCGTAGTGCAGTGACCAGGGGACGCCGTGCCGGGTGGCATGGCGAGCCATGGACAGGATGGGGGTGACTCCGATGCCGCCGGCCACGAAGACGTAACGGGCAGCGGGCTGGAGCATGAAGTGGTTGCGGGGTCCGCGCAGCGTGAGGGTCCTGCCGACAAGCGCGGTGTCGTGGATCTCGGCCGATCCGCCGCGCCCCGCGTATTCGCGGAGCACGGCAATTGTGTAATGCGGCTGGTCGGGATCGCCGCACAGCGAATACTGCCTGATCAGGCCCGAGGGCAGGCGCACATCGATGTGAGCGCCCGCCTCCCAGCTGGGCAGAGCTCCGCCCGCGGGGGGCGAGAGCACCAGGGAGATCACCTGGTCGGCTTCCAGGCGGACTTGGGTGACGACGACCTGGAACCAGTCGGTGTCCGTCATGACCGGTCTGCCTCTCTTCGGATCGGGCCGGCCTTGTCAGCGGTCTGGGGACCGCCGCGCAGCACCCGCAGCAGCGCCACTGCCGGCGACATGTCGGTGAGGACCACGACGGTGTCGGCGGCGGCCCGCAGTTCGGTGGCCGTGCGCCGGGCCTCGGGGCCGTCCCAGCTCCGGTCGGGGCTGATGACGATCGCGCCGACCAGAGCACCGGACGCCCGGGCCGAGGCGCTCACGCGGGTGACGAGGCCGGGGTCGACCATGGCGAGGTCGTGGGCCAGCATGACCACGACGTCGGGCCGGGACACGCCGTCGGGACGAAAGCCCGTGTCACCCAACGGGGTATCGGTGCCGGCTATGGCGATCCCGTTGAGCGCGTCGAACGGGGCCGGGCTCTGGACGGCCGCCCGGGAGCACGGTTCGAGGGGGACGAGGAGTACGTCGGCCTGGTAGGACCGGCGAGTGCAGGAGGCTGACGACATGGCGGCAAGCCCTCCTTCCGGGTGTGCGGGCGGATCAGATGGAGATGAAGTCCTCGCCGGGGTGGACGACGAGAGCGTCCTCGGCGCCTTCCTGGAAGGGGACGGACCGGGGCAGCAGCACCGAGGCCGACCGCACCCGGTGGTGCTCGGCCCGATCGCCCGGCAGCGGCTCGCTCTCGTCTGCGGCCTCGGCGGCGGCGAGCAGACGACGGCGAGCCAGGATGATCGCGGCGTCGGACGTGCCGAGGCGCTCCTTGGTGCGGTCGACGATGGCGCCCATGCTCTCCTGCAGGGAGAAGTCCTGGGCGGCGATGCCCTCGACGCCGCTGAAGCTGCGCTTCTCGCGCTGGGCCTGGCGGTCGATCAGGTAGTCATTGGTCTTGTTCGCGGCCGTGCGGTAGGTACCGGGAAGGTACTTGACGTGGATGCCCTCACCGCGCCGCATCGCGTCGAGCTCGTCCTCCCGGAGGGGACGGGTGGGATGGTAATTGACGCTCCAGGCCCAGCAGTTCTCGTCGTCGATGGGAACCCAGGCGTGACCGCCCAGCGGGTTGTGGGTGCCGAACGGCGGGATGATCGTGTACCAGGGCATGATCCACTGCGTGACGCGCCAGTAGTAGTTGTCCTCGTCCGCTTCCCGTCGAGCGCCGATCAGCAGACCCCCGTCGGACTCGACGACCTCGAACTTGGGCCGCGTGTCCGCCTTGAGGTAGGCGATGCCGGCGGTGCCCGCGTGCATCGGATCGTCGTCCATGTTGAAGCGGTGAGCGAAGGAGACGTGGCTGGAGTCGATCCCGCCCTCCATCGCCTGCATGAAGTTGGTCTCCTGCAGCCGCTTGGAGACGAACACGTTCTCGGGCGGCAGGGTGGCCCACTCCAGCTCGGGCAGCTCGGGCTTCAGCTCCGGCGGGCCCATGTAGGTCCAGATGACACCGCCGCGCTCGACGCAGGGGTAGGCGGTCTGCTTGATCCTTTCGTGGAAGCGGCTGGTCGGCGGTTCGGACGGCATGTCCACGCAGTTGCCTTCGACGTCGTACTTCCAGCCGTGGTAGGCACAGCGCAGACCGCACTCCTCGTTGCGGCCGAAGAACAGTGACGCGGTGCGGTGGCTGCAGAACTCGTCGAGCAGACCGATGCGCCCATGGGTGTCGCGGAAGGCGATCAGGTTCTCCCCGAGCAACTTCACCCGGACCGGCGGGCAGTCGGGCTCGGGGATCTCCTCGGCGAGCAGCGCGGGAATCCAGTACCGGCGCAGCAGGGTGCCCATCTCGGTGCCTCGCTCGGTGCGCACCAGTCGTTCGTTCTGTTCCGGGGTCAGCATGCGGCTCTCTCCTTGATGTGGTCAGGGACGCTGGGTGTCGGGGCGACTGAGATCGGGCCGGACGACGATGTGCGGTGAGCGCGGTCCCGCGCCGGTCGCGAGCCGGGCGAGCATGTCGCCCACCTCGTCGAGGGTGATTTCGACGGTGGGCACGTGCTCCAGCCCCGAGGTGCCCTCGGTCAGCGAGGCGATGGCCACGCCGATCGCCTGCGCCGGACGGCCGCGGACCGCGGTCAGCGTCAGGCAGCGCCGGATCATCGCGGCGGTGTCGGCCGGGACGGCGGCCGGCTGCTTCGGCGTGGTCAGCACCAGGCGGCCGCCTTGTCCCAGCAGGTCCACGGCGACGTCGACCACGCTCGGGTCGGAACCGCTGGTGTCGACGACGAGGTCGCACGAGCCGCCGCCCAGGGCCGCCCGTACCGCCGCGCCCCAGTCTCCGAACCCTTCGGCGATCACCGCGGTGGCGCCCAGTGCCTCGGCCATGCCCAGCCGCTCGGCGTCGCGGGGCAGGCCCACGACGACGACCTTGCCCGCCTCGCCCAGGCGGGCCGCGGCGGTCACGGCGAGACCGTGGTAGCCGGGGCCGAGCACGACGACGTTCTGCCCGGCTCTCAGCCGGCCGGCTCGCAGGACCCAGTCGACGGCGTTGGCGTACGGCAGGACCCAGGCCGCGAGTTCCTGCGGCAACTGCGGGGGCAGCCGGTGCAGGACGGCGTTGTCGGGGAGGAACATGAACTCGGCGTTGCCGCCGAACAGCGCGGGGTCCTCGCTGACCGGCACCGTGCCGATGCGCCGCCCACCGCCCCACAGGTCGGTCTGCGGGCACAGCCGGTAGGCGCCCGACGCACAGTCGGGGCACCGGCCGCAGGGCAGGTACTCCTCCACCAGCACGCGGTCCCCGGGGCCGACGCGCCAGCGGTGCGCCGCCTCCGGACCGACGGCCGCGATCCGGCCGACGACGTGGTGCCCGAGCACCGTCGCGGCGGGCACTCCCCGCTGGAACAGGCCGACGTCCGTCCCGCAGATCCCGGACGCGGTGACCTTCAGCCAGCCTTCCCGCGGCCCGGCGGCCCGTAGCGGGAAGGTCCGCAGCGCACTGCGTGCGCCCGGCAGCACCACGCTCGCCCGCGCCGTTTCCGGCAGCGGGTCCACGCCGGTGTGCCGGGGTGCCGCGGAACAAGGGGCAATCGGTGGTGAACCGTCCACCACACTCTCCTTACTATCGCTGTGCGATAATGTATTATCGCTGTGTGATTTCGATACAGTAGGTCGGGATGCGACGGGCGTCAATGGGTGGAAGAGCGGAGAACGGTGGCACCTTCGAAGGCGGGCGCGGACAGCGGGCGCAGGGCCCTGGAGTTGCTGTTCGCCTTCACGGAACAGCGGCCTGTGGCCACGGTCCGTCAACTGGCTGAGGATCTGGAGATCCCCGCGCCCACGGCTCACCGATATGTGGCGCTACTGCGCGACATGGGCCTGATCGAGGAAGGCGACCGCGGGCAGTACCACCTCACGATGCGGGTCGCGGCACTGGGCCGGGCCGCCCGGCGGGCAACTCCGCTGGTGGATGTGGCCGAGCCATTCATGCGCGAGCTGTCGCAGAGCACCCAGGAGACGGTGATCCTCAGTCGGCTGGTGCACGGACTGCCCGTGTGCATCCATCGCGTGGAGAGCCTGCGCCCGTTCCGGCTGTCCTTCGAACCCGGGCAGCACCTGCCGGCCCTGCGGGGTGCCAGCGTCCGTCTCCTGCTCGGCGGTCTGTCCGTGGCGGAGCGCCTGCGCCACATCGACGAGGCCCTCGCCGGCGGCGCACTCCCCCCGGTCAACGGTCGCGAGGCGTTCCTCACCGAGATCGACCACGCGGTACGGCAGGGCTGGGAGGTCAGTCACGAGGAGATCGACGAGGGGGTCTGGGCCGCCTCCGCCCCGGTCAGGGAGGGATCGCAGATCGTGGCCGCGCTGTCGGCGCCGTGCCCGGCCTTCCGCCTCGATGAGGCGCAGCGAGCGTCAATCATCGACCAGGTGGTGAAGACCGCGGACCGCATCTCGCAGGCTCTCAGCACCTGAGGGGTCCCGCTACGGCACCGGCCCGGCCGCTGTTGCGGCAGGGCTCCTCGGACTGTGCGGCGCCAGCGGGTGTGCGGCTCCGCAAGGTGTGCAGCGCGACGGGGTCCCAGGCGTCCTCGACGTCCTTCACCCCCTGCTCGTCGAGCTCCTTCAGCTCGTCCTCGGTGGCGTGGCCCTGTTCGATGAGGCACGCGCGGAAGCGGGGTGCCGGGTCATTCTCGATCTTCGACGCGACTTCGCCCGTGGCGATGTACCCCATCGCGTCGTAGCGGGTGTGCCCGCGCAGGCGGTAGGTCATCGCTTCGATCAGTGTGGGGCCGCCACCCGTTCGGGCCCGGATGATCGCCGCCGTCATCTCGTGCCACAGGGCGGGGACGTCGTCCCCGTCGACGACCGTCTTCGACTGTCTGCTCGCTCACGTGCGTCATGCCCGCACCCGCGAGCAATTGTCAGGGCCTGTGGAGGGGAGCCGCGCCGACCCAGCGGTGGTAGGCGTCTACGTCGACGTTGCTGCCGCACACGATGGTGACGACGTGTCGGCCGGCGAAGCGGTCACGATCTTCGAGGATCGCCGCGATGCCTAGCGCGGCCGAAGGTTCGACGACGAGGCCGGCGTGGTCGAGGAGCATCCTCATACCGGCGATGATCGACGCCTCCTGGACCAGGACGGCGTCATCAGCGACCAGGAGGAGGTCGTCCAGGACGGCCGGGATGGGACGCCGGCCGGCGACGCCGTCAGCGATGGTGTTGGTCGAGTCGGTGGTGACGACACGTCGCCTGTGCCACGAGTGTGTCATCGCCGGTGCGCCCAGCGGCTGGACACAGATCACCTCGACTTCGGGTGCCAGTGCCTTCACCACATGCCCCACGCCGGTGGCCAGTGCGCCGCCGCCGAGAGCAATCAGGACGGTGTCGAACGACGGCGGGGTGTCCATCAGTTCCAGGCCGATGGTTGCCGCGCCTTCGCAGGTCTCGATGTCCAGGCTGTCCTCGACCAGCCTGATGCCGTCGTACCGTGCGATGGCCGCCGCCCGCTCGCGAGCCAACTCGTGGTCGCCGTCCACCAGTTCCAGCCTGGCGTCCAATGCGCGGATGCGATCAAGCTTGGCCCGAGTCGCAAAGCGGGATGCCACGACGGTCACGTCGAGCCCCCGGCCGCGACCGGACCACGCGAGGGCTTGGCCAAGGTTGCCCGCACTCGCACACACCGCGGCTCGCGAGGCATTGTCGGCCAGGAGGCTCGCGACCACCTCGGTGCCGCGGGCCTTGAAGCTGCGGACCGGGTTCGCCGTTTCGAGCTTGATGCTCACCGTGCACCCGACGCCGGGCTCCAGCGCCTCGCACCGGTACAGCGGAGTGTCGAGAAAGACCGGGTCGATCACCCGGCGAGCCGCCCGGATCCGGGCAATGTCGAGACGCGTCTCCTGCACGACACAACAACGTAGCGCCACCGGCGCCGGTTCCATCTCGGTCGACCGCTTGCGTTGAAGCGACTGACCTTATGTCCCTTGGCCAGCCACCCTCCTCTGACCTGGGCAGATAGGCGCGGCATCCAGATATTGGTCGGGGTCGCCGCGTACGCCTCGTACGTGCACCAGTGGGAGTTTGCGCTGCAGGGCGGGGCAGACACCGTCAACGCATGGGGCGAGCGTCCCTAGTGTGACGCGCGCCACACGCATGCTCCGGAACTCGGTCCGAGGTTGGTCCGACTACTGAGTCGGTACGGTGCGATCCGAGCGACGCCGTACGACGTGACCTGGAGACGCGGTTGATGGACGAGTCCCGGCAATCCTCCTTGTCCGGCGCGGGTGCGGTCCTGCGGAAAGCGGCGCTCCCGCCCGCACTCTGCGGCTTCCTACTCCTGCTGGCCCTGATCTTCACTGTGTCCTACGCCGTCGGTGCCGCCGCGGGCCCCGTCGCGCCCGGAATGCATGGCACCGGCGACACCACGGGCGACGCCACAGGCGGCGGCACCGGCGAAAGCGGCGGGAGCGGGGACGACGTGGGCGACGTGGGAGACATGGGAGGCATGGACATGCACGAGGGTGGCAACGGATGAGCGCCGATCCGGTGACCGCCTTGGTGACGACCGATCTGACCGTCGGCGGCATGACCTGCGCGGCCTGTGTGTCCCGTGTCGAGAAGAAGCTCGGCAAACTGGATGGAGTCACGGCGACCGTCAATCTGGCCACCGGGCGGGCCCGGGTGAGTCATCCGGCGGGCGTCAGCTCCGCGGAGCTTGTCGCGACCGTGGAGAAGGCCGGTTACACGGCCGCCCTGCCCGAGCCGCCCAAGGACAAGAAAGAGGAGCCCGCGGAGGGCGACGAGTCCGAGGGCGTGACGCGCGAGCGTGACCGGTTGGTCGTCACGGCCCTGCTCGCGCTGCCCGTGCTCGTCCTGTCGATGGTGCCCGCTCTGCAGTTCCGCAACTGGCAGTGGCTGTGCTTCGTCCTGACGGCGCCCGTCGCCGTGTGGGGGGCCTGGCCTTTCCACACGCGGGCGGTACGAGGGCTGCGGCACTCGGCGGCGACCATGGACACCCTGGTGTCGCTGGGTGTGGTGGCCTCCTTCTCCTGGTCGGCGTACGCGCTCTTCCTCGGGGGAGCCGGCGATCCCGGGATGCGGATGCCGTTCACGCTCGTACCCACCGCCTCGGACGGCGTCGCCCACATCTATCTCGAAGCGGCCGTCGGCGTACCGCTGTTCGTGCTGACGGGACGGTTCCTGGAGGCACGGGCCCGGCACGGGACCGGGGCGGCGCTGCGATCGCTGGCCCGACTCGCGGCCAAGGACGTCTCGGTACGCGAGGACGGTATTGAACGGCTCGTCCCCATCGAGGAGTTGAGAGCCGGGCAGGTCTTCGTCGTGCGGCCGGGGGAGCGGGTCGCCACCGACGGCGAGGTGGTGGAGGGCGGTTCCGCCGTGGATCTGTCCCTGGTCACGGGAGAGAGCGAGCCGGTCGAGGTCGGGCCGGGCTCGGCGGTGGTCGGCGGGGCCGTCAACGCCGGTGGGCTGCTGCTCGTACGGGCCACGGCAGTCGGCGCCGACACGCAGCTCGCCCGGATCACCCGGCTCGTCACCGATGCGCAGGCGGGCAAGGCGCGCGCCCAGCGGCTGGCCGACACGGTGGCCGGTGTCTTCGTACCCGTCGTGCTGGCGCTGGCCGTCACCGCGCTGGGGTTCTGGCTGGGTGCGGGTGCCGATCCACAGGCGGCGATCACGGCGTGTGTCGCCGTTCTGGTCGTGGCCTGCCCGTGCGCGCTGGGACTCGCGACCCCGACCGCGCTGATGGCCGCGACCGGCCGGGGTGCCCAACTGGGTGTCCTCGTCACAGGCCCGCAGGCGCTGGAGGGGCTTCAGCACATCGACGCCGTCGTCCTCGACAAGACCGGCACACTCACCTCCGGCCATATGAGCGTCGCCCGGATCACCGCTGTCCTGGACGGGCTCGGGCGCGACGCGGTACTGCGGCTGGCAGGGGCTGTCGAGCAGGGCTCGGAACACCCGCTCGGCCGGGCTGTCTCGGCGTACGCCCGGCGGGAGTTGGGCGCGGAGCGACTGCCGGACGTGAACGGGTTCACTGCCCTGCCTGGGCGCGGAGTGCGCGGCCGGGTCGAGGGGCGGCTGATCGAAGTCCTCGCCCCGGACGAGGAGTTGCCCGCAGTGCTCGCGAAGGCCCTGTCGGTGGCCGAAGCCGCCGCTCACACGCCTGTGTTGGTACGTGTGGACGGCACGGTCGAAGCCGTGATCGAGGTCGGCGATGTCGTACGGCCCGGGAGCTACCGGGCCGTTGAGCGACTGAGGCATCTCGGTGTACGTCCCGTGCTCGCGACCGGCGACCGTGAGGCGCCCGCCCGGGCCGTCGCCGAGGCGTTGGGCATCGACGAGGTGCACGCCCGCCGCACGCCTGAGGACAAGGCCGACCTCGTACTGGACCTCCAGGAACAGGGGTATCGGGTCGCGGTCGTCGGTGACGGTGTGAACGACGCCGCCGCGCTGGCCGGCGCCGACCTGGGCATCGCCATGGGCAGCGGCACCGATGTCGCCATCGGGGCCGCCGATGTCACCCTGGTGCGCGGCGACATCGAGGCCCTCGCGGACGCGATCCGGCTGGCCCGGCGCACGCTTGGCACGATCCGCGTCAACCTGGCGTGGGCCTTCGGCTACAACGTCGTGACCATCCCGCTGGCCATGGTCGGCCTGCTCAACCCGATGCTCGCCGCGGCGGCCATGTCGGCCAGCTCGGTGCTGGTCGTCGCCAACAGCCTGCGGCTGCGCGCCTGGCAGCCGTCGCCCGCGGCTCGGAGGCGTACCCGATGAGCGGCAAGCTCCTAGCGTTCTCCCGCCGCTCGGAGGCGTACCCGATGACCGCCAGCCCCTGGCAGCCCTCCCGCGGCTCGGAGGCGTACCCGATGAGCGGCAAGCTCCTAGCGTTCTCCCGCCGCTCGGAGGCGCACCCGATGTCCGCCAGCCCCTGGCAGCCCACCCCCGCCCGGAGACGTACCCGATGACCGAACAGCGCCTCTGGCGGCCGACTCGCCGCCGGCTCACCGACACCCTGCTCGCCGCCCTCGCGCCCGTCGTCGTCTGCGCCCTCGCCCTCGGCGGTCTGAGCATGTGGACCGCCTACGGCAACGCCGGCACCCCGGCCCGTATCGCGGTCACCGAAGGCCGGTTGTTCCTGCCCTCGGGTGGCACTCCGGACACGGCGGCCTTCTTCCGGATCACCAACAGCGGGGGCTCGGCGGACCGGCTGCTGAAGGTGACCGCCGCCGACGTCGACGGTGCCATCACCCTCAGCCGCCATCTCATGACCAGTAGCCGATCGGCCTCCTCGCAGACGGTGGCCTCGGTCGCCGTCCCGGCCGGCGACAGCATTGCCATGTCCCCCTCCGAGCTTGACGTGATATTGCCGTCGAACACGGACTGGCACCTGGGTGATCTCGTCGCGTTCACACTGCACTTCGAGCGCAGCGAGGCAGTGAAAACCCTAGCGGTCGTGGTCCGCCCGGGTCAGGACGGAACGTGACCTTCCCACCCTTTCGGGCCCGGCTTTGCGTTGGTGGACGATGTCCGCCGGGTTCGGCGGCGACCGTGTGACGCCACGGTCCGGTTTCCTCAAGTGCCGCCACAACAAAGAAAATTGGCCCGAAGACGCGGGAACTCAAGCCCACCGGCGACCGACTACTGGTTCGACAGCGCAACTCGACACCTGCTGACCACCGTGCGAGGTCGACGGGTCGGCGGGTCGGGGCGCGGAACTTCGGGCGAAGGTGGTTCGGCACACGTGGAGCGAAGACGTCTGTTGCAATCCTCTGTGGCGGCGGTCGGCGCCCTTTCGGCGACCCCGCTCGCCGTCGGCGCCGCCCACGCCGTCGCCCCGGGGCGCGCCCCCGGCGACGACGGTGAGGCACTGCGCGTTCACATCGTCACCTTCGACGGCGTCGAAGAGCTCGATGTCTTCGGCCCGTTCGAGGTCTTCTCCGTGGCCGCCCGGGCCCATCCGGTCACGGTGAAGCTGGTGACCGGCGGGAAGGCGGCCGAGGTGACCCACAGCTTCGGCACGAAGGTGGCCGCAGCGGCCTGGTCCCCACACGACGCCGATCTGGTCGTCGTACCCGGCGGAGGCTTCGGCCGACGCGACGGCCCCGGAGTCTGGGCGGAGATAGACAAGGGGGAGCTGCCGTCCGCGCTGCGGGCGGCCCACGAAGCCGGAGTGATGGTCCTCGGCGTCTGTACGGGGGTGATCGTGCTGTCCGCCGCCGGTCTGACCACGGGCCGTACGTGCACCACGCACCATCTGGCCAGGAGCTACCTCGCCGAACAGGGGGCCCGGGTCGTGGACCAAAGGGTCGTCGACGACGGTGACCTGGTGACAGCCGGCGGGGTCTCGTCCGGCATCGACGGCGCCCTGTGGCTGCTGGAACGCGAGTTGGGAAGTGCAGCCGCCACCTACGCGGAGGCGATCGTGGAGTTCGAGCGCCGGGGGACGGTGCTCCGGACGGCGACCACATCCCCGTGATCGCGGCTGAGTGACCACATCCCTGTGATCGCAGCTCCGTGACCACATTCCCGTGACGCAGCTCCGTGACCGCGCCCCTTCCCCTGTCACCGAACTCCGGAGAACCGTGTGACACCAGAGATAGAGAACGCCTTCGCCGCCATCAGAGCCGAGTTCGGCGCCGAATCGATTGTTCGGGTCGAGGAGATGCTGGAGCCGGGCGGGAGCGATCGGCATCCGCTGCAGAAGGCCGCCAAGTGGATCATGCCGGGGCTCTCTGCCACTCCCTGGCACGATCCCTACGCCTATCCCGAACTGGCCCCCGTCGTCCGCGAACTGGAGGCCGGTCATCAGGCGATCAAGAAGGAGCTGAACGTCGCATGGGCGGCGCGACGGGAGGCGTTCTCGGACTACGAGCACTATCTGACCCGACAGGAGAACTGGCAGGCCCTGTATCTCTTCCGTGAAGGTGGTCTTGTCGAAGAGTCGGCTGCCACGGTTCCCACGGCCTATCAGGTGCTGAAAGACGTCGTCGTCGACACGGAGAAGATATGTCCTCTCCTTGAATGTCATTTCTCCACCTTGTTGCCGGGTGCCGTCATCGAACCCCACTGTGATCTGTGGAACTTCAGCATCAACCTGCATCTCGCCGTGGACATCCCCGACGGGTGCAGCATCACGGTCGCCGGGGAGACGCGCTCGTGGGAAGAGGGCAAGTGCCTGCTCTTCGACTACTCCTTCGAGCACGAGGCGCGCAACGCGGGTAACCGTCCGCGGACCTGCCTGCTCATCGACCTCTGGCATCCGGAAACCACCCTTCCGGAGCGCCGGGCGCTGGTCTCCCTGATGACCGAGATTCGTCGGCTCATGGGAGACGGTTGACGCGGAGACAGTAATTCGGTGAATCCCTGAATTCCCTCACCCGACAGTTTTTGACTGCCGGGTGCCAGGGCTGCCCTGATATTCCATCAACACGCAATCGCTGTATGGAATTTGGCCATTCACAAGCCAGAGCCGGGCTGCTACCGTGACTCGAAACGATCGACCTGGTGGAATTCTCGCCGTGGGAATTTCGGGTATTGCGATCCCGAGGGGGGTGATCGATGATGTCCGCGACAGAGCCGGTAAAGGCTCCACTCCGAAAGCCACTTGGGCTTCCCCTGCTTGTGCTGGCATTGGGGCAGCTCGTCATCTCGCTCGACTACAACATCGTGTACGTCGCCCTGCCGGACATCGGCGCCGGGCTGGGATTCTCCGACCACGACCTGCAGTGGGTGGTGAGCGCCTACGTCGTGGCCACCGGAGGCTTCCTGCTGCTGGGTGGCCGGGCCGCGGACCTGCTGGGCCGACGCCGGATGTTCGTCCTCGCGGCGCTGCTGTACGCGGGGTCGTCCCTCGTGGGCGGGCTGTCGGAGACGCCCGGCGTCCTGGTCGCCGTCAGGGCGGTCCAGGGCATCGGCGGGTCCCTGCTGTTCCCCGCGACGCTGTCCCTGATCACCACCATGTACGACGAAGGGCCCGACCGGAACCGGGCGTTGGCGGTGTGGGGCGCCGCCGGAGCGGGCGGGCTCTGCTTCGGGTCCCTCCTCGGTGGGGTCCTGGTGGAGGCGTTCGGCTGGCCGTCGGTGTTCTTCGTCAACGTGCCCGTGGCAGGGGCCATCGCGCTGGCCGGGCGGTCGCTCTTCCCGGCGGACGGTCCGCGGGACCGCTCGCGGCACTTCGACGTGGCAGGTGCGCTGACCGCGACGGGCGGGATCACGCTCCTGGTGTTCCTGCTGGTGCAGGCCCCCGCGGAGGGCTGGGGCAGGCCCGCGGCCCTCACGAGCGCGGTGCTGGCCGCCGGGCTGCTGACGCTCTTCGCCGTCGTGGAGAGGCGCTCCCGCGATCCGCTCGTACCGGCAAGGCTGTTCGCGCACCGCGGCCTGCTCGTGGCCATGGGAGTGACCGCCCTGTTCAGCGCCACGTTCAGCTCGGTGCCGTACTTCCTGACGCTGTACTTCCAGACCGTCCATGGCTACCGCCCGGTTGCGACCGGGCTCGCGTTCCTCGTGCCCGCCGCGGTGGTGGCCGTCGGTACGCAGGTCGGCGAACGGGCCGTGTCCGCCTTCGGCGTGCGCCGCATGCTGGTGGGCGGCATGGCGCTGGGCGCCGCCGGAGCCGCGGCCCTCGGTCTGGCGCTCACCTCGGACGGCTCGTACCCCAGCCTCGTGCCGGGGATCGTGCTGCTGGGTCTCGGCCAGGGGGCCGCCTGGACGGGGATGTGGATCGCCGCGTCCGCCGGAGTGGCCCCCGGCGACCAGGGCATCGCCTCGGGACTGGCGTCGACCACCCTCCAGGTGGGCGGCGCGGTGGGACTCGCCGTACTGGTCGCGCTCGCCGGCGGAGTGGGGCAGAACGCCTCCGGTCCCGGGCTCCTCGACGGCATCCGTACCGCGGTCTTCGCGATTGCGGCCGGTATCGGCTGCGGTGCGCTCGCGCTGCTCGCGCTCCGCAGGACCACCGGTCCCTAGGCCGCTCCTCCGTCCACCTCTTCTTCCTCTTTCCTCGTCCGGGCTGCCCGGTCCTTCCTCCGTCATGCCAGGAGAACCCCCATGTCCACTACCGTCGCCGGTACTTCCGCTCCTCCGGCCGCCGTCCTGTGCGGGCTGGCGGGTTGGGTGCCGTCCCGCGTGGTGACCAACGAGCACCTCGCGCGACGGCTCGACACCGACGACGCGTGGATCCGCACCCGGACCGGGATCCGCCGACGGCACGTCGTCGACCCCGGACAGGCGACCTCCGACCTGGCCGTCGAAGCAGGCCGCAGGGCCCTGGTCTCCGCCGCGACGGACCGGGTCGACGCCGTCGTCGTCGCCACGACGACCCCGGACCACAGCTGCCCGGCCACCGCGCCCGCGGTCGCCGCACGGCTCGGTCTGACGGGGGCGGCCGCCTTCGACATCAGCGCCGCGTGCACCGGGTTCGTCTACGGGCTCGCCTCGGCCGCCGGGCTGATCGCGGCCGGCGTGGCCGAACGGGTCCTGCTCATCGGGGCGGACACCTACTCCACGATCGTGGATCCGCTGGACCGGGCCAACGCGATCATCTTCGGAGACGGTGCCGGAGCCGTCGTCCTGCGCGCCGGACATGCCGACGAGCCGGGCGCGGTCGGCCACTTCGACCTCGGCAGCGACGGAGCCCACGAAGACCTGATCATGGTGGCGGCGGGCGGCTCCCGCCAGCGCTCCCGGCCGGGCGAACCCAGCAGCCAGGACCGGCACTTCAGCATGCGGGGCAAGGAGGTCTACCGCCACGCGGTGACGCGCATCGCGGAGTCGGCGCGCGCCACGCTGTCCCGGGCCGGCTGGAAGATCGACGACGTCGACCACTTCGTACCCCACCAGGCAAATCTGCGGATCCTGCACTCGGTGGCCGACGACCTGGGTCTGCCTCGGGAACGGTGCGTGACTCATGTCGAGTCCGTCGGCAACACAGGTGCCGCGTCCATACCGCTCGCCCTGGCCGACGCGGCCGCCGGCCAAGTGGTCCGGCCCGGCGACCGGCTCCTGCTCACCGCCTTCGGAGGCGGCCTCACCTGGGGCTCCTGCCTCCTGACCTGGCCCGCGCTGCCCGCGTCGGCCCATCCGTACGACCCCCATGTCCAAGGAGAACGGACGACGTCATGAGCACAACCTACGAGCAGTTGGTCGACATCCTCGCGAGGCTGCACGACGCTCCCGCAGACCGGATCCGTCCCGAGGCGACCCTCGGCGAACTGAACGTCGACTCGCTGACGACGGTCGAGATCAGCATCCGCATCGAGCGCGACCTCGGTGTGACCGTCGGCGACGACGAACTCCAGCCCGACCTGACGCTCGGCGACATCGCGGGACTCGTCGACGCCCGACAAGCGTGCGTCTGAGCTCTCCATCCTCCAACTCCTCGAAAGGCAGCACCTCATGCAGATCAAGGAACAGCCCGGCAACGCGATCGGTGCGACGGTCGAGGGATTCGACCACGTCACCGCCTCGGCCGCCGACATCAAAGCCCTCAAGAACACCCTCTACACGAAGAAGATCGCAGTCCTGAAGAGCCAGGATCTCTCTTCCCATGAGTTCCTCGAACTCGGCAAGCGTCTTGGCCGCCCGGAGACGTACTACGAGCCGATGTACAAGCACCCGGAGGTCCCGGAGATATTCGTCTCCTCCAACGTGCCGAAAGACGGAAAGCAGATAGGCGTCCCGAAGACCGGCAAGTTCTGGCACGCCGACTACCAGTTCATGCCGGACCCCTTCGGAATCACCCTGATCTACCCCCAGGTAATTCCGGAGAAGAACCGCGGTACGTACTTCATCGACATGGGCCGGGCGTACGAAGGGCTGCCCGAGGAACTCAAGAAGGAGATCGGCGGAACGTACTGTCGGCACTCCGTGCGCAAGTACTTCAAGATCCGACCCCACGATGTCTACCGCCCCATCTCCGAGATCATCGAAGAGGTCGAGCGGAAGACCCCGGCCGTCGTCCAACCCACCACGTTCACCCACCCCATGACCGGCGAGACGGTCCTCTACATCAGCGAGGGCTTCACCGTCGGCATCGAGGACCAGGACGGCAAGCCGCTCGACGAGGAGCTGCTCAAGCGGCTGTTCGAGGCCACCGGCCAGCTCGACGAGACCTTCGAGCACGACAACATCCATCTGCAGAGCTTCGAGCAGGGCGACCTGCTGGTCTGGGACAACCGCAGCCTCATCCACCGCGCCCGGCACACCACCACCCCCGAGCCGACCGTCTCCTTCCGCGTCACCGTGCACGACGAACGCAAGCTCCACGACGGGATCAAGGCGGTATGACGGTCCCTTCCGCGGTCCGGCACCCCACGGACGAGGACCTGTTGGCCCGCGTACTGGTGCCCTACAAGGACCACTGCAAGTACCTGCGCTCGGCCGCCGTCGTGGCCGAGCGCGCCGGACAGGCCGCCGCCCACTGCGAGTTCGCGATCCCGGAGTCGTGCTACATCGACGACACCGGCCATCTGAATTCCGTCGAGGTGAACATCTGCTACAACCAGATGATGTATTACCTCGTCGCCAAGTCCGTAAAGGAAGGACTGCTGGCGGGGTTCGAATCCTGGACGCTGGACGACTTCTGGAAGCACCAGCTCCCGGACATTCTGATCGCGAGATTCGCCTCCAATTTCCGGAGACCGGTCAACCCCCGTGAATTCTCGGGAGAGATGGAATTCCGGTCCGTCACGCGCCGTACCCCAGGTGGCGGCAAGCCGTTCCTCCACGCCGAAACCGCCTACTGCTACTGGGACGCCGACTCGGGCCGCTGCGACGGCGAGGCGGTCCTGGCGTTCGTCAACGTCCCCTGACGCGCCCACCCCCTGCCATCCCAACCAGCGGCAAGAGAGGACGGAGAGAACTCCCATGTCCATGGACAGGCTTCACCACCCGCAACTCCAGACGCTCGTCCAGACCACGAGCTTCCACGCACAGCACCAGCCCGCCACCCCCGCGGTCCTCTGCGAGGGCCGCACTCTGACCTACGAGCAACTGCACCGCGAGAGCAACCGCATCGCCCACGCCCTCCAGGCCGCCGGACTCAAGCCGGGCGACCGGGTCGCGTACCTCGGCAAGGAGTCCGAGCACTACTACGAGATCCTCTTCGGCTGCGCCAAGAGCGGCACCGTGCTCGTACCCGTCAACTGGCGGCTCACCGCGCCCGAGGTCAGCCACATCCTGCGGGACTCCGGCACCCGACTGCTCTTCCTGGAGGACGAGTTCGGGCCGATCGTCGAGAAGATGCCGACCGCGCCACCCGAAACGGTCGTCACGCTCGGAGAGCGCTTCTCCGTTTGGAAGGCGTCCCACCCGGACACCGAACTGCCTGACCTCGCCACCCCCGACACCCCCGTCGCCCAGCTCTACACCAGCGGCACCACCGGACTGCCCAAGGGCGTCGTGCTCGCCCACCGCAGCTTCTTCGCGATCCGTGACGCCCTGGCGAGCGAGGGGCTCGACTGGATCGACTGGCGCGCAAGCGACATCGCACTGATCGGCATCCCCGGGTTCCACATCGGCGGCCTGTGGTGGGCCACGCAGAACCTCAACGCCGGAACCACCGTCGTCGCGATGCGCGCCTTCGCCGCACGCCGGGCCGTCGACCTCATCCGCGACCTCGGCATCACCACCGTCTGCGTCGTGCCCGCCATGCTCCGCATGATGCTGACCGAACCGGGCGTCAGCGCGAAGGACTTCACCACTCTCCGCAAGACGGTCTACGGCGGCTCGCCGATCTCCGAGACCCTGCTGGAGGAGAGCCTCGCCGTCCTCGAATGCGAGTTCGCCCAGATCTACGGCCTCACCGAGACCGGCAACACCGCCGTCTGCCTGCCTCCTGCCGCCCATGTCCCCGGTGGTTCCCTCATGCAGGCGGCCGGCCACCCTTATCCGGGTGTGCGCAGCAAGGTGATCGACGGCGACGGGCGCGAACTGCCGCCGGGCGCAGTCGGGGAGGTCTGCCTCGCCACGCCCGCCCGCATGGTCGAGTACTGGGGACTGCCCGACAAGACCGCCGAGACCCTCGTCGACGGCTGGATCCACACGGGGGACGCCGGCTACGTCGACGAGGACGGCTACATCTTCATCCGCGACCGCATCAAGGACGCCATCCTGGTCGCCGGTGAGAACGTCTACCCGGCCGAGATCGAGAACGTACTGGAAGGCCACCCCGGCGTGGCCGAGGCGGTTGTCGTCGGCGCGCCCGACGAGCGCTGGGGCGAGTACGTGCACGCCTTCGTCGTCCCCGTTCCCGGGCAGCAGCCCAGCCCCCGGGACCTCCACACCTTCCTCGTCCCGCAGCTCGCGAGCTTCAAGCTGCCCGCCCGCTACGAGTTCATCGACAGCGTCCCGCGCAACCCCAGCGGAAAGATCCTGCGCCGCGAGCTGCGCGACCGCTTCTGGGGCGGATCGGCACGCAAGGTCAACTGACCTTCCACCAGGCTCGATTGAGAGAGAACGACATGCCTGCTCCCCTCACGCTGGAGGGCTTCCGCGCGGACCTGGCGGAGTTCCTGTATCAGCAGCCCGACGAAGTCGACCTGGAAGAGAACCCCCTCTACGCGGGACTGGACTCGCTGCGCATCGTCACTCTCATCGAACGGTGGCGGGAGACCGGCGTGGACGTGGGCTTCGTCGAACTCGCCGAATGCACCTCGTTCGACCAGTGGTGGCAGTTGCTCGCCGCACGTCAGGGGGGAGCAGACCATGCCACCGCGTGACGAAAGCACGGAGATACGCCATCCGTTGCTGGCCGCCCAGGAAGGCATCTGGACCGGCCAGCAACTCGATGTGGACAGCCCCGCGTACAACACGGCCGAGTACGTGCACATCCACGGGCCGGTGGACGCGGCTGTCTTCGACGCGGCCCTGCACCATGTGGTCGCGGAGACGGATGCCCTGAACGTCGCCTTCGTCGTCGACCACCAGGGCCGGCCTTGGGAGACAGTCGCCCCTGCCGACGACTGGCTCCTGCACACGGCAGACCTCACCGCAGAGCCCGCCCCGCACGCGGCGGCCCTGGCCTGGATGGACCGGGACATGGCCCGCCCCGTCGACCTCGCGCGCGGCCCCGTCTTCGGTCACGCGCTGCTGCGGATCGCACCGGAGCAGTACCTCTGGTATCACCGCGTGCACCACATCGCCCTCGACGGTTTCGGCCTGTCGCTGGTCGCCCGCCGGGTCGCCCAGGTCTACACAGCCCTGACGTCGGGCGAACCGCTGGAGGACAGCGGCTTCGGCACCCTGGCCGCGGTGCGGGACGAGGAACACGCCTACCGGGAGTCGCCCCGCTTCGCCAAGGACCGCGCCTACTGGACGGACCGGTTCGCCGACCGCCCGCCCGTTGCGACACCCGCCGGGCGTACGGCCCTGCCTGAACGCACCTTCCACCGGCGGGTGATGGACCTCGACGCGGCGCAGACCGAGACCCTGCGTGCCGTCGCCCGCGACCTCAGACTCACTTGGTCCGAGGTCCTGCTGGCCGTCACCGCGGCCCAGCTGCACCACGCGACCGGAGCACCGGAGATCGTTCTCAGCCTGCCGGCGATGGGACGCCTCGGCTCCGTCTCGCTGCGCGTCCCCTGCATGGTCCGCAACATCCTGCCCCTGCGCGTGACGGTCACCGCGTCGGACAGCCTGCGCGACCTCGCGGTCCGGGTGTCCCGCGAGCTGCGCGCCGGTCTGCCGCACCAGCGCTACCGCTACGAACAACTGCGACGCGACCTCAGACTCGTGGGCGGGCAGCGCCGGTTGTCCGGTCCCGGTGTCAACATCATGCCCTTCGAGTACGACCTGCGTTTCGCCGGACACCGCAGCACTGTCCACAACGTCTCCGCGGGCCCCGTCGACGACCTGTCCGTCAATGTCTACGACCGCTCCGAGGGTGCCGGCCTGCGCATCGCCGTGGACGCCAACCCCGACCTCTACGACGAGGCGGACGTCGCCGCACTCCAGGAGGGACTGCTCGCCCTGCTCGGGCAGGCCCTCGCCGCCCCCGACCGGGCGCTCGGTGAGCTGCGTACGCGCGAAGCCGTCCCCGTCCTGGACGGGGGACCGTTGCCCGGACCCGTGCGTCCGGTCCTCGACCTGATCGCCGACCATGCCGCCCGGCGCGGGGGATCCGTCGCCGTGGAGCACGACGGACGCAGCGTCACCTATGCGCAGTTGCTCGGCTCGGCACGTGATGTAGCCCTCCGCTTGGCTGCCCGTCAGGTCGGCCGCGGGGACCTGGTGACCGTCGCCCTGCCCCGCGGCATCGACGCGATCACCGGCATCCTCGGCGTGCTGCTCTCCGGTGCCGCCTACAGCCCGATCGACCCGGCAGCGCCCCCAACTCGCCGGGCGGAACTGCTGGACGACGCCCGGCCCGCGCTCGTCCTGACGGCCAGCACCCACGCCGACGACTACGAGGGCAGGGACGTACTGTTCCTTGACCAGCCAGAGCCCGGCACTGCCGGCACCGCTGTACCGACCGCACCGACACCTGACAACCTCGCCTACGTCATCCACACCTCGGGCTCCACCGGCCGCCCCAAGGGCGTCGAGGTCGACCACCGCGCCCTCGCGCACTTCGTCGCCGGCGCCACGCACCGCTACGGCCTCCACCACCGGGACCGCGTACTGCAGTTCGCCCCCCTGCACTTCGACACCAGCGTCGAGGAAATCTTCCTCACCCTGTGCGCGGGCGCCACGCTCGTCGTCCGTACGGACAGCATGATCGAGTCGGTCCCCGGCTTTCTGGACGCCTGCGCACAGCTGCGGATCAGCTTCCTCGACCTGCCCACGGCTTACTGGCACGAACTGGCCTACGCCGTCTCGACCGGCGCCGCCGCGCTGCCCGCCGAGGTGCGCACGGTCGTCATCGGCGGCGAGGCGGCCCTCCCCGAGCGGGTCGACCGCTGGCGCAAGGCCGTCGGCACATCCGTCCGGCTGCTGAACACCTACGGCCCGACCGAGGCCACCGTGGTCGCCACCGTCGCCGACCTCCACGACCCCTCCCTCGCCCCGGGAGACGTCCCCATCGGACTGCCGCTCCCTGGTACCCGGGCTGCGGTCGTGGACTGCGAACTGCACCTTCTGGGCGACAACTTGGCCGTCGGCTACCGGGGAGACCGGCCCCCGGACGCCTCCCGCTTCGCCCCGCTCGACGCGCTGCCCGGCGCACCGCGCGCTTACCGCACCGGTGACCTGGTGCGGATCGGCGACGACGGTCAACTGCGCTACCTGGGCCGGTCGGACACCGAGTTCAAGATCAGCGGACACCGTGTGCACCCTGCTGAGGTCGAGAGCGCCCTCCTGGCCCACCCGGGAGTCCGCGACGCCGCCGTGGTCGGACAGGTGCTGGACGACGGGACGCGGCGCCTGGTCGCACACGTCGTCCCGGAAGGACCGGCCTCGGCCATGGCCCCGGCCATGTCCCTGATCAGGGACCACCTCCGAGCCGCGCTGCCCGCGGCGATGATCCCGTCGGCGGTCGAATTCCTGGACAGTCTGCCCCGGACGAGCTCAGGGAAGGTCGACAGGAACGCGCTCGCCACGACGGCAACCGCCCCCACTGCACAGACGGCCCCGTCCGACAGCTCACTGGAGCGCACTATCGCCGCCGTTTGGCAGCAGGTACTGGGCGTGGTCGCCGTCTCGGCGCGCGACGACGTCTTCGACCTGGGCGCCCAGTCGCTCCAGGCCATCCAGGTCGCCAACCGACTCGGCGTCGAACTGCACCGCGAAGTGAAGGTCGCCTGGCTCTTCCAGCACCCGACCTCCGCCGGTCTGGCGGGCTTCCTGGAACAGCAGACGCAGGCGCATGCGCGGCCGGAATCCCCTGGCCTTCCGGCGGCCCTCCTCGCCGACGCCGTCCTCGACCCGGACATCCGACCCGCCGAAGGTCCCCAGACAAGCGGAACACCCGACAAAATCCTGCTCACCGGCGCCACCGGCTTCGTCGGCGTACATCTGCTGGCCGAACTCCTGACGAGCACCGGCGCGGAGATCGTCTGCACCGTCCGTGCCCCGAGCCCCGCCGAGGCCACCGCGCGCATCCAACAAGCCCTGGAAACACACCAGTTCCACCTCACGGACGCGACGCGGAGACGCATCACGGCGATTCCCGCTGACCTCGCCCGCCCCCGCCTCGGCCTGGACGAGGCGCTTTTCGCGGAACTCGCCCGAACCTGCGGCGCGATCTTCCACAACGCCGCGACCGTCAGCATCATGCGCGAGTACGCCACCCTCCGCGCCACCAACACCGAGTCCACCAGGGACCTGCTGCGTATGGCGGCCGTGCGCTCGATCCCCCTGCACTTCGTGTCGACCCTCTCCGTCGCTCCGCCCCTCGGCCTCGCCCCTGAGGTGCCGGAGGAG
The DNA here is from genome assembly GCF_040683495.1 of Streptomyces sp. NPDC093544. NCBI lineage: Bacteria > Bacillati > Actinomycetota > Actinomycetes > Kitasatosporales > Streptomycetaceae > Streptomyces > Streptomyces sp. NPDC093544. The sequence goes on along the minus strand of NZ_JBFBEA010000006.1, from coordinate 120,557 downwards.
TTCCTCCCGCCCCATCCCGGACTGCGGTACGGCTACCAGCAGTCGAAGTGGGCGGCCGAGCGCCTGCTCGAACAAGCCGCCGAGCGGGGTCTGCCGGTCACCGTGCACCGGCTCGGACGGATCGTCGGCCCGCACGCAACCGGTTACGTGAACGAGCGGGACTTCCTGTGGAGCGTGCTGCGCGCCGGGGTCCCCGCGGGCATCGTCCCCGACCTCTTCGAGGAGGAGACCTGGACACCGGTCGACCACGTCGCCAAGGCTGTCGTACACCTCTGCCTCGGACAGCGCCCAACGACCGCGAAGGTCTTCAACCACGCCGCCACCACCCTGGTGCGGCTGGCCGACGTATACGACTGGCTGGAGGAGTACGGCTACCCGCTGCGGCGCATGCCGCTCGCCCAGTGGCGTGCCGAGCTGTCCCCGGCCTCGGGCACGGCGGTGGCGACGCTCGCCTTCTTCGACTCATGGGACACGGCAGCCGATACCGCGACCGGTCCCGACCTACGTCTGGGACGCGTCCGCGCCGACAACGTCCTGACCGGTCTGCACGGAAGCGGCATCACCTCCCCTCCCGTCGACCGCGACCTCGTCTTCCGCTACCTCGACCACTGCGTCACCACCGGAACCATGCCCGCCCCGGCCGGGAAACCGGGCCACCTCTCCACTCCCGCAAAGTAGTTGGGCCTCTCCGGGAACTTCCGCGCTCGACCTCCCGACTACTGCAGCAGAACCCGTCGCCGCACGAGCATTCCGCAACAAGGAGCCAGCATGCCGAAGAAACGGCCGGTCGCCATCGCCCTGGCCGGCGCTCTCTGTCTGGTCACCGCGGCATGCGCCGACTCGACCGACGAGACCGGCGACAAGGCGTCCGCGGCCGCCGCGACATCCGGCTACCCGGTGACCCTCGACAACTGCGGAGTGTCCGAGAAGTTCACCAAGGCGCCCAGCCGTGTGGTCACCATGAACGGCGCCTCGGTCGCCGAGGTCTCCACGCTGCTCGCCCTCGGTCTCGGCGACAGCATTGCCGCCAACCAGCAGACCTACGGGATGTCCGAGGTCGCGGGACGGGCCGACGCCATCAAGGCCCTGCCCAACGGTGACGTCAAGCTCAACGACGCCTACGACATCCCGCGCGAGGCGATGATCGGGCTGCGCCCCGACCTGGTGCTGTCCACGACCTCCTACGGCTTCGACGAGAAGAACGGCTTCGCCACCCGCGAGCAGCTCAAGGACGTCGGCGCCAACACCTATGTCTCTCCGCAGGGTTGCGACCAGGACACCTCGAAGATGACCATCGCGGACAGCTACCGGCTGCTGCGCGACCTGGGCAAGATCTTCAATGTCAGTGACAAGGCCGAGCAACTGATCGCCGACTCCGAGAAGAACATCGCGGCGGTCTCGGGCAAGGTCGAGGGCGAGAAGAAGCCGAAGGTGATGGTGCTCTTCTCCAACATGACCATGGGCGGCAACGACTTCAGCTCGGTCGTCGCCAAGGGCATCTACAACGACATCCTCACCAAGGCCGGCGGCAGCAATGCCTTCGAGTCGGCCTCCAAGACCTCCTTCGCCGACCTCAGCAAGGAGAAGGTGGCCGCCACCGACGTCGACGCGCTCGTCGTCATCGGCTACAACGACCCCGACCCGGCGGCCTACGCCAAGAAACTGCTGAAGGAGTTCCCCCAGTGGCCGGCCGCGAAGAACAACACGTACGTGGCGCTGTCGGACTCGATGTACCTCGGTCCCAGCAACGACCTGGCCGTCGAGAAGATCGCCAAGGCGCTGCACCCCGACAAGTTCTGAGCCCGAACCGCATTCGACTGTCGCTCGCCGTTGTCGGCCTGCTCGTCGTCCTCGTCGCCGTGATGGTGCTGGCGGTGAGCATCGGCGCGGTGAACATCCCGGTGGCTGACGTGTGGGGAATCCTCCTGCATCACATCACCGGCCAGGGAACCACCGGTGACCCCGCGCTGGACCAGATCGTGTGGACCTTCCGGGCACCGCGCGTCGCCCTGGCCGCCCTGGTCGGCGCGGGTCTGGCGGTCGCGGGGGCAGTGCTCCAGACCTTGGTCTCCAACCCGCTCGCGGACCCCGTCGTCCTCGGCTTCTCCTACGGCGCCTCGCTGGGCGCCGTGCTGGTCATCACCCTGGGTGGCGCCGCGCTCGGCGGCCTGGGCGGGCTCGGCGTGTCGGGCGCGGCGTTCGTTGGCGCACTGGCGGCGGGGGCCCTGGTCTTCGCCCTGGGACAGCGAGGCGGCCGGCTGGCACCCACCCGGCTGGTGCTGGCCGGGGTCGCGGTCGGCTACGTCCTGCTTTCGGTGACCAGCTTCGTCCAGTTGCTGGCGACGCCCACCGAACTGCGGACCGTGATGTTCTGGATGCTCGGCAGCGTCGCAGGCGCCCAGTGGGACCAACTGCCCACCGTCACGGTGGTTGTCCTGTCGAGCACCGTCTTGCTGACCCTGTTCGGACGGCGACTCAACGCACTGCTGGCCGGTGACGAGTCCGCCACCGCGCTCGGGGTTGACGTCAACCGGCTGCGCGCCGTCCTGCTGGTCATCAGCGCGCTGCTCACCGGCACCGTCATCGCCGTCGCAGGCGGCGTCGGCTTCGTCGGCCTGATGATCCCCCACCTGGTCCGCCTCACCACCGGCGCCGACCACCGCAGGCTGCTGCCCCTGACCGCACTCCTGGGTGCCACCTACCTCGTCCTCGTCGACCTGCTCTCCCGCACCGTCAACCGCCCCAACGAACTGCCGCTGGGCATCCTCACCGCCCTGCTCGGCGCCCCCTTCTTCCTGTGGCTGCTGCGCCGCAACAAGGGCCTGGACAACGTATGAAGCAGCGACGAGGGCTGGACACCGTATGAAACTGACCGTCGACCAGCTCCACATCACCCTCGACCGCAGGCCGATTCTCCGCGAGGTGAACCTGGAGGCCGCCAAGGGCGACATCGTCGGGCTCGTGGGCCCCAACGGCAGCGGCAAGTCCACCCTGCTCCGCACGGTCTACCGCTCGCTACGGCCCGCCGACGGTGTGGTCAGGGTGGGCGGCGACGACGTATGGGAGCTGTCCCCGCGCACCGCCGCCCGCCGTACGGCGGCAGTCCTCCAGGACGCCGGCACCACCACCGGCCTGACCGTGACCGAGATCGTCGCCCTGGGACGTACGCCTCATCACGGCCTGTTGGGACGGGACGGCACGGAGGACCACCAGGCCGTGGCCGAAGCGGTCGACCGCTGTGGTGTCGCGCCCTTCGCGGACCGGGACTACGCCACCCTGTCCGGCGGCGAGCGCCAACGCGTCCTGCTGGCCCGCGCCCTCGCCCAGCGGCCGCAGCTCCTGGTCCTGGACGAACTCACCAACCACCTCGACATCCGCGCCCGGTTCGAGCTCCTGGACCTGATCCGCAGCACCGGGATCACCACCCTGGCGGTCCTGCACGACCTCGACCTCGCCGCCCGGCTCTGCGATCATCTCGTCGTGCTCCACGAGGGTGCGGTGGTGGCGGCGGGACCCGTACTGGAGGTCCTGACACCGGACCTCCTCCGCGACGTCTTCGGCGTGCAGGGCGGCACGGAACGGCATGCCGACGGCGTCGTCCGCATCACGTACGCGGCCCAGCCGCTCGCTCTGGACCGAGCGGCCGAGCTCGCCGACAGTTGACGCGCCGTCATCAACCGCGCGACTCCTCCAGGAGGTGCGGCCGGGCGGCGATCTCCTCGCCGCCCGGCTGTTGGGTTCAGGCGGCGGACGGCTCTATGGGCAGTACGTGGTCGCCGACCTTGTCGGTGCTCAGGCACAGGGAGCAGACGTGCGCGTCGTGGGTCTGGCAGGCGGCCAGGTCGGGGCGCTCGTAGGGCTGGTGGCAGACGTGGCAGTCGTACGTCGTCGCGCTCGGGTTGCCTTCTGTGTCGAGAAGCGGCTCGTCGATGCCGTCGTCGGTGCGGCGCAGGTAGTACTTGCCCTTGGTGACGACGGCCATCAGCGGGGTGAGGACGAAGGCGAGGACGGCCGCGGCGACGGGGGAGTACGGCTGGAGGGTGTCGCCGAGGGCGTGGAAGTACATGGTGATGGACAGGCCGGAGGCGGCGACGAAGGCGACGACACCCACGGGGTTGACGGCGTAGAGCATGCCGCGGCGGAACTCGGGCTGGAGCGGGGACAGCTTCAGCAGGTATTTGTTGACGCCGATGTCGGTGGCGACGGTGACGATCCAGGCGATCGCGCAGTTCGAGTAGAAGCCGAGGATGTCGTTGAGGAAGCTGAACATGTCGGCTTCCATCAGAGCGAGCGCGAAGCCCAGATTGACCAGGACGAAGACCATACGGCCGGGGTAGTGCTTGGTGACACGGGTGAAGGAGTTCGTCCACGCGAGCGAGCCGGAGTAGGCGTTGGTCACGTTGATCTTGATCTGGCTGATCACGACGAGGGCCACGGCCAGCGGGAGTACGAGCCAGGACGGCATCATCGCGTCGAAGGCGCTGCGGAACTGCTGGATCGGCTCGGGCGCGGCCTCCGGTCCGACCTTGGCCAGGATGTACACGGCGAGAAAGACGCCGATGGCCTGCTTGAGCGCGCCGAGCACCACCCAGCCGGGGCCGGCCATGATGACCGCGGTCCACCAAGTGCGCTTGTTCGCCTCGGTCTTGGGCGGCATGAAACGCAGGTAGTCGATCTGCTCGCCGATCTGCGCGATGAGGGAGAGACAGACGCCGGCGCCCAGCAGCACGGAGGCGGTGTTGATGCCGCCCTCGCCGTCGGTGCCCGCGTAGTTGAGGAAGCGGTCGACCGTGCCCGGGTCGGTGGAGATCAGATAGACCAGCGGGCCGACCATCAGCACGAGCCAGACCGGGGTCGTCCACACCTGGAGCTTGCTGAGCGCCTTCATGCCGTAGATCACCAGCGGGATGACCATCAGCGTGGAGAGCGCGTAGCCCAGCCACAGCGGGAGTCCGAGGCCCAGCTTGAGGCCCTGGGCCATGATCGAGCCTTCGAGGGCGAAGAAGATGAAGGTGAAGCTGGCGAAGATGACGCTGGTGAGGACCGAGCCGTAGTAGCCGAAGCCGGAGCCGCGGGTGATCAGGTCCAGGTCGATGTTGTAGCGGGCGCCGTAGTAGGCGAGCGGGAAGCCGGTGACGAAGATGACGACGGCGGCCACGGCGATCGCCACGAGCGCGTTGCCGGTGCCGTGGGCCAGGCCGATGCCGGCGCCGATGGAGAAGTCGGCCATGTAGGCGATGCCGCCGAGCGCGGTCGTCGCCACGACCATCGGGGTCCAGCGCCGGTAACTGCGGGGCGCGAAGCGGAGGGTGTAGTCCTCCAGCGTCTCCTTGGTCGCCTGGCTGGTTGGGGACACCGGCGCTGTGGCCGTCTTGGATGACTCGGTGGTGCTCATAGTCAGCCCTTCGGGGATGCGGGGGAGTGCTGGGGGCGGATGCGGTGAGCGGTGGAGCACCCCCGGTCGGCGTCGTCGGCAGCCGGGGAGTCGAAGGCCGGGATGGATTTCCCGGGGTTTCAGAGGCGGTCCGAGTGCAGGGCCATCTGCGTCATGGCGTGCTGGGCGCACTCCAACACCACGGCCATCGAGTCGCCGACATGGGCGTGCAGGGCCCGGTAGCCCTCGTCGAGGCGGCCGTCGCGGACGAGCTCCATGATCTCGATGTGCTCGGTGATGGTCGTCTCCACCCGGTCCTGGGTGAGGAAGTCGTACATCCGCACCCGGCGGATGCGCTCACTGACCGTCACGAGTGCATGGGTGAGGGCGGAGTTGCCGGAAGCGCGGGAGAGCTCGGCGTGGAACTTCTCGTCCTGGACGACGAACCGCGGGTCCACTGCCTGCGGCCGCTCACGCATCGCGTACCAGCGGTCCAGCTCGGCAGTGAGGATCGCCGTGTCGTGCTTGATCGAGGAGTCCTCGATGGCGCGGGCGATCCCGCGCAGCTCCAGGGTGACCCGGAGCTCGTAGAAGTCCTTGAGCTGGGTGAGGTTGGGGATGGTCACGAAGAAACCGCCGTCGCCCCGCTCGATCAGCCCGTCGGACGCCAGCCGCGCCAGCGACTCGCGTACCGGGGTCCGCGACACCCCGAACCGCGCGGCCAGCCGCATCTCGGCCAGTCGCTCGCGAGGGCCGAACCCGCCGTCGAGCACGGCCGCGCGCAGCTTGGCGTAGACCGCCTCACGCAGCGAGGAACCAGCTGACGGAACCGCCGGTGCGCCGGGGGCGACCGACTGCGCGTCAGCTGTGTCCGACTGCGTATACAGCTCTGTATCCATGAGCGGACACGCTAGAAACCGCTTGTTCCCGGCAACCCCTCACGCTGTGAACTGCTCGTTTCCGGGATCTCACGCCCGTGGCGTCCGGGTCCTCGCGTCGGCTTCGAACACCCGAATGGCTGCGCGCCGACGCGGAAGGGGAACCGACCCGGCCGCTACTGCAGTGCGCGGACCGCGGCCGAGAACACCGGGGGCATCCGGGACGCTGCGGGGACGATGAGACGGGCGGTGCCAGGACGGCGGCTCGCGGCCAGCAGGGCCCCGGTCAGCAACCGGTGGCGCCGGGTCAGCCGGGCCCAGGCACGCTCGTACTCGTTCGGTCGCCCGGCGGCCAGGCAGCGGACGGCGGCCCCGGCCGTCGCCAACGCGAGGGCGATGCCCTCACCGGTGAGGGCGTCCAGATAGCCCGCGGCGTCGCCGACGAGCAGGACGCGGCCGGCGGTTCTGCGCCGCACCCGCTGCAACAGCGGTCCGGCGCCGCGTACCTCCGTCGCGGCCGGGCCGCGCAGCGACGCGGTGAGGGCCGGGAAGCCGGCCAGGTGCTCGTCGTATCCGCGACGGTTGCGGCTGAGGATCGCGACGCCCACCAGGTCGTCACCTACCGGTGTCACGTAGGCCTCACCGTGCCCGGACCAGTGAACCTCCACGAAGTCCGTCCACGGCTCGACGCGGAAGTGCCGACGTAGTCCGTAGCGGCCGTGGGTGATGCCCGGCAACTCCAGCCCCAGGCCGCGGCGCACCGGGGAGTGCAGGCCGTCGGCGGCGATCAGCCAGCGAGCCGTGGTGCCCGCGGCGGTGACCGAATCCGCGCTCTGGCGCACCTCGCCGACCTTGCCCGGCAGCATCCGCACGCCCAGGTCGAGAGCGCGCCGGTGCAGTGCGGAGTGCAACGTCGTACGACGGATCCCCAGCCCGCCATGGCCGTGGAAAGGCGCTTCGGCGCGGGCGGCGCCGTCCACGTAACGGATGCCGCGCAGTTCGCGGCCGGTGACCTCGACACCCAGTGCTCGCAGCGCGGTGACACCGCCGGGCATGACGCCTTCTCCGCAAGCCTTGTCCACGGGCCCGGTCCGGGGTTCGACGACGACGGTCTCCAGACCGGCGAGCGTGGCGTGAATGGCGGCGGCCAGACCGGCCGGTCCGCCGCCGGCCACCAGGACGTCGATCACGCCGGAGCGGGCGTGGTCGACGTGACCGTGGTGGCCAGCGCCCGGTTCTCGCAGCGGATGCGCACGGTGAGCAGAGCGGCGTTGAGTACCGTGAACGCGGCCGCGGTGACCCAGGCGGTGTGGACCAGTGGCAGGGCCACACCCTCGGCGACGACGGCCACATAGTTCGGATGCCGCAGCCACCGCCACCGGTAGGGGCCGCCCGTCACCAGCGGCAGGCCGGGTACGACGATCACCCGGGTGTTCCAACGGGGGCCCAGAGTGCTGATGCACCACCACCGCAGCGCCTGGGCGCCCACCAGTACGGCCAGCATCGGCCAGGCCAGGGCGGGGACGAAGGGCCGGTCGGCCAGCCACACCTCGGCCGGGCAGGCGACCAGCAGGCCGGTGTGGAGGACGACCATCGCCGGGTAGTGGCCCTGCCCGGTCTCCGTCGCGCCGCGGGCGGTGCTCCACCGTTCGTTGCGGCGGGCGACGACGAGTTCGGCGACGCGCTCGCCGGCGACGGCGGCCACCAGTAGTACGTACCAGATCATGTGTCCACTGTCCCTCGTGTCCTTCGCGTCCTTCGTGTCTTGCGTGTCCTTCGACGGGGCGAACTACCAGCGCAGCAGGACGAGTTCGCAGGCGAAGCCGGGCCCCATCGCCAGCAGCAGGCCCGGCGTGCCCGGCGGCGGGCGGCGCCTGGCCAGGGTGTCACGCAGCACGTGGAGCACCGATGACGAGGACAGGTTGCCCACGTCGGCCAGATGACGCCAGGTCACATCGAGTGCGTCGTCGGGCAGGTCGAGGGCCTCGGTGACTGCCTCGAGGACCTTCGGGCCGCCGGGGTGGCACACCCAGGCGGTCACGTCCTTCGGCTTGATCCCGTGGTCGCCGAGGAACCCCTCGACGTCATCGGCGAGGTAACGGCGCACCACATCGGGGACCTGCGGGTCGAGGACGACCTTGAAACCGGTGTCCTTGATGTCCCAGCCCATGACGCGCCCGGTGTCCGGATACAGGTGGCTGCGAGTGTCCACGATCGTCGGGCCGGCGGTCTCGTCCGGGCGCTCCGTGCGGCCCGCGCCGCACGCGACGACCGCGGCCGCGCCGTCGCCGAACAGCCCGGTGGCGACCAGGTTGGCCATGGAGGCGTCGTTGCGCTGGAAGGTGAGAGAGCACAGTTCGACCGACAGCAACACCGCCACGTGGTCGGGTCGGCCCAGCAGGTAGTCGTGCATCCGGGCCAGGCCGGCGGCGCCCCCCGCACAGCCCAGGCCGAACAGGGGCAGCCGTTTGACGTCCGGCCGCAGTCCGAGGCGGCCGACCAGTCGTGCGTCGATCGAGGGGGTGGCGATGCCGGTGACGGAGGTGAAGATCAGCAGGTCCACGTCGGTCGCGGTCAGACCGGCGGCGTGCAGTGCGCCCCGGACGGCCTGGGCGCCCAGGTCGGTGGCGGCGGGGATGAAGACGTTGTTGGAGGCGCCGAATCCGTCCAGTTCTCCGTACTGTTCGAGGGGCAGCGTCATGTTGCGTGAGCTGACCTTCGCGCTGCGGTGCAGCCGGTCCAGGACCCGGCGGTCGGTGTTCTCGGGCAGGCAGGTGCGGGCCACCATGTCCGTGATCTCGTGCTGGGGGCGACGGTGCGGTGCGAGGGCACCATGGACAGCTGCGATCCGGGTCATACGGTTCCCGTCTGGGTTCCTGCATGGGGCCTGACTTGCTTTGCACGTGTTCCCCGGTCCGGGGTTTCGACACCCTTGATCGCCCGTCCGGCCGCTCGTCCCGAGGGCGCGGTACGCCGGCCGGGTGGGGCCGGGGCGCCTACGATCGGCCGGGTGGGCACTCCCGAGCAGTCGACGGCAGGCGGTCCGGCCGCGCGTTGGGCCGGCCGGGTGGGTGGCCTGGCCGGGTCGTGCCACCCCGGGCCTGTCGTGGCGGTCACCGTCCTGATGACCGCGCTGGCCGTGACCGCAGGGCAGAGCGCCGCGCGTTGTGTGCTGACCGGCGCTGCCGTTCTGACCGGGCAGTTGTCCGTCGGCTGGTGCAACGACGCGTTCGACGCGCGCCGGGACATCGCCGCCTGCCGCCGTGGCAAGCCCGTCGTCGACGGCACGGTCGGTGTGACGGAGGTGTGGGTGGCCGCGTACGCCGCGCTGGTGCTGTGCGTGCCGCTGTCGTTCGCCTGTGGTCTGTGGGCGGGCGCCGTTCACCTGGCCGGGGTGGCGGCCGCGTGGGCGTACGACTTGCGGCTCAAGGCGACAGCGTGGTCCTGGGCGCCCTATGCGGTGGGCTTCGCCGGCCTCCCGGCATTCGTCGCGCTGGGGCTGCCGGGACATCCGTGGCCGGCCTGGTGGGTTGTCACCGCCGGGGCGTTGCTGGGGGTCGGATCCCATCTGGGTGATGTGCTGCCGGACATCCGCGGGGACCTGGCGACGGGCGTACGGGGATGGCCGCACCGGCTGGGCCCGGACGGCGCGCGGCTGCTGCTGCCGGTGCCGCTGGTGGCAGCGTCCGTGGTTCTGGTGCTGGGACCCGCTGGACCACCCGGCAGGTGGGGAACGGCCGCGCTCGTGGTGACCGCACTGATCGCTGCGGTGGGGACGGTGCTGGGACGCCGCTGGGAGCGGTTGGCGTTCGCGGCAGCGGTCGCCGTGGCGGTGGCGGACGTGGCGTTGCTGCTGGTGCGCGGCACCGGGATCGCCTGACCGTGTCGCCTTGCCGGCCGGCTCACGCACATCCAGCACGTCGGCCGGGTGTCCCGCCTGCTACCAACCCCTGGGCTGGTGGGGGCGATCGGCCATCAGCCCGCACACGGCACACCTGCCGTCCCGCCGCTCATCGCGTGATCGTCACGACCCAGGGACATCGTGCCGGTCGTGGGCGGCCGGTGATCCGTGCGTTTCCGGGGTCGGATCGGCCCGGGCGGGGCCGTCACAGCACATCGCCCGGGAAGGCAGGAAGGGTCGGAGGAAACCCGTGCGCGGGTTGGTGCATGGGGGAGGGCCACGGGGGCGGTCGGCTCCCGGCGCGGGCATCCGGGAGGGTGAGGAAGAGGGAGCCGGTGCCGGTGAGGGCGACGAGTCGCTCCAACGCCGGGCTGGGGTGGTGCAGTTGCAGGAGGCCTCCGGCCGCGGCGGTGTGCGACAAGGCGTAGAGGAAGGCATTGATGCCGCTGGAGTCGCAGAAGGTCAATGCGGTGAGATCGACTCGATGACGCGGATGCCGTCGTACAGGCATCGCTCCAGTGACGCGTGTACCAGGGGTACCGAATTCAGGTCGATCGCACCGGTCAGGGTGACCAGCGCCCGGTTGCCCGTGTAGCGCCGGTGGACGTTCAGGATGGGTGGGGTACTCATGGGCAGGATGCCTCGGTTCACGAGACCGTGCCGGGCTCCCGGCACGGTCGTCCTGTCGTGCGGGCAGGTGAATGATCGATCCGGCAGCCGATGTTCCGGGGCGTAGGACCCAGCCGGTTCCCTTGGGGATGCGCTGGGCGACCGGACGAATGATCCGCTCTACGCAGCCATATGGGCCGAACAGTGGTGGCCCGCCGAGGTCTGGGACGTCCGCATCCAGCATAGTCGTGAGGCCGGACCCGCGGTTGGCCGCGGAGAGGAGCATCGGGATGTTTACACGGTGGTGATCGGGCGGCGCCGATGTCCTTGTGTTCTGCCGCCAGTTCCGCGGCCTGTTCTGCCCCCGACGGAGTCGTGTTGATGTCTCCTGAGGGGAGGACGGTGTCAGTGGCCGGCCGGCGCTGACATGTGCAGCAGTCGTTCGGTGATGTCCCGGTATTGCCCGAGCGTGAGCCGTAGTTGCTCTGTCCGGGGATCGGCGTCCTGGTCCTGCTGGGTTGCGCGTAGGCCGCGGCGCCGTTCTGCGAGGGTGTTGGTGAACTGGGTGGCGACGTCGTCGAAGACGGCGTCGGCCTGTTCCACCGCTTGGCGCGGGCTGTCGACGAAGGTGCTGAGGGCCTGTTGGAGGCGCACGGTGGCCTTGTCCCGTTCGCCTTGCGGGAGTAGTTCCGAGCCCGGCGTGGGATGGAGCCCGTCGGTGTTGACGCCGGGCGTAGGCGGCGCATGAGCGGATTCGGTATGAGGTGTCTGCGAGGCGCGCGGCGTCGTGGGATCCGGGCTTCCGGTCTGCGGGTGCCGCGCGTGTTCGGCGTCGTATGACATCAGGTGCTGCTTCCTTTCGTGTGGCGTCGGTTCAGTGCTGCTGCGGCGCGTGGCCTTGGGCGTCGCGAGACGGCGGACTGTGCCGGTCGAAGTCGATTGCCCGTTCGGTGACCAGTGCCTCGAAGAAGTTCCGGGCTTCGACCATGGCCTCCCGCATTTCCTCGGTGCCGCTCTGGCCGCGTGCTGCTGTGTGCATGCTGCGGTAGCCGGGGACCTGGGCGGCGTGGTGGACGGAGAGGGCGGCGAACTGCTCCTCGAACTGTTCACCGGGGAAGCCCCGGTCCTTCGCCAGGCGGGCGAGGAGCGCGTCCGCCTCGGTGACGGCCTGCTGCGGCGAGTCGATGAACTGGTCCTGGAGTTCGGCCCATTGAGCCGTGTACTGCGCGCGGGCCTCCGGAGACAGCGGTTGTTCGGTGAGGTCGCCGTGCTGCTTGACGCGGTCGCCGAGCTCCCGCTCGGCCGCCTGGGTGTCACCGTCGTGGTCGACGACGGCACGGTCGTACTCGGGTCCGAAGCGCTGCTTCAGCCCGCGCCCACCGCCGTGCCGGATTCGGCCACGTCCGACGATGAGGACGGCGACCGCCACGACGACGATCACGGCGATGATCACGATGGTGAGCATGGCTGCCTTCTCTGGCTCTCGGTTCGTGGGTCGCTCTGCTTCATTGCCGTGCCCGTCAATTCCTGTGGGCTGATTCCGAGTTGACCTGCCGGGTGGAGTTCCACGCGAGGCAGGCACCACCCGGGGTGTGTTGTCGTCAGGGCTTGAAGGCGTCCTTGGCCTTGTCGCCCGACTGCTTCAGGTCTCCGGAGACCCGGTCGGTCCTGCCTTCGCGCTGCAGTCGCCTGCTGCGGGTGGTCCGGCCTATACGTTCGGTGACCCGGCCCTTGAATGCCTGGGTCTTGTGCTTGATCGTCTGTCCGACGCTCATGGCTGTCCTCTGTTCGTTCGATGGGTTCCCGCGCGTGATGGCCGTACAGGCCGCCCTCCCCGCGGGCGGGAAGACGCCTGGTGTTGGGGGCTACCCGCGGCTGCGGCTGTACCGGCGACCGCCACCACGGCGTCCACCACTGCCGCGTCCGCGCATGGCGAAGCCGACGATCCAGACGATCAGCAGTACGGCGGCGACCCACCAAAGGGCCTGCATGGTGAAGCCGAACCCGAACACCACGAGGATCAGCACAAAGAGAAGCATCCATAACATCATCGCCGGGCCTCCAGATCGCGGCAATTTCCTGGTTCCGCGGGGTCCGGGCGAAGCGGGAAGGTGAAATGCCGCCCCGAACGATCCGGAGTGACATAGCCCTACGCCGTGCTGTCAGTCAACGCCTGGCAACAGTCTGTGTCAACGACGTGTCTACACGGGGGAGTTCCGCGAGCTGGGGAGGGGCCGTTGGGATAGACGGAGCCTCGGCGGGAGCTTCGACCGCCTCCGCCGACGGCAGGACGTGGTCCTCCCACCAGGACAGGCCCATGACGGTGGCGAGCAGGACGAAGGGGGTCGAAGCCGGAACGATCAGCGCGTACATGTGTACCGCCAGCGGTGGGTTGCGTACGACGCGGCGGGCAGCAGATGGAGGATGCCCGCTTGGGGCGCATCAAGGCCGCACCGGGAGCGCGTGGCGATGGCGAGTGCGGGAGCGGCCCGTCGGGGACGGGACAGGTTCCGGCACTGATGTGCACAGTGCGCCCCCGAAGGAGCGCGAGAGGTGAGCGACGCTGCCGGGGGCTCCTGCCGTGCGCTGCACGTTAGCCTCCTGCGCATCCCCTGAATAGATGTCAAGTGGCCATCCACTTCAGGTGCAAAACCGTTACGCGGGGCGCTGTCCGTAATTCCTTGGGCAGGGCTACGCTGTGTGAACAGGCCCCGGCCCCCGGCATTGACGCTCTGTTCCGCTCCGGGGAGGCCCGCCGTGTTCGTTCTCCTTCTCATCCTGATCGTGGCCTTGTTCGGCTTCGGCTTCCTCAACCCCATCTGGTGGGTGGCCGCTGCCGTGCTCGTCTTCGGCGTCACCCGCTACGGCCGCGATCGTGGTGGCGGCTGGGGGCGTGGCGGCGGTTCCGATTTCGGGGAGTACGGGGACTACCGGAACCGCAGGGAGCGTCAGGACCGCTGGGAACGTCGCTACACGCGTCAGCACCGGGCGCGCTGGAGGCGCGAGGACCGACGGGACCGCGAACGCCGCGGGTGACCGACGAACTGGGCCTGACATCCAGAGGTTTCGGGACGGCTTCGGCCGCGCCGGACGCGCGGAATCGTGGAGAGGCGCATGCCATGCCTCGCACAGCCGCGCTTGCCCCACAACCGTCAGATGAACCGTCCGGAAGGGGAAGGCCATGATTCACGCAGCCGATGTCCGCGAGTGGCGCAACCGCGACGTCGTCGACACCGAGTCGCACAAGATCGGTGTCCTCGAAGCGGTCTATGTGGACACCACCACCGACGAGCCCGCCATGGCCACCGTACGAATCGGACTGCCGACCCGGCACCGTCTGGTCTTCGTCCCCCTTCAGGACGCGCTCGTCGGGCCGGGCTATCTCAAGGTCGGCTATGTCGGAACGCTGGTGAAACAGGCCCCTTCGATGGGCACCGACGACGTGCTGCCCGCCGACCAGGAGGAAGCGATCTTCAAGCACTACGGCCTGCACTACCAGCCCGGCGCGGCCGGTGAACGCCAACTGGCGCGCCGCTGAACGCCTTTGGAGCCGGTGACTGCCTTCGTGAAGACTTCGTTGTGAGGTACCCACCATGCAACAGGTGACCGCGACCCGTGAAGAACAGCCGTTGTCGACGGCTGCGACTTCGGCAGGGGACGCGGTGTTGACTGTCGAGATCCTCGAACTGCGCTCCACAAATGAGCAGTTGAGCCAGGCGCTGGCCAGCCGCGCGGTGATCGATCAGGCGCGCGGCATGGTGATGGCCCTGGCGCCGTGCACCAGTGAGCGGGCCTGGGGTCTGCTGGTGGACGTGTCGCAGCACTGCAACGTCAAACTCCGCGACGTGGCTGTGGCTCTGGTCGCCACCACGACTGGCCAGGAACTCCCCGAGGCGATACGGCGCGAGTGGCGGGGCGCCCTGCGGCGCCTTCACGCGATGGGGGGGCGTTGACGACTCACGCATTTCACGGTGCGGCACCGGGGGCTGCTAGCTCAACCTTCCGGTGCCTTCGTCCGGGCCGGCCGGCCATGGGACGCTCTGCCGGGTAACCCAACTCCTGCGACGGTAAACCGTTTCCGGTGCACATCCTCTTCGGCCAGCGGCCAGCGGCCAGCGGCCAGCGGCCAGCGGCCAGCGGCCAACTGTCATTGGCCAACTGTCATCGGTCGATCTGCGGGAGCCCGGCTCGTGACCCGGAGTGGATCATCTTCTGTTCCTTTCTGGTCCTTTTCTGTTCCTTCGGTGTCAGTGACGGGTCCTCGATAGATGTGATAGTCGACCTGCATGCCGAAGAAGTCTTCCGGTGCCGCGGACCGATCGTCTCTATCGGTACGGCTGGGCCGAGTGATCCGCGATTCGCCGGTCGAGCGCGGATGGCAGCGGAGCAGAGAGATCGAACTGGGGCCGAGGTCGCTGGGCTTTTCGGCGCTCGGATTCCTCACGCTGGTACCCCTGTTGATCGTCGTCTCCGCGGCGGATCCGGAGCACGGGTTGGGGTTCGCGCAGTGGCTGGGCGACGGGCTCGGCGTGTCGAGGGCCGCCAAGGACCAGATCGGGCAGCTGTTCGCCCGGCCAGGGCAGGTGCTGCAGACCACAACTGCCTTCGGGCTTGCCGCCCTCGCCGTCTTCGGTCTGTCCTTCGGGGCGGCCGTGCAGACCGGCTACGAGAAGGTCTGGGAGCTGCCCTCGGCCCGCTGGTACGCGCGATGGCGACAGGTGCTGTGGCTCGGCGTCCTCGTCGGCTCCCTCTACCTGACCGCCACCACCACGCTGTGGCGCCACTCCCCGGCCGGCACGCTGGGCGCGACACTGAGCGCCGTCCTGTTCTTCTGGTGGTCGCAGCGGATGCTCCTCGGTGGGCGGATCGCTTGGAGCGCCCTGCTGCCCGGCGCGGCGGCGACGGCGTTGGGGCTGCTCGGTCTTCGGGTCTTCTCCCGTCTCGTCTTCTCACCGCTGATCGCCTCCAGCGCCGTCACCTACGGTCCCTTCGGAACCGTCCTGGTCGTCCAGTCCTGGCTGGTCGGTGTGGGCGTCGTCGTCTTCGGCGGTGCGCTGGTGGGCCGCCTCCTGCACGAGGAACTCCCCCGCGTGGCACAGGAGCTGAAACAGCGGGCCTGGCGGCGACGAGCAACCGATGACTGACCACTGACCACTGACCACTGATGACTGATGACTGATGACTGATCCTGCTTCGCTCCGGCGGTCGCTCGTCGACTGCCGCGCATCAAATCCCCGGCCAGGGGCACTGGGGAGCGGTGAACGCGTACCGCGCGCCCACACCATGGGGAGGACATCATGACCTCGTCTCACACACAAAGGCGTGGCCTGGCCGCGAAGTCCGCG
This sequence comes from Streptomyces sp. NPDC093544, assembly GCF_040683495.1. Classification (NCBI taxonomy): domain Bacteria; kingdom Bacillati; phylum Actinomycetota; class Actinomycetes; order Kitasatosporales; family Streptomycetaceae; genus Streptomyces; species Streptomyces sp. NPDC093544. The sequence continues at coordinate 104,450 of NZ_JBFBEA010000006.1, read as the reverse complement.
GCCCGTACCACCCAGAACGAGACGCTGACTGCCGCAGGGCGAGCGGGCTTTATCGCGAGGGGCGTGGTGTACGCCCTGATCGGCGCCCTTGCCATTCAGATCGCTCTCGGCAGCGGCGGGGAGTCGGCTGACCGGCAAGGCGCACTGGCCCAGGTCGCGGCACAGCCGTTCGGCAAGGTGATGCTGTGGGCGATGGTGGTCGGCTTCGGCTGCATGGCGTTGTGGCGGGCGTCCCGCGCGATCCTTGACAGGGGCCCGCAGCGCAAAGCCGCTTCACGAGTCCTTGACGGCGGAAGGGCGGTCTTCTACGCCTCCGTCTGCTGGGCCACGGCGACGTATGCCGCCGGGGGCGGCCAGGGCTCCAGTGGCAACTCGCAGTCGAAGGACTGGACGGCATCGGTGCTCGAATTGCCGTACGGCCAGGTGCTGGTGGGTGCTGGGGGCTGCCTGCTGATCGGCATCGGCGGGGTACTCGCCGTCCGGGCAGCCATGCGGCGCTTCCTCAAGCAGTTGGACACCGGCAGCATGAGCCAACGTACGAAGCAGGTCGTCACCGGTCTGGGCGTGGGCGGAGGCGTGTCACGTGGCGTGGTGTTCGCCGCGGCGGGGATCTTCATCCTGGTGGCAGCCATCCGCTTCGACCCGGACGAGGCCAAGGGCGTGGACGCGACGCTCCGCAGCTTCACACAGACACCGATGGGGCCGTGGCTCCTGGTTGCCGTCGCGATCGGGCTGATCCTCTTCGGCGTCTTCTCCTTCGCCTCGGCGCGCTGGCGCCGGCTGTGAACCTTCGACTCTGCCCTTTGTGCGCACCGTGCGTGCGACTCGACCAGACATGGCGCCAGTTGTTGAGCCGCCGAGGTTTCAACTCGTCTGGCGGGGCTAGTCGGTGGACATGTCGAGACGCTACGGCGGAAACCCCGCGGGGACGGTCATCCTCATCATCGCGGACATCACTGCACTGATCCTGATCCTGTGGATCGCCTTCTACCTGTTCGACGCCAACACGGCCAACGGTACGGTCTCGTGGGTCCACGACGCGGCGAACTGGCTCTCGGGCTGGTCGCACAACCTGTTCTCCATCGACTCGGACAACTGGCGCACCGTGGTCAACTACGGTCTGCCCGCAGTCGTCTACCTGCTGATCGGTCACGCGGTGGCCGGGCGGGTAGGCCGCTCCTAGCGCCCCTGTGCCGACGCTGTCAGGACACCAGGCCTGGCAGGGGTTCGGAGTTGTCGATGAAGGCGCGGGCCAGGTCGGACAGGCGGCGGTTGTGGGCTCGGGCGTAGCCGCGTAGTGCGGTGAAGGCCTGTTCCATGTCGATGTTCTGGCGCTCGGCGAGTTTGCCCTTGGCCTGTTCGATCAGTACGCGGCTGTTCAGCGCCGTCTGCAACTGCTCGTTGAGGACCGTGCTGCGTTGGTTGGAGCGTTGCTGTAGCAGGCTGATGGTGGCGACGTCGGCCAGGGCCTGGGCGATGAGTGTGTCCGCCGGGTCGAAGGGGCCGGGGGCGGTGTGGAAGAGGTTCAGGGCGCCGACGGTCTCGTCCCGCAGACGCATGGGCAGGGCCTGGACCGCCCCGAAACCGCTTCGGTGGGCCGCTGTGACGAAGCGCGGCCAGCGGTCGATCTCCCGGGTCAGGTCGGGGACGATCATTGGTGTGCCGGTGTTGAAGCATTCGAGGCAGGGGCCTTCGTCGTTCTGGAGCTGGAAGAGCTCAAGGAGGCGTACCTGTTCCTCGGAGGCGGCCATGACGCGGAGTTTGCCGTCCCGGTCGGCGAGCAGCACCCCGGCCGCGCTCGCATCGAGCATGCCGACGCAGCGGTCGGTGAGCAGGCGCAGGAAGTCGATCAGGTCGAAGTCGGCGACCAGGTTGTCCGCCAGCTCGACGAAGGTCTTGGCCAGGAGCTGCTGATTCATCGTGACACCCTCGATTGGGACTCTTTCCGCCGGAAATGGGCGGGACATACGGCACGTTCATCGGATGGCACCGGCGCATCAAGTCTCCTCGTCCGCCTGGTCCGGCTTCGAGTCCGGGGAGAAGCGGAGCCGACGGGCCACCACGTCGGCGGCCACCTCGGCGAGTCGGCGTCCCTGCATGTAGGCGTAGGCGCGGAGCCGGACGAAGGCTTCGTCGATGCCGACGCCGAGTTGGGCCGTCAGCATGCCGGTGGCCTGGTCGATCTCCGCCCGGTAGCCGCCCAGGTCTTCGAAGTCGCGGTCCGGGACCGGCCCGCCGGCCGTCGCTCCCGTCGCGTCGATCCGCGCGTCGAGCAGGAGCAGCGTCGCGAGATCGGCGAAGGCCATGGCGTCGGCCAGTTCCTCCGCGCTCAGCATGGTCGGCACGTTGGCGTACAGGTCGAGAACTCCCGGGCTGATCGCCCCGATCTGCAGGGGGAGGGCGAAGACGGCGCGTGCTCCGGCTCCCAAAGCCGCATCGGCGAACACACTCCAGCGGTCCTGCAATGCGCCGGTCAGCAGATCGGTCGTCAGGACGGCCGAGCCGTGGGCGAAGGCGTCCACGCACGGTCCTTCGCCCAGCGTGAGCTGTAGCTCTTCCAGTTGCTCGCTGATGGCGTCGGTGCTGCACAACGGATGGCTCGTCGAGGTCCTGGACATCGCGGACAGCCCGGCTCCGCCGACCGGCAGCGCGGCCACGGCAGCGGTGCACACGTCCACCACGCCGACCCGGGCACCACGCAGGGCCGCCTGCTCGGCGACCAGCACCTGGATCCTGGCCGACCGGCTGTCGGACCTCAACCGGGCCACCGGGTCCAGGCCTCGCGGGCAAGTCCCGTCAGCCTCGCGGCGGTTCGTTCTCCGAGGGGCAATACCAGCGCACGGAACAGGGTGGGGTCGGCCGGCCGCCGGATGTCGGCGGTGAGACGGTTCAGGAAGTCCTGTCGGCTGCGGTGTGCCTCACCGTCGGACGTCTCCCGGGTTTCCCCGTAGAGATCCGCCAGCTTCCCGCCCAGGCTCTCTGCCCGCCGGCGGTTCACCCGGCGCAACCGCACCGCGGCCACACCGGACGACGCGCCGCCACGGGGCTTGCGCGGTTGCCCCTGCCCTGGTCCGGCCATCACCGCACATCGCCCGAGAGGACAGGCACGAGCGGAACATGCCGATGCGGCGGGGCCGGCCGAGTCGCGGCCGGGGCGTCCCCGAGAGGAGGTGCCGGGGGCTCGAACGGGAGGCCAAGGAGGAGGAACCCGGAGCCGGTGAGGTCGAGTAGCAGAGCCAGCATCGGTGGCGGGTAGTGCAGTCGCAGGGTCCCGCCGGCTTCGGCGGCCAGCTGTGCGGTCTGGAGGAAGGCGTTGAGGCCGCTGCAGTCACAGAAGGTGACGGGGGCGAGGTCGACGTCGATGGTGCGGATACCGTCGTGCAGGCATCGTTCCAGCGCTGTGCGCACCAGCGGCGCCGATTCCAGGTCGATCTCACCGGCCAGGGTGATCAGGGCCCGGTTCCTTCGGTCGTGGCGGTAGAGGGTGAGCTGTGGGAGGGGCATGACGCCTCGGTTCTGAAGACCGCCCGGCAGCCGACGCCGTGGTGCCGGAATCCCGGCTCCTCTTGGCGCGCTGTCGGCAGGGGCGTACGTTCGGCGGAGAGGAAGCGATGGCCGGTCCGCCGGCCTGTGTGTCAGGACAGTGACCCATCCAGTTTCCTCAGGATGCGCTGAGTCACGGACAAAAGGTCCACTCCCTGCGCCATCTGTGTCGAGCATCGACAAAGCCGCCGGGGTCTGGGACGTCCGTATAGCAGCATAGTCGTCGCCCGGTGGGATAGGCGGCCAGAAGCCGCCCATCCCAGGATGTGGACGGCGCCAAAACGTGGTACCGCGCGTATATTCCGGTGTCCTGCAGGGCACTTGAGCCTGCTGCACCAACGCGGCGGCCGACAGCCGCTCAGGTATGGCAGTCCGTCACCTGCCCGAGGAGGTGGCTTCGCATGACGGAGCCGAACGGTTCAACCCTGCGGGAGTCCGATCCCGGTGAGCCGAGCGTCGGCGTAGGCACGATGCTGCAGCCCGCACGGACCGGGCCTCAGGAACCGCCGGGGACGCGTGGCAGGACGACCATCGCGGACGGGGTGGTGGAGAAGATCGCCGGGATCGCCGTACGGGAGGTCCCCGGAATCCACGCCCTGGGCGGCGGATTCACCCGCACCATGGGCGCCGTGCGCGACCGGGTCCCGGGCGGGCACGCGGGCGTGGGGCCCGGCGTCAAGGCCGAGGTCGGTGAGAAGCAGACCGCCATCGACCTCCAGGTCGTCGTCGAGTACGGAACCAGCATCGCCGACGTCGCCGCGGAGGTCCGCGAGAACGTGATCGCGGCGGTGGAACGGATGACCGGCCTGGAAGTCGTCGAGGTGAACATCGCCGTCAACGACGTGCACCTGCCGGACGAGGACACGCCGGAGACCGGCGAGGACCGGGTGCACTAGAGCCTCGCCCTGCTGGAAGTGCTGTTCGCCTGGTCCGGGCGCAACTCGGCCCGGCTGGTGGGTGATTGGGGACGGCTCCGATCCGTCGGCGCGAGGACGGAACGCATCGCTCTGCTCAGCGTCGGCTCCCGGTTCGCCGTGTGGAGCTTCCCCGTGTGGAGCTTCGCCGCGTGGAGCTTCCCCGGGCGGACCAGCCTGACCCCACGCCGGCCGAGTGCGCGGCGAGGAAGGCAAGTCCGACGAGCATGAGACTCGTCGAGCTGAAGATCGCCTCGGTCGACGTCTCGGTTGCGTGGATGAGGAAGGCGATGAGGAAGAGCGCGGCCGCCACGAATGCCAGCATCTGTGTACTCCTGTTGATGGACGGCGAACCACACGTGATCCCGGTGGCTGCGCCGCTGTCCGCCGGGTTCCCGGGACGACGCCGATCAGTCGTACGACTCCCACGCTTGAACCGACAGCGACGCAGCGACACTGGGTCGCGAGTGGAGGCCGACGCCGAAGAGCCAGGTGCCGTGTCCCGACTCGACGCAGTGCTCTCAGCGACTCGGCTCTGCGGCCCGATCATCGGCTCGTCACGCCCGGAGAGGAGTGGACGGAACGTGGATCAGGTGGCGACGTCCATGCGCTGGGTGCCGATGACTTTGAGCAGTTGCAGCGTCCGGTAGGCGCGGGAGTCGGGTTCGGCCTGTGGGTCCGGAGCAGTGGCTTGAGCAGAATGCGCTGCGGGACTGGGTCTGGGAGGCTCTGGAGGAGCTCTCGCCGGTGTTGCGTATGCCTTTGGTGTTGCGTCACTTCGCCACCGGGGCCACGTCGTACGAGCAGATTGCGGATGCCTGTGGGGATCCGGTCGGTACGGTGCGCAGCCGGCTGAGCCGGGGGCGGGCCAAGCTCGCGGCTGCCCTTGCCGCTACGGCGGATGCTCCGCACGCAGATGCCGGGCGGCGGGTTCGGGCCAGCCGCATCGCGGCCCGGGAGATGCTCGCCCCCGCCCGGGACCGGACACCTCGGCGCGCTGCTGACGGAACGTCGGGGTGCCCACGCGGGAATTCCTCCGGTGACGTCGAGCGTGAACTCATTCACTGACCTGGAAAACAGCATGCCGTTTGTCAGGCTCCTTATTTTCCAATTAGGCATTTCCGACCGCAGTCCTGACAGCCCGACCCACCCCGGTTTATGGATTCTCAACAAGACCCTTGACGTGGAAAAAAGACCCCTTGTTAACTGGGCATGACAAGCGCGACAAGGTCACCTTTTCCCCTTGCCGGAATTTATGTACTTCGGCACGCCGCATTCAGCCCAGGAAAGGATGTTCATGGTGATGAGACTCCTGCGGTCCCTACCGCTGCTGGCGCTTCTTGCGGGGCTGCTGGCCGGTGGGACCGCCACTCCGGCGCTCGCCTCGACGACGGATGCCGCGTTCAATCAGACGAGCGGTGCGCTGAACGTCGACTACGCGAGCTATCTGGCCAAGCACGACATCGTCTACAACAGGCCCAACACCAACCCCGCGTACGGCCTGCCCGTGGGCAACGGCCGTACCGGCGCGATGGCTTGGAGCCAGAACGGCCTGACGATGCAGACGTCCGGGGTCGACCTGTCCGAGCAGTCGGCGTACGCGGCCGGGCTGGCGAATCTCACGACCAGCCCTGCGATGGACACCGGGTACTCCACCTACCAGCAGCGCCTGTCGCTGTACGACGGCACGCAGGTGACCAAGTACGACGCCAACCGGACCGTGACCGTCATGGGGTCGCCCAACTCGGAGGTGATGGGCATCCATGTGGACGACTCGCGCAGCGGGGTGTCCAGCGTCTCCTTCAACCTGAGCATGTGGGACCCGGCCACTGTCACCAACATCGCCGACGTGCCCGACCTGAACACCTGGAAGACGATCTCCACCTTCGCCGACGCGAGCGTCGCCGGGCTGAGCCGCGGTCAGGCGGACCCGAACGGGTTCGGCTACACGCTGGCGGCCACCGTGGAGGGCGCCGCGTTCACCACGCAGGTGGTCGACTCACGGACGGTGCGGGTGACCATCACCCCCACCTCCAGCTACACGATCTGGTTCACGGCATCGAGCCGGATCAACGCGCCGAACCGCGACTCGGTGGCCCAGGCGCGCAGTCAGCTGAGCTCGGTCAAGTCCACCGGTTACAGCACCACGTTGACCAACTACAAGAACTGGTGGCACGCGTTCTGGGCCAAGTCGTTCGTGCAGTATTCGGGCCTGTCCGGTGACGCCGACTATCTGGAGAACGTCTACTACCTGTCGACCTACATGATCGCGGCGGGCGGTTTCGGCAACTATCCGTCCCATTTCATCAACGGCGTCTTGCGGGTGACACAGGACAACAGCAAGTGGAGCAACGCCTATTGGTACTGGAATCAGAGAGACGTCTACCTGTCGTTCTTCGCCTCCAACCACACCGACCTCATCGACCGGCACAACAACCTCTACAACCGCAACTACAACGCGCTGAAGTCGTACACCCAGACGCGCTACGGCGTGGACGGCCTGTGGGTGCCGGAGACCATGGGCTGGGACGGCAACGCGCGCGGCACGATCAACAGCGACTACACCAAGAACGTCCTGTCCACCGGCTATGAAGCCGCCTACAGCATGTACACGCGCTATCGGTACACCAATGACGCCAACTACCTGCAGAACGTGGCCTATCCGTTCATGCGGGAGACCGCCAAGTTCTACTCGGCCATGCTGACGCGTGACGCCGCCACCGGCACATACCACATGACCAACTCCAACTCCCATGAGACGTACTGGAATGTCCAGGACGCGATCACGGACCTGGCCGCCGTACGCAGCATGTTCCCGCTGGCGATCCAGGTCAGCCAGCAACTCGGTGTCGACGCGGGGCTGCGCGCGACCTGGCAGAACGTGCTCGACCACCTGACGCCGTACGTCGTCTCGGGCGGCGTCTACCAGCCGCACCAGCCGCCCATCTCGCAGACCAGGAACAACGAGAACGTCTCGGCCGAGCTGATCTGGCCCTACGACCTGACCGGCATCGGCTCCCCGGATTACCAGACGGCGGTCAACACCTGGAACCAGCGGCCTTTCCCCTACGGCAACGTGTGGTCCAACGACGCCGTGCAGGCCGCCCGGCTGGGCCTGGGCGACCAGGCCTACCAGGGCATGAAGACCATGCTGCAGAAGTACCAGAACTACCCCAACGGCATGACCAACAACACCAACGGCGTCTTCGAATACCTCGGCGTGCACCTGACGGCGCTGAACGAGTCGCTCCTGCAGAGTTACAACGGCAAGATCCGGGTGTTCCCGGCCGTGCCCGCCGATTCGTCCTTCGTCGGCAAGTTCACGCTGCTGGCCAAGGACGGCTTCCAGGTCAGCTCCGAGCGTGAGGCCGGCGAGGTCAAGTACGTAGGGGTGAAGAGCCTGTACGGCAAGCAGGCGACGGTCGTCAACCCGTGGAGCGGTCAGCAGGTGCGGGTCCGCCGGGTGTCGGACGGTGCGATCCTCACCACCGGTTCCGGCGCCGAGATCACCTTCGCCACAACCGCCAACACGGTCTACGTGGTCGAGCGCACCGCCAAACCGCTGTCCTCGTACACCTCGACCCAGCTGACCGGCACCGCCAACCAGGACGCGAAGACCCTCAGCGGCACCGCCTCCACCCTGGGCCTGCGGACCTCGACAGTCCCGTCCGGCACGGTCAGCCTGCTCTCGCGCGCCAACTACCTGTACGTCTCCGCCGCCGACGCGGGCGCCTCGCCGCTGATCGCCAACCGCACGGCCGTGGGCAGCGCGGAGGCGTTCGACCGGGTGGACCTAGGCAGCGGGAACATCGCCCTCAAGTCGCGGGCGAACGGCAGGTACGTCACCGCCGAGAACGCGGGTGCCGCACCACTGATCGCCAACCGCGATGCGATCGGCCCTTGGGAGACCTTCCAGGAGGTCAAGAACTCCAACGGCACGATCAGCCTCAAAGCACAGGCGAACGGCATGTACGTCTGCGCCGACAACACCGGCACCTCGCCACTGATCGCCAATCGCACCGCGATAGGTCTCTGGGAGTCGTTCGACCTCATCACCAACTGAACCCGCGCCCTGACGACCGAACGGCGGGCCAACGTGCCCGCTGTTCGTGTTCCTGACGCTGCGTCAGTGCAGCAGGAGGCTCCCCGGCTGCGCCGAGAGGGTGCGATCGAGTACGAGGCAGGCGGCGCCGACCGCCGCGACGTGCTCGCCAATACAGGTGGACGTCACCGTCGTGGGATGGACCGCCTTCACGAACGGGGACGAGGTGACCATCGGCTCGATCACGGCGAGGAACGGCTCGGCCATCTGCGGCCACAACGGCCGCCGAACACGATGGTGTCGGCGTCGAGCAGGGTGGCCGCGGCGCAGACACCCCGGCCGATGCGGATCGCCCACCGCTGCACCACACCGGTGGCCGGCTGCTCACCGGCGCGCGCCCGGTGGGCGAGTTCGGCCAGGGCGAGCCGGGCGTCCTGCGGACCGGTGGGCGTGAACTCGTGGCCCAGCGCACCCATCTGAATGGCCTCGTCGACCAGGGCGCGGGTGGAACACGCGGCGCCAAGGCCGCCGACCTCGCCGGCGTTGCCGGAGGCTCCCCGCAGCACCGTGTCGTCGACCACCAGGCCCATGCCGGATCCGGTGCCCAGGTAGAAGAAGAGGAAGTTGCGGCTGCCGGCCGCCGCGCCGACCCACCGCTCGGCCACCGAGGCGGCGATGCCGTCCTTGTCGAGCAGCGAGGGGAATCCGGTCTCGGCGGCGAGTCGCGCGCGCAGCGGAACGCTGCCCCAGCCCGGCAGTTCGGGCGGGTCGACGACCAGCCCATGGTCCAGGTCGAGTGGTCCCGGCGCGGCGATGCCCAGGCCCAGGATCCGGCCGGTGTCGACCCCTGACCCATCGGTCAGGGTCCGGATCGACGCGGCCACCCCGTCCGTGACCTGCTCGGCGTCCGTGCCCAGGGGCGTGGGTTCGCTGTGCTGGGCCACGACCGTGCCCAGCAGGTCGAGCAGCACGTAGGTGAGGACAGCGGGATCCAGGTGCACCCCGAGCGCGTATCCGGCTCCGGGCACGAGGCGCAGCAGGGTGCGCGGCTTGCCACCGGCGCCGGTGAACTGCTCGCTCGAATCCTGGGTGAGCCCCTGGTCGAGGAGTCGGCGGCAGATGTTGGAGACGGTCTGCGCCGACAGGCCGGTGGTCTGGGCCAGTTCGACCCGGCTCAGGCCCTGCGGATGACGGCGGAGGGCGTCCAGAACGACCGACTCATTGAAGTCGCCCATCCGCGGCAGATTGGTGCCGCGTCTTGTCGACGTGTGACTCGTCCTCACGACTCGTTCTCCCGAGGGCGCGGATGCTCGGCGAGGGCCACCCCACCGGCCGTACATCAGATCGATGGAGGCTGACGACAACAGCCGAGCTCAGTGGCCAGGAATGTGGCAGGACGCCCGATCCCGGCCCATGCCGGGTCGGGCGCCCTGCCCGGAACGCCCCTGCCCAAGAGGCGCTCCCGTCTCAGTCGCGCAGCACTGTCCGGAAGCGGTCCACCCAGTACGCGGTGCGGTCCAGGTAGGCCGTCTGTGCCGCCTCGCCGGTCAGGCCGTAGGCGCCGTCGTACGTCAGATAGCCCTGGCCCGCGGGCGGGGTGGAGTCGGCCGGTTCGATCGAACTCCCTTCGTGCCATTCGTTGAAGGAGGTGACCGACACCCAGGTCGGCGAGCCGCCGATCGCGGGGTCGAGGGCGTTGGACCACTGCCTGTCGTACGCCGCTCCGTCGGCCCGCTCGACGGTGGGTGTCGTGTTGCCCGGCACCGCCCGGTCGTCGAGGTAACCGGGAGCGACGGACGGGGCCCAGATCAGGTTGTTCGCGCGGGCGTAGTCGCCGGCCTGCTTCCAGCCGGGAGCGGTGGCGCCCGCGATGCCGTCGTAGGTGTAGAGGCCGGAGAAGTGCGCGATCTTGGTGGTGTCGGTGGTCTGCGCGAGCACGATGCTGGTGCCCGTGACCTGGTCGAGCGCCGCCCAGTCGGTGATGTTCAGGCTCTGGAAGACGTAGTACGCCCCCTTGTCACCGTGCTCGGCGGAGCGATAGAAGGCCGGATGGCTGCCGTAGGTGCTGTTGATGTACTCGATGTCGGCGACGGTCGAAGCCGCGGTGCGGCCGGCGTACGGCTCCAGGTGCCAGGCCACCTTGACGCCTTCCTTCTGCGCAGCGTCAAGCACACCCCGGGCGAGCTGATCCTCGTAACCGCCCTGGCCCCACCAGCTGTAGACGATGACTCCGGCACCGGACTGGGCGACCCACTTCATGTGCTGTGCCACGGCGCCCGCGTAGTCGGCGGAGTCGTAGGGACCCAGAGCAGGGTAGAAGTCGGCGCCGACGTCCTCGGGCGGTGTGCGGCCGCCCTGCTGCCAGTGTCGCCAGCTGCCGTTGACGGCGGGGCTGCCGTACCAGGGGTAGTAGAAGAGGTGCACGTCCGGGGACAGTTCACTGGAGGCGGGCTCGGTGCCCAGGGTGAAGGTGTCGATGTCGAAGAGGGATCCGCTCCCGCCGGTGAATCTCAGGAACAGTGGGCCGGAGGCGGTGGCGGTGAGTGTTGTCGAGACCGTCGTGAAGGTCTCCCAGCCGCCGGTCACCGGCACTGTCACCGAGCCGAGCAGCGTGCCGGTGGCCGAGCCGGAACGGATCTCGATGGTGCCGCCCGCGCCCGCTGAGGAGACCTTGGCGGAGAAGGACGAGGCGCCCGCGGTGGGTACGGAGGCGTATCCGGCCCAGTCGCCGTTGTCGATGTAGCCCAGGGTCTGGCCGCCACTGGCCGGTGCGTGGCCCGCGGCCTGTACGCCGGAGCCCGATGTGAAGGACTCGGCCTCGACCGGTCCGGTACTGGGCGCCGCGGAGCAGTCGGCCGCGACCTGACCGGCCGTGTAACGCACGGCGCCGAGCAGCAGGGAACGGAAGGCCGGGTCGCTGTAGGACTCGATCGTGTGGCCGAGGCCGGTGTAGAAGGAGCGGCCCGCACCCTGGCTGTGGCACCAGGTGATGGGGTGGTCGGCGCCCATCTCGCCGCCGCTGTAGGTGGTTTCGTCCAGGGTCTGCAGGACGCGGACGTTGGGGCGCGGATTCGTGCGGTAGTTGTACAGCTCGTCGGTGCGCGTCCAGGTGGCGCCCAGGTGCGCGGTCGCCGGATGGCTCCGGTCCTCGTTCTTGACCGTGGCCTGTTGGATCGCGGGGTGGCTCTGGAAGTAGGCGCCGACGAGCTGGCCGTAATAGGGCCAGTCGTACTCGGTGTCGGCGGCCGCGTGTACCCCGAAGTAGCCGCCGCCGGAGTCGACGTAGGACTCGAAGGCGGTCTGCTGGGAGGCGTCGAGGACGTCGCCGGTGGTGTTGAGGAAGACCACCGCCTCGTAGCCGGACAGGTTGGCGGTGGTGAAGGCGCCGGCGTCCTCGGTGGCGGTGACGGTGAAGTCGTTCTGCTGGCCCAGGTCTTGAAGGGTGCTGATGCCGGCCGGGATCGCGTCGTGCCGGAATCCGGCGGTCTTGGAGAACACGAGGACGTCGAAGGGCGCGGCCTGTCGGTCGGAGGCTGCCTGAGCCTGGCCGAAGGGGGTCAGCAGCGCGCAGGTCAGTGCCATGGCGAGGAGCGCCGGGCCGCGGCGCAACCGCCGTGTCAGACGGGTCATGGTCAACGCCCCTTCCGCGCCGAGGCGCCGAGCGTGAAGGTGTCGATGTCGAAGAGGTATCCGCCGCCGCCGGTGAAGGTGAGGAACAGCGGCCCGGTTCCGGTGCCGTTGAGGGTTGTGGTCACGGTGGTGAAGGTCTCCCAGCCGCCGGTCGCCGGTACGGTCACCGAACCGAGCACCGCCCCGGTCTGTGAACCGGAGCGGACCTGGATGGTGCCGCCCGCGGCGGCCGAGGAGACCTTGGCGGAGAACGTCGAGGCGCCCGCGGTGGGTACGGAGGCGTACCCGGCCCAGTCGCCGTTCTCGATATAGCCGAGCGTCTGTCCGCCACTGGCCGGCGTGTGCGCGGCGGCCTGCACGCCGGATCCGGAGCTGTAGGACTCGCCCTCCCACGTCGTGTTGGTGGGGGTGCTGGTGCTGAAGGTGAACGCGTCGATGTCGAAGAGGTTCCCCTGGCCGGTGGGACCGTGGAACACGAGGAACAGTTCGGTGCTGCCGGACGGGACCGCGGACAGCGAGGTCGAGACGTCCGTGTACGTCTCCCAGCCGCCGGTCACCGGTACGGTCACGCTGCCGAGCAGCGTCCCGGTCGTGGATCCCGCGCGGATCTCGACGGTGCCGCCGGCCCCGTTGGAGGCGACGCGGGCGGAGAAGCGGTTGGCCCCGTTCAGCGCGTACGGCTCGAAGGAGATCCAGTCGCCGTCGTCGGTGAAGCCGACCGTGTTGCCGCCCTCGGCCGGGCCGTGCCCGGCGACCTGGATGCCCGACTGGGCGGAGAAGTGCTCGGCCTGGCGGTGCCGGGGTTGCAAGGTGCGCGTGGAGTGTGTGGTCAGACCGCCGGAGTCGGTGTACTCCGCGTCGAAGACTCCGTAAAGGTTGGCGGCGCTGTCGTGTTCGCCGTCGGCGGGGACGGTGAGGGTGCCCGTGCAGCCGGTGGTCGAGGTGATGGCGTGGGTGTGGCTGTCGTGGCCGAGGAGATAGGTGAGCTTCACCTTGGAGCAGTCGATCGTGCCGTCCTCGGGGTCACTGACCTGGATCTGGAAGGGGACGGTGTCACCGAAGGAGAACAGCTGCCCGTCCAGGGGCTGTTGCAGCGTGACCGTCGGAGCGGTGTTGCCGGCGGTCACCACCAGGCTGGCGGTGCCGGTGAGGCCCTCGGGGTCCTCGACGGTGAGGGTGGGCTGATAGGTGCCCGCGGCGGTGTACGTGTGGCTGGGGTTGGCCTGGGTGGACGTAGAACCGTCACCGAAGTCCCAGGAATAGGTGAGCTGTTGGCCCTCGGGGTCGGAGCTGCCCTGCGAGGAGAACTGCACGGTCAGCGGCAGCCCGCCGGAGGTTTTGTCGGCGGACGCCTGGGCGACCGGGTTGCGGTTGCTGCCCGCGATGTACTCGATGCGGTACAGGCCCTGGTTGCCGCTCCCGGTCCCGTAGTCCAGGACGTACAGCGCGCCGTCGGGTCCGAAGTCGCTGTCGATGACCTGGGTGCCGTCCCACGGAACGTCCTCGATCGTGCCGTACGAACCGTCGCTCTTGACCTCGATGGCCTTGATCCACTGTCGTCCGTACTCGGCGGCGAAGAACCGGCCGTCGAGGGACTCCGGGAACTTGACCGATGAGTTCAGGTTCGGGTCGTAGCGGTAGACATCGCCGCCCATGGGTGACTCGGACCCGGTGCCGAACTCGGGAGGCGAGCCATCGAGCCCGTACTTGATCCAACTCGGCTTTGCCGGAGGCAGTTGGGCCTGGCCGGTGTTGCGGAAGGAGTTGTTGGCCGGACCGCTCGCGCAGTCGTACTTGGCGCCGGAGGGGCCGCTCGGGAAGGTGTACTCGTTGTACGTCTCACCGGTGGTGTTGGTGCCGGTGCAGTACGGCCAGCCGAAGTTGCCCGGCGCGGTGACGCGGTCGAACTCGACCTGGCCGCCGGGGCCGCGGCTCGCGTCGGTGGTGCCCGCGTCGGGGCCGTAGTCGCCGAGGTAGACGACTCCGGTGGCGCGGTCGACGGACATGCGGAACGGGTTGCGGAAGCCCATCGCGTAGATCTCGGGGCGGGTGTTCGCGGTGCCGGGTGCGAAGAGGTTGCCGGTCGGCACGGTGTAGCCGCCGTCGGCGGTCGGCTTGATACGGAGCAGCTTGCCGCGCAGGTCGTTGGTGTTGCCGGAGCTGCGCTGCGCGTCGAACTGCGGGTTGCGGTCGGTGCGTTCGTCGAGCGGCGCGTAGCCGGAGGAGTCGAACGGGTTGGTGTCGTCGCCCGTGGTCAGGTAGAGGTTCCCGGCCGCGTCGAAGTCGATGTCGCCGCCGACGTGGCAGCACTGCCCGCGGTCGTTGGCGACTTCCAGGACGACCTTCTCGCTGGCCGTGTCGAGGGTGCCGTCGGTCTTCAGCGTGAACCGCGACAGGTTCAGGTGCCCCTTCCAGGGCTCGAAGTCGGCGGCGGTTCCGGTGGCCGGGGCGTCGCCCGCGGGGGTGCTGAGCGTGGGCGAGTAGTACACGTAGACGTACCGGTTGGAGGCGAATCCGGGGTCGGCGGCGATGCCTTGCAGACCCTCCTCGTCATGCGTGTAGACGTTCAGCTTGGCGGCCTGCTTGGTGTTGCCCGCGGCGTCGGTGTAGCGGATCGTGCCGTCGCGTGCGGTATGCAGGACGGACCGGTCGGGGAGCACGGTCAGCGACATCGGCTCGCCCATCTCGGCTGCTCCCGAGGCGAGTTGTACCTGCTGGTAGTCGGCCGGCGGGAGATCCGCCGGTAACGCCGTGGCCGCGGGCGCAGCCGTGGCGGCTCCGGCCAGGATGAGTGCGAGCGCAGTGAGCATTCTCAGCCCTGCGCGAGGGCGCCGAGACATGGGGGGTTCCTTCCTGACGTGCGGGTTGTCAGGCATGGGCGCGTTCCGGCCGCGCTTGCCGCGTGCATCAGCCGTACTGGGATGCGAATTGGAGGCAGCGATCAGCAATTGCGTGCTGCAATCCGATATTTGCAGCAATCTGCAGATGTTTTGCATGCTCGCGAAGCGCGCCGAGTTTGTCAAGCGCCTGTCAAAACTCCGTCCCGTATGTCCATCTTCTGGACTTACGCACCTCAAGTAGCGGGCTGTGCACCGCCGTGCCGCGAGTGATCGACCGTTTCGTCCCGTCGTCCTCGCACCTCGCGGCACTCTACGGCGCACGTCTCTTGACGTAAATAAAAGCGATGGACTTTCATGAGAGATGCTGCGGCCTCAGCAGCCCCGTACCTCGTGGCTGGTGGCCGAGCTAGGCGTCCGGGCCGTGTGGGCGGCGGCGTCGAGGATCAGCTGCGCGATGGCATCGGCGGTGGGTGACGATCGACAGGTGACTCGAGTTCGATGGTTTTGGCGCGCATGCGCGCGGCGAGGAACCTTTCGAGTTCGGGCGCGGCCGTCCGGTCGTTCTTCGACACCGTGTACCAGGTGGGCCTGTGCCGCCACGCGGCCGCGGTGGTCGTCGATGTCGGGAACAGCGAGTCCGCGATACGGGCCCTGTGCGGCGTAGAGGGCGAGTGCCCTGCGCCTGGGGACCCCGCCTGCGAAGTCGCGGAGAAGCCATTCCTGGCTCAGCTGGTCGACGCTCGTGGGAGTTTCCGGAATGGCGACGGGATGAAGTCCGCGAGGCCCCGGCTGATCCGGCCGTCGCATCTCCACCATAATGTCGCGTGCTTTCTTCAGGACCCGTCAATCCGCGCCGTTTCACGGGCCTTTTCGCGGTTTCATCGGGTCCTTTTCCGGCACCTTGGCGAAGCTGCGAGGAGTCCCCGCCTCAACCTGCGGTGGGCTTGTGGGCCGACGTCGGCGCTGCGACAGCTCGAACGGGTCCTCAGCGCTGGATAGCTCCGTGAGCGGCATGCCGTTGGCTGAGAAAAACGCTTGGACTCCGCGGACGGCGGCACGGGACACTTCGAGTCCTGGCCTGCCCGTACTCGCACGTCGGCGTCGCCGAGAGCCGCGCGGAGGCTCCGTCGTCGTACCCCGTCTGTCGGGGACCTCTCCGAGCGAGGGTTGGGATGGGATCGCCTGAATCGCGTGAGGATTTACCGGGCAAGGGCTCGGTACTCCTCGCACTTCGTTATTACGGACGGGAGTTGGCCCGGCTCCGGCGGCTGACGGTACCCGCGATGCTGCTGCCGGCGCTGGGCAACATCGGCATCAACTACATCGCGCCGCTGGTCATCGCGAAGCTCGTCGGCAAAATCGCCGCCGACGCCGATATCGCCGTCGGCTCGACACTGCCCTACGTCCTCGCCTTCGCCGGTGTACTGCTGCTCGCGGAGACGCTGTGGCGCATCGGCCTGCACTGCCTGAACCGTGTCGACGCCCTCGGCATCGAGCACCTGTATGTGATCGGCATGGACGAACTGTTCGCCAAGGACGCCGCGTTCTTCCACGACAACTTCGCCGGGTCGCTGACCAAGCGGGTGCTGAGCTTCGCCTCCCGCTTCGAGGACTTCGTGGACACGATGACGTTCCAGGTCGTGGGCAGTTTCGTACCGTTGGCGTTCGGCTCGGTGGTGCTGTGGCTGTACGAACCGCTGCTCGTCGTAGGCCTGTTGGTGATGATCGCGCTGACGGCGCTGTGCGTGGTGCCCCTCATCCGGCGCCGCCAGGCCCTCGTCGACCAGCGTGAGGAGGCGATCGCCAGGGTGTCGGGGCACGTCGCCGACAGCCTGATGAACATGGACACGGTCCGGGCGTTCGCCGCGGAGGAGCGCGAGGCCGCCGAGCACCGCTCACGCGTCGCGGTGTCGCGGCGGCTCATGCTGCGGTCGTGGGACTACGGCAACCTGCGCATCGACACACTGGTCGCGCCGATGTCCGTGCTGACCAACGCGCTGGGCCTGCTGCTCGCGGTCGCGCTCGGCGGGGGCGCCAACGGCGTCGAGTCGGTCGTGGTCGCCTTCATGTACTACACCAACGCGACGCGGATCATGTTCGAGTTCAACCAGATCTACCGTCGCGTGGAGAGCTCGATGACGGAGGCCGCACAGTTCACCGAACTGCTGCTGACGCCGCCGACCGTGCTCGACCCGGTGTCGCCGGAGCCGCTGCGGTCCCGGGCGGCCGACGTCCGTTTCGAGGAGGTGACCTTCGCCCACGCGGGCGCGGAACCGCTCTTCGAGGGACTCGACCTGGCTGTGCCCAGCGGGGCGAGGATCGGTCTCGTCGGCCGGTCCGGCGGAGGCAAGACCACGCTCACCCGGCTGCTGCTGCGGATGACGGACATCCACAACGGCCGGATCCTGATCGGGGGGCAGGACATCAGCAGGTTGCGCCAGGCGGACCTGCGCAGCCTGACCGCCTACGTGCCGCAGGACCCGGCGATGTTCCACCGCTCGCTGCGGGACAACATCGCGTTCGCCAGGCCGGACGCCACCGACGCCGAGATCCGCCGCGCGGCCGAGGCGGCACACGTCACGGAGTTCGCCGACGCGCTGCCGGACGGCTTCGACACCATGGTGGGCGAGCGCGGTGTGAAGCTGTCAGGCGGACAGCGCCAGCGGGTCGCCCTCGCCAGGGCGATCCTGCGCGACGCGCCGATCCTGCTGCTCGACGAGGCGACCAGCGCCCTGGACTCCGAGAGCGAGGTCCTCGTCCAGGAGGCGCTGTGGCGGCTCATGGAAGGCCGGACGGCACTCGTGGTGGCACACCGGCTGAGCACGGTCGCCACCATGGACCAGCTCGTCGTCCTCGACCGCGGACGGATCGTCGAGCAGGGCACCCACCAGGAGCTGCTCATGTCGGAAGGCGCCTACGCGAAGCTGTGGCAGCACCAGTCGGGCGGCTTCCTCGACGACAGCCCCGCACGGGCGGACCTGCACTGAAGCAGCACGTGCGGGCTCACTTGATGCCGATGTGCGCACCCGGCCCGAGTGGCAGGCCGGCTCCGTGACGGCGCCCTGACCGTGGGCCGAACGCCCTCGGTCAGGACAGGCAGCCGACGTGTGCGAGGGCCTGCTTGAGGAGGACTCCCTGTCCGCCCGGCATCTCGTTCTGGACCACGGGTGAGGAAGCCTCCTGCGGGCTGAACCAGACCAGGTCGAGAGCGTCCTGCCGGGGGCGGCAGTCGCCGGCCACCGGGACGATGTAGGCGAGCGACACCGCGTGCTGGCGGGGGTCGTGGAAGGGCGTGGTGCCCTGCGTCGGGAAGTACTCCGCGACGGTGAAGGGCTGCGGGGAGGCCGGGACCCGGGGCAGTGCCACCGGGCCGAGGTCCTTCTCCAGGTGGCGCATGAGGGCGTCCCGGACCCGCTCGTGGTGCAGCACCCGGCCGGAGACGAGGGCACGGCTCACCGTCCCGTCCGACCCGATGCGCAGCAGGAGTCCGATGCTGGTCACCTCGCCGTTGTCGTCGACGCGCACCGGCACGGCCTCGACGTAGAGGATCGGCATACGTGCGCGCGCCAGCTCGAGGTCGTCGGTACTCAGCCAGCCGGGCGTGGTTTCGGTCGTGTCAGCCATTCGTTGATCGTACTTTCCATGGCTCCCGCTTGGTGCGCGCCGCTCCAGGTCAGACCCTCCAGGACGACCGTGACTCGTACCACTTCCGTGCCCGGGAGCGGGGGTTCCCTGTCAGCCGCGCGCACCTGCGTGCGAAGCGGGCGTCAGGAGGACTGGCGTACGAAGCGCGCGGTGAGCGTGACGATGGCCACGGGCTTGATCACCTTGGCCTGCTTCAGGGCCATGCCGAACTCCCTGCGGTCCACCGGGACTTCGGCGGTGAGGGTGACGGCGTCCGGCGAGATCTCGGAGGCTTCCGCGGTGAAGGAGAGCGCGTTGCTCTTGCCGAGCACGGTCAGCTCACCGGTGACCTGGGCGGTGCCCTCGCCGACCGGGGTGACATCGGTGGCGGTGAAGACGAGCGAGGGGTGCTTGTCGACGTCGAAGAAGTCCGCGGAGCGCAGGTGCACATCACGCTTGGTGTTCTTGGTGTCCACGGAGGCGGCGTCGATCGTGATGCTGCCGTGCGCACCGCCTCCGGCGAGCACCTCGCCCTCGCCGCTGACCTTGGTGAAGACGCCCTTGACGTTGATGAGGCCCGCCAGCGTCTTGTTCTGGATGCGGACCGACGAGCCGGCCTGGTCGAGCGTCCAGCGGCCCGGACCGATGTCCGCGAGCGAACCGGAGGAGTGGGAGTTCGAGGTGGTGTTGGACATGATCGGTCGGGCCTTTCGTGAGCGATCTGGGGGGGATTCACGGTGATCCAGGCGCCGGAACGCATACTGCCCTGTCCCAGCTGTTTGAGAATTCAATATGTTGTCAACTATTAGGTAGTTAGCGAGATAGTAGCTGGCCGGGGTATCCTCGGCAAGCGGGTCAGAACGGGATCGGGAGACGGGAGCCAGTGCATGGGGGAGTCCCAGCAGGCGGCGGGGCGGGTCGAATGGTCTGCCTCGGGGGAGTGTCCCAAGGCCGGCTCGGCCGGGTCCCCCAGCGCCGAGGAGGCCGAACTGCTCCAGCGCTGGAGCACTCTGGCGGCCGGATTCCGGGAGCTGTCGGACCAGCTCCTCGGTGACGCGCAGCGCGAGATAGGGCTGCCACAGTCGTTGCTCGAAGTGCTGTGCTTCCTGGCCACCGCTCCGGAGCAGGCGGCCCCGATGCGGCTGGTCGCCCAGACGCTCGGGTTCTCCACCGCCGGGACGACAGGAGTGGTCGACAAGCTGGCCGACGCCGGGCTCGTCGAGCGCCGGCCGTCGAGATCGGACCGCAGGGTGACGTACGCCGCACTGACGCCGCAGGGCCGCGAGACCGCCACGGCGGTGGCCAGGGTGTTCGCCGACTCGGTGCGCCGCCGCGTCGTGCAACCGCTGGGCGCCGAGGGCTTCGCGTCGTTCGCCGGCGCCTTCGCCACGCTGGGACTCGGGAACGGTTCGTGCCCCGGAGACGCGGCGGCGGAAGACTCCTGACGCCAGCCTCCCGTCGGGCTCGCGGTGCACCGCGGTCGTACGGATCGACTCGGCACCGGCGGAAGGCGAATCCATCGGTGGCGGCCCCTGGCCGGGCGTCGGACGGGGCTGACGAGCCCCTCGCCGTCGGTCCGCCGTGCGACCCAAGAGCGTCTCAGGGGCCAATGGGCGAGACAGTCCTTACGCTCGTGAGATGCGTGGGCATAGCATCGGTTCCCGCATGAACACGATGACGCTCTGGCACATATCTGTCTGGGAGTTCGCCGCGCTCGCCGCCGCGGCCCTGCTCGTCGGTTTCTCGAAGACCGCCGTCAGCGGGGCCAACACGGTCAGCCTGGCGGTCTTCGCCGCCGTGCTGCCCGCCCGCGCCTCGACGGGGGTGCTGCTGCCCATCCTCATCGTCGGGGATGTACTCGCGGTGCTCACCTACCGGCGCCACGCCCACTGGCCCACGCTCTGGCGGCTGTTCCCGGCGGTCGCCGCGGGAGTCGTCCTCGGCACGCTGTTCCTGGTGTGGGCCGACGACGGGGTCGTACGCACCTCGATCGGCGCGATCCTGCTGCTGATGGCGGCGGTCACCCTGTGGCGCAGGCGGGTCGCCAAGGAGGACGACGAACCCGACTCGGTGGCGACGCGCACGGGCCGGATCAAGGCCCGTTCGTACGGCGTGCTCGGCGGCTTCACCACGATGGTCGCCAACGCGGGCGGCCCCGTGATGTCCATGTACCTCCTGTCAGCGGGCTTCCGGAAGCTCGGCTTCCTGGGCACCTCCGCCTTCTTCTTCCTGATCGTCAACGTGTCGAAGGTGCCGTTCAGCGTGGGCCTCGGCCTGATCGACGGGAACTCGCTGCTCCTGGACGCGGCGCTGGCGGCCTTCGTGCTGCCGGGGGCCGCTCTGGGCAAGTGGGCCGTGAACCGGATCAACCAGCGGCTCTTCGAGCGGCTGGTGATCGCGGCGACGGTGGTGGGCGGAGCGCAGCTGCTGCTGCGCTGACCGGGCGGGCGGTTCAGTTCGGCAACGACAGACCGTTCAGGAGGACTTCGGCCACGTTCTCGGCGTAGAGCCGGACGCGGGCCTCCTCCGTCCACGTCATCTCCGGGCTCATCAGCGAGGCGAGCGCGATCTGGCCGTAGAGCGCGGATCCGCCCGAAGTGAGCAGGAAATAGAGGGTCTGGTGGGGACGTTCTTGACGACCGCCAGATGCCTGTGTGGCTGGAGCGCAGATACGCACTCGCCGCGTCGCTCGTCGCCGGTGTGAAGGCCGCAAAGGTCGTCGACGCGCGATCGTCGGAGATGGCGCGCCCCGTACGCTCGATCCCATGTCCCCCCACGTCCTGGTCCTCGGCGGCACCACCGAGGCGCGAGAACTCGCCGCCCGGCTGGCGGCGAGCCCCGCTGTGCGGGTGACCACGTCGCTGGCGGGGCGCGTGTCCCGGCCCGGAGCGCTCGACGGGGAGGTACGGATCGGCGGATTCGGCGGGGCGGACGGTCTGGCGCGGTGGCTGCGCGAACACCGTGTGGATGCGGTGGCGGACGCGACGCACCCGTTCGCGACGGGCATTACGGCGAACGCGGCTCGGGCCGCGGCGGCGACCGGAGTTCCGGCCGTGGTGCTGCGCCGCCCCGGCTGGCGCCCCGGCCCTGGCGACCGCTGGCACTCGGCGGCCTCCCTCGCCGAAGCCGCCGCGCTGCTCCCGGAGTTGGGCCGTCGCGTCTTCCTCACCACGGGCCGCCTGGGCCTCGCCGCCTTCACGGAGCTGTCCGAACTGCACTTTCTCGTACGGTCGGTGGAGCCGCCGGAACCGCCATTGTCTCCGAACATCGAAGTGCTGCTGGCGCGCGGTCCGTTCACGGTGGACGGCGAGAGGACTCTCCTGCGCGAGCAACGCATCGACGTACTGGTGACCAAGGACAGCGGGGGAGAGGCGACGGCGGCGAAGCTCGTGGCCGCACGTGAGCTCGGCCTTCCGGTGGTCGTCGTACGCCGCCCGCCCCTTCCGGACGGTGTGAGCGCGGTCCCGGACGTCGCGTCGGCCCTGGCCAGGCTGGACCTCGGCGCGCGCTGACGGGCACGTCAGCCGGGTGCGCCGGAGGCCGGCTCCAGCTGCCGGCCGGACGGCAGGCCATTGGACAGGTCCTCGACCAGCAGACGCTTGGCGATGGAGTCGACGGCGGCGCGCAGGTCCTCGCCCGACGGGCGGCCGATGTCCTGCTCCACACGCTGGGCGAGCCAGCTGCCCCACGCCTTGCCGAGGACCTGCGCCTCCCGTTCGCCCGCCGCGGTGTGCGAGAGGAGTGAGCCGTCGCGGGTGAGGTAGCCCTCCTCGACCATACGGTCGAAGACCGGTACGAGGACCTCCGGGGGCAGCCGACGCCGGGCGGCGATCAGCCCGAGACTCGCATGGCCGACCATCCGGGTGAACAGCTCCACCTGCATCACGGCCCACGCCCCGGCCACATCGAGGCGGGTGTCGGAATCGGTGACGATGCGGCGCGCGGTGTCCAGCTCCGTACCGCCGATGATCTTTCCGACGGACGCTTCCAGGACTCGCCGCGAATCGGCGCTGGACGGGGACGCGAAGCCCTCACCCATGTCGGTCGACCCCATCCGCGCGCTGTCGCGCAGCTGCACCTGCTTGAGGAAAAGGGCCACGATGAAGCCGAGGATCGCGACCGGGACCGTCCAGAGGAAGACGGTCTGGAGCGTGTCGGCGTACGCGTTGATGATGGGTTCGGCCGCCGCCGACGGCAGTTTCTTCAGCCCTTCCGGGCTCTGCGAGGCCTGGGCGATCGTGGCTGGATCCGCCGCGCCGGTGCGCGTGGCCGCCGCGACCCCGTCGGTGAGGTTCGGCTTCAGGGAGTTGGTGTAGATCGTGCCGAAGACGGCTGTCCCGAAAGAGCTGCCCAGCGTACGGAAGAACGTGACGCCGGAGGTCGCGGTGCCGAGGTCGGAGTAGGGCACGGTGTTCTGCACAGCGATTGTCAGCACCTGCATGGACAGGCCGATCCCGACGCCGAGCACGAACATGTACAGCGACGCCAGCCAGGTGCTGGTTTGCGGTCCCATCAGCGAGAGCAGATAGAGCCCCACCCCCATCACCAGCGAGCCGACGATGGGGAAGATCCGGTAGTGGCCGGTCTTGCTGACCACGTTGCCGCTGAAGACCGAGGCGATGAGCAGGCCGATGACCATGGGCAGGGTGCGGACGCCGGAGACCGTGGCCGAGTCGCCGTCGACGTACTGCAGATACGTCGGAAGAAACGTCATCGCGCCGAGCATCGCGAAGCCCACGATGAAGCTGAGGACCGAGCAGACCGTGAAGACGGGGTTGGCGAACAGGCGCATCGGCAGAGTTGGCTGGGCCGCGCGGGTCTCGACCCAGCAGAACAGGCCGAGCGCGATGACACCGCCCGCGAACAGGCCGATGATCATGCCCGAACCCCAGGCGTACTGGTTGCCGCCCCAGCTGGTCGCCAGGATCAGGGCGCTGGCACCGATCGCGACGAACGCGATGCCCAGATAGTCGATGACGGGGCGGGTAACCGACTTCACGACGGGAATGGTGCGGGCCGCGGCGATGACGACGACGATCGCGATGGGCACATTGACGTAGAAAGCCCAGCGCCAGGTCAGGTGGTCCGTGAACAGACCGCCGAGCAGCGGCCCGATGACGGTGGCCACGCCGAAGACGGCACCGATCGCGCCCTGGTACTTGCCGCGCTCCCGCAGCGGAATGACATCCGCGATCAGGGCCATGGCGGTGACCATCAGACCGCCCGCGCCGATGCCCTGGACCGCGCGCCAGAGGATCAGCATCGTCATGTTCGGCGAGAGGCCGCACAGGAAGGAACCGCTGATGAAGATGATCGCCGAGGCCTGGAAGACCACCTTGCGGCCGAACAGGTCACCGAACTTGCCGACCAGCACGGTGGAGACGGTCTCCGCCAGCAGGTACGCCGTCACCACCCACGACATGTGCGCCGCGCCGCCGAGATCCGACACGATCGTCGGCAGGGCGGTCCCCACGATCGTCTGGTCCAGGGCCGCGAGGAGCATGCCCAGCATGATCGTCACGAAGACGACATTGCGGCGCCGCTTGTCCAGCACCGGCGGTGCGGGCGCCTCCGCGGCGGGCGGCACGGATTCCTTGGTGGTCGTCACAATCGTCACCTTCACACCGGCGTGCGCCGTGTGCATGCGGGACGACCCGCCCGGCGTACAGCCCTCGCCCCAGCCGAGCGTGTTACCCCTTCGGATGCCTGCGGAGCAGATACGTGTCCATGATCCATCCCTTGCGCTCCCGGGCCTCGGCGCGCAGCCGCTCGATGCGGGGGGCCGCCTCGGCAATGGGGCCCGAGGCGAGGATCTCGTCGGGGGTGCCTATGTAGGCGCCCCAGTAGATGTCGATGTCCTCGTCGGCGTACTGCCGGAAGGCCTGGTGGGCGTCGAGCATGACGACCACGTCGTCGACGCCGTCCGGGAAGCCCTCCGAGAGGCGGCGGCCCGTGGTGATCTGGACGGGCCGGGCGACCCGGTTGAGGCCCGTGCGGTGCCGGGCGACCAGCGCGGACACACTGCTGATCCCGGGCACGACGTCGTACGTGAACGACACCGCGCCCCGGTCCAGGATCTCCTCCAGGATGCCGAGCGTGCTGTCGTACAGCGAGGGATCGCCCCACACCAGGAACGCGCCGCTCTCCTCCTCGCCCAGCTCCTCGGAGATCAGGCGCTGGTAGATCTCGGCGCGGGCGCTGCGCCAGTCCCCGACCGCCGGCGAGTACGCCGCACCCCCGGCGGACCGATCCCGGTCCGGGTCGCGTGCCTCGACCAGCCGGTACGTCCCCTCTGGTATGTGCGCGTCGAGGATGTCACGGCGCAGCTGGACGAGGTCGGCCTTCACCTCGCCCTTGTCCAGGATGAAGAACACGTCCGTGTCCCTCAGCGCCTTGACCGCCTGAAGCGTGAGCTGGTCGGGGTCACCCGCCCCGATCCCGATGACATGAATCTTTCGCACACCCAGAGTCTGCCGCACACCACTGACAGTGGAACCACCGCACCCGGAGCGAGGAGGGGGCGCGGTTTCGTCAGGCGCGGCGTCCGCGCAGCCGCGGGGCCCAGGCCGTGGCGCTGATCGCCGTACCGTCCCGCTCCACCGATACCGCCAAATCCCTTGCCCAGGAGCCCAGTTCCGCGAGGCCCAGCCCGTAGGGGCGTGCCCGGCCGGTCCCCGAGGCCCACCCCTCCACTGCCGTCGCACCGCGCCGCAGCAGCCGAGCACCGCCCGTCGTATTGCCCCTGGCCGCGTGCGTGAGCCCCACGGCGAGCTGGGCCAGTCCCTTCCACAGCGCACGCTCCTCCTCGGGGCCCGCCTTCCAGGCGTCCTCGAAGACCTCGTGCGCGTGGAACGGTTTCCCCCCGTCCAGCAGCGTCTGCGCCTCGGCGACGGTCTCCTCGGGACTGCGCACGAGGCCCTCGGGCTGCCGTTCCACACCGGCCGCCCCGTACGGCAGCGGCCGCCCCAGCCCGTCACGCGGCCGGGCGTTCCGCGCCCGCCCGTCCGGGTCCCGATCCCGCCCGCTGCCCTGCCGAACCTCAGATGTCCCGCTCATACCCCGATTGTCGCGCGCCTGTGCCATTAACGGAGCAGCCCCCGGGGTGGGGTAAAGTTCTGTTCGCACGATCACGCGGGTCACCGCGGGTGAAACGCATCGGGACGTGGCGCAGCTTGGTAGCGCACTTGACTGGGGGTCAAGGGGTCGCAGGTTCAAATCCTGTCGTCCCGACGGTGCGAAGGGTCTTCGCAGGCGAGAGCCTGTGAGGGCCCTTTTCCTATGGGGTGCCTGGGGTTTCTGGGGTGTTTTGGGGTCGCCGGGGTCGCCGGGTTCTTCGGGGTTGAGCGAGCTGATCTACCGCTCGGTCTTGGGCGTGCGCGCCATGAGCAGGCCGGCCGCTTCCTTGACCGTGGAGTGTCCGTCGATGACGGATGCGACGACTTCGGTGATGGGCATCTCGATGCCGTGGCCGCGGGCCAGGTCGAGGATCGCCCGGCAGGACTTGACTCCCTCGGCGGTCTGGTTCGTGGCGACGGTCGCCTCCGCGACCGTGAGGCCCTGGCCCAGGCGCTCGCCGAAGGTTCTGTTGCGGGACAGCGGCGAAGAGCAGGTGGCCATGAGGTCGCCCGCGCCGGCGAGCCCGGAAAACGTCAGCGGGTCGGCGCCGAGGACGGTTCCCAGGCGCGAGGTCTCGGCGAGGCCACGGGTGATGAGCAGCGCTTTCGCGTTGTCGCCGAGGCCCATGCCGGTCGCGAGGCCCACTGCCAGGGCGATCACGTTCTTCACGGCGCCGCCGAGTTCGCAGCCGACGACGTCGGTGGCGGTGTAGGGCCGGAAGTAGGGGGTGTGGCAGGCGGCCTGGATGTTCTTGGCGGCGGTCTCGTCGCGGCAGGCGATGACGGAAGCGGCGGGCCGGCGCGCGGCGATCTCCCGGGCGAGGTTGGGGCCGGAGATGACCGCGACGCGCTCGTCGGGAATACCGGTGACCTCGGTGATCACCTGGCTCATGCGCAGTCCGGAGTGCGTCTCGACGCCTTTCATGAGGCTGATCACCACGGCACGCGGTTCGATCAGCGGGGCCCAGGCGGCGAGGTTGGCGCGGAGGGTCTGGGCGGGGATCGACAGGAGCACCAGGTCGGCGCCGGTGAGTGCCTGGGCGGGGTCGGTGGTGGCGCGCAGCGCGTCCGGGAGAACGACGCCCGGCAGATAGGCGGGGTTCTCGTGGCGCGTGTTGATCGCGTCGGCGACTTCGGAGCGCCGGGCGTGCACGAGGACTCCGTTGCCGGCGTCGGCGAACACGGCCGCCATCGTCGTACCCCAGGAGCCCGCCGAGAACGCCGCAACCCGAGTCATCTGCTTGTTCTCCTTCTGCACTGGTCCCGGCACCCTATCCGGCAGGCGTGGGGCGGGGGTTGACGAGCGGGACGACGATGGCCCTGCGCCCGGCTTACGTGGTGAACGGCCACCGGTGTTCGTCCGTATCCCTCGTCGAGTACGTCTGTCCGCCCTCGCGGGCAGAAGCAGTCCCGAGACGGAGAGGCGACGTGCCCCAGCAGCAATCGCGAGGACACACCGGCCGCAACCTGGCACGCGGCGCCGCACTCGCCGGAAGCCTGGCCCTTCTCCCGCTGGCCACGGCCTGCAGTGGTGGCGAGGACGACACCGCCGCGGACCGCGGGCAGGCGAAGATCGCCGCCCCCTCGGCCGCGGTCGTGGCGCCGGCCAAGGTCGAGGTGATCGCCAACCTGACCGGGTGCAAGGTGACGATCCGCACCGAGGCGGACGAACTGCGCGTGGGTGTCTGCCACACCGAGAACGCGGATTACGCCATCACGACCTTCCCCGAGGAGAAGTACAAGCTGACCTGGCTGGACACCGCCAGCGTCTACGGGGGCAAGTACCTCGTCGGCTCGCGCTGGGTCGTCACCGCGCCCGAGGAGATGCTCGAGCCGTTCCGCGCGAAGCTCGGCGGAACCATCCAGCAACTGCGCGGCATGGGCCCCACCGCCAGTTCGTCCTAGCGGGCCCCGCCGCCCGTGAACCTGCCCGCCGCACGTCGTTGACCTGCGCATCGTGATCAAGCAGATATTGACAGCGGTACTGATCACTACGGAAGGTGCTTGTTCGGACGACTGGGGTGGGGACGTGGAACGGCAGCAGTACACAGAGCGGTGCTCCGAGCTTTTCGCAGTGGGCGGCTATGCCGCTGTGAGGACAACGGCGGAGGCGGGACTCGAGGAGTGCGGGCCGGATCCCGTTCTCTTCCGCTGGCTCGGGCAGGCACACGCCGCGGAGGACGAGGACGACCACGACGCCGAGGCCGAGGCCGCGTATCGCCAGGGACTCGCGCTCGCACCGGACGATCTCGGGCTCTTGGTGTCGTATCTGGAGTTGTGCCTTCGCGCCGACGCCTTCGCCTACCCGGGGCGCTCGAACCGTGCGGTGCCCTTGCAGGCAAGGATCGAGGAGTTGGCGCCGCCCGGGTCGCGCGAACGCGAGCGAGTCGACGCTGCGACCGGCTGGGCCGGACGCGGCTACTGGGACGACGTGAAGTCAAGTGCCCTTCAGGGGCAGGCTGAACAGGAAGCCGTCGCCGACCAGAGCGTGCTGGTCACCGAAGCGCTGCGGCAAGCCGCCCGCGGCGAGTTCGGCGAGGGTTTTGGCGAAGACCTCCACGCCGCCGAACTGGCCGCGGCGGTCGAGCTCCTGCAAGGGCCCCGAAACGCACCGCTACGCCTGCTTCTTGCCCATCGGGTAGCGGCGTATGTGCTGACGTTCGTCCTGTCGTTCGGTCTGAACAAGACGCTGGTGTGGAGCGGAGTGGTGGACTTCAGCCTGTGGGGCTGGTTGTTCTGGATTCCGGTGCTCGCCGCGGAAGCCAAGCTCCGGCAGGCCAAGAGGCTGGGACGGGAGCGCGTCATCGCGCGGATACAGCAGCGCCACGAGGAGACGAGCGCGGCCTGACGGAGTGTTTGACGGAGAGGGGCCCACTGGCCGAGCGAGCCTGCCGACCGTACGATGCCCGGGCTTCGACCTGCTCAAGGGCGAGTCGAAGCCGCGTACGACCGGGGGAAGCCGGTGGGAGTCCGGCGCTGACCTGCAACCGTGTGCGGCCTTCTCGGCCGCGAGTCGGAGCACCCGGCGTACGTCGTGCACCGCTTCCACTGTCATGGTCTGCAGCGCGAAGCCGACAGCTCAGGCTGCGGGCCGCCCACGCCGAGGAAGGCATCGTTTTGCACCGGAAACCCGCACGCCGCGCGCTTGTCGCCGTCGCCGCCCTGTCTCTCGCCCTCACCTCTGCCCCGGCCGTCGCGCTCACCCAGGATGTGACGGACACGAACGCCGCCGTGAAGGTGGCGCTGACCGTGCAGGGCCCGGACGGGTCTGTGTTCCACGGGAAGATCAGGACCAAGGGCCACGAGGTGACGACGGCCGCCGGGGGCACCCACAGATGCGACGGCACCAACGGCGGCGCCCACCCGAGCGCCGTCCCGACGCCGACCGCCGCCCTCGACGACGCCGCCCGTAAGCGGCACTTCACCTGGGACGGCACCTGGTACGCCTCGTTCGACGACTACCTCGTCGAGAGCATCAAGGGTGTCGACGGCGGTGGCGTCGCCTACTGGAACATCTCCGTGAACGGCACGTCGATACCGGTCGGCGGCTGCCAGTTCGAGCTGAACACCGGCGACGAGGTGGCGTTCACCTGGACCGCGTTCTAGCCCGTTTCCGGTCCGTTCGGTCTACCCGGTCGGTTCGGTCTATCCGGTCCATCTGATCCGTTCGGTCCGTCAGCGGCCGGGGCGCCCTGTAAGGGCCGCGCCTCGGCCGCCGTCACCGCGTCCCCGGCCCGCACCCCGTGGAGCACGTGCGCCAGAACCTCGGCGCCGCGGACGACCCTCGGGCCGGGCCGGTTGAAGTAGGCCGGTCCGTCCAGCACCCACACACTGCCCGTGCGTACGGCGGGCAGCTCCGCCCAGCCCGGCAGTCCGGTGAGCAACTCCTGCTCACGCAGAGTCCGTTCGGGCGGGAAACCGCACGGCAGAACCAGGACGACGTCCGGGCGGGCCGCGCGCACGGCGTCCCACGTCATGGGCTTGGTGTGCTCCCCGGGAGTGGCCAGCAGCGGCTCGCCTCCGGCGCACGTGATCTGTTCGGGCACCCAGTGTCCGGCGGGCCACAGCGGATCGAGCCACTCGATCGCCACGACCCGGGGCCGGGCCCGGCCCGCCGTCAGCCGGCGTACCCGGTCGAGGCGCTCCCGCAGCTCGGCCCTCCGCTGCTCGGCGCGCTCCCGCACGCCGAGCAGATCCCCGACCGTGACCAGGCAGTCCAGTACGTCGTCGAGTGTGCGCGGCTCCAGGCTGAGGACCCGGGTGTCGGCGTCGAGGAGACGCACGGTCCTGGTCACCTTCGCGTAGGAGACGGCGCACACGTCGCACAGGTCCTGGGTGAGCACGACGTCCGGCCGCAGCTCGGCCAGCGCGTCGGTGTCGAGCGTGTAGAGCGACGACCCGGAGTGTGTCGCACCGCCCACCGCGTCGGAGATCTCGCGGCTGCTGAGGTCGTCCGGCGCGAAGTCCGCGCCGGTGACCACGGGTACGCCGGCCACCGCCTCGGGAGGCCAGTCGCACTCGTGGGACCGGCCGGCCAACTGCGCGATGAGGCCGAGCTCGGCGACGATGTCGGTCGCGGCGGGCAGCAGGGAGACGATGCGCACACCGCGACTCTAGGACACCGTTGTGCCCCTCCGACCGGATCCGCCGGACGGACCCTGGGCGCTCACGGTCTCCCGGCGCTCACGGTCTCCGGGCCGCTCACGGTCTCCGGGCGCCCGCGCAGGCTTTACGCCCCCCAGCGCAACGCGATGGTGTCACCCACGTTGATCACCTGCCCGCGGACCGCGCTCCCGAAAGACGAGCCGTCCACGCTCACCTTAAAGGTGTTCGCCCCGCTGTTCGCCTTGCCGTTGACGGCTGTGATCGTGCCGGTTCCGGACGAGGGGGTCACTCCGGTCACGCAGCCCGACGGGGTGGCGGCGCCGATCGCCGCGTCGAGGACCGCGCCCAGCGTCGTCGTGGTGCCGGTCGGAGTGAGGGACACCGAGCAGACCTTGAGGCCGCCGGCGCCGTCATCCACGGTCAGCGCCAGCTTCGTCGCCGTACCGGAGGTGAAGGTGCCCTGGCTCACCCACTGCGGCGCCCCGGATGTGGCCGGAACGGGCGGGGCGGCCGTGAAGCCGCCGCCCACGACGGCCCGTACCGCGTCGATCGAGGCGTACGCGGACGGCTGGGTGTCGCTCGGCAGGTACTTGAAGCCGCCGCCGGGGTTGATCTGCTGGGCGATGAGGAAGTCGACCGGGGTCTTGCCCATCGAGGTGAGGAAGTCGCCGGTCTGCGGGTTGATACCGCAGGCGTTGAGGCCCGAGACGGCCCAGCCGTTGGAGTCGGTGTTGACACCGAACATGGCGTTGAAGGCGCCGCTGCCGGCCACCAGCTTGCCCTTGAGGAAGGTCTTGGCCTGGACGATGTCGGC
This sequence comes from Streptomyces sp. NPDC093544, assembly GCF_040683495.1. Classification (NCBI taxonomy): domain Bacteria; kingdom Bacillati; phylum Actinomycetota; class Actinomycetes; order Kitasatosporales; family Streptomycetaceae; genus Streptomyces; species Streptomyces sp. NPDC093544. Next base: position 73,323 of record NZ_JBFBEA010000006.1, on the reverse strand, counting down.
GTCGGTGTTCGGCACGCCGGACACGCACAGGGCGGCCATCGCCGCGCCGGTCATGTCGATGTCGCTCGCCGCGGCCAACTGGGTCGCGTTGCCTTCGGCCTTGCTGTAGTTCCAGCCGCCGTCGTTGTGCTGGTTGGCGCGGACGCGGGTGACGACCGCGTCGCGCAGGGACTGCGGGATGCGGACCTGGCCGGACTGGGTCTTGGCACCGTTCAGCGCGAGGGCGGCGAACACCGTGCCGTTGAAGTTGGCCGACGGGCCGAAGTAGCCGGTCTCCGCGGTCTGCCAGTACCCGTAGATGTCGGAGATCAGGTTGCGGGAGGCCGAGACGCGGGCCGGGTCGATGCCGGCGGCGTAGGCGTTGAGCGTGCCGCGTTCGTAGTCGGTGACCACGGGGGAGGAGGACGGCCAGCCGCTGGTGGACAGCAGGTTGCGGTAGACGGTTCGCGCGTTCTTGCTCGCGTCGCCGCCGGGCGTGACGTCCACGGCGGCGGTGCCCGCGGCGGCGAACGCGCTGAACGCCCACTCGTTGGACAGCCCCGAGCCGGCGTACGAACCATCCGCCGCCTGAAGGGCCTTGAGATACGCGCCGCCGTTCGTCTTCGAAGTGGCGATCTGCGCGGGGGTGGAGGTGGCAGCTGCGGGCAATGCGGTCAGTGCGAACGCACCGAGTACGGCGGCCGCGACCAGCGCGGGACGCTGGAATGACGAAAGCGAATTCGAGGGCGTGGATGCGGTACGGGGCATGCCTGCTCCTGGGATGAGGGACGCCGGCCCGACCCCGTGCGCGGCCGTGGCGGCCGGCGGAGCAGCGGGCGTGGCCGGTGTCCGAAACGCGTGGACCGGCTGATGACGCTTCGCCGCCTGGGCATTCGGGCTCGGGACGGCTCCTCCGCCACCCCACACCGCTGCGCGTCAGCCCCGGACTCCCACCGGGTTCCCCCACTCGGCAGTGCCGGACGGTACTCGACCGGCAACCGCGTTGCCAGTGGTGCTCCGGACAATCCCTGTGCTGACCTGTGCCCCACCTTGACGCTCTCGGTGAACCATGTTCAAATCCGCCTGATACGCAACAAGTTCCAGGGGAAGCCGGTCGAAACCCGGCGCTGACCCGCAACCGTGGGCCCGATTTCATCGGGCGAGCCGGAACACCTGGAGCGTGTTCATCAGCAACAGACGCCGTCGCGGACTACGGCGTGGTGCGACCGCCTTCCGCGCGCAGGGTTCTCCCCTCGCGGCGGGGGCTTTCAGCCACGTTCTCGTTCGCGCCGGGCAGGTGACGAGGGGGCCGTGGTGGGGACCGAAGAGCGAAGAGACGGGCGGACGGGCACGCGACCCGGGCCCGTGGCGGCACTCGCGTCGGCGCTGCTGGTCCTGCTGGCCTCCTGCGTGATGTTCCTCACGACGACACCCGCGGCCGCCGATCCGATCGGCGACTGCACCGCCACCGAGGGCGCCGTCGTCGCCGTCGACTTCGGGCCCTTCGGCGGCAAGACCGAGCGCGGCTGCGACACCACCCCGACCACCGGTTACGAACTGCTCCGCGAGGCCGGCTTCAGCACCACGGGCACCGAGCACGACGGCCCGGCCTTCATCTGCCGCATCGGCTTCGGTTCCTTCAACTCCGGTGCGCAGTACCCGACTCCGGACAAGGAGCCGTGCGTCCTGACCCCGCAGGCCACCGCCTACTGGTCCTACTGGACCGCCTCGCCCGGCCAGGACGACTGGACCTACAGCAAGTACGGCGCGATGGACCGCAGGCTCAAGGACGGCGACGTCGACGCCTGGGTGTTCGGCGGCACCGATGTCGGCGGCAGCACGGGCAAGCCGTCCTTCAGCCCCGACGACGTCCGCGCAGAGGGCGGCAGCACCCCCGATCCGAGCGGCACACCCACCGGCGCACCCGGCGAGGTGGACGTGACCGCCGCCGCGACCTGGCTCAAGGGACGCCTGACGGACGGCGAACGCATCGTCGACGCGGGCGCCGAGACGCCCAACTACCTGCTGACCACCGAGACGGCCTACGCGCTGGCCGCCGCCGACGGCAAGAGCCCCGCCCTCGACAAGGTCACCGCCTTCCTCGCCGCCCACACCGATGCCTACGCCTACCCGGCGGGCAAGGACCAGGCCCCGGACGCCACCGCCGCCGCCCGTCTCGCCCTGCTCGCCGAGATCACCGAGGGCGACCCGGCCGACTTCGACGGCCACGACCTGACCGGCGACCTCGTGAAGAACGTGTGCGCGGCCGGCCCCGAGTCCGGCGAGCCGACACCCGGCTGCACCGCCAAGGGCGACTTTCAGAACGCCACTTACACCGACGGACAAGCACTGTCCGTACTGGCGCTGCTGCGCGCCGGGAAGCAGCCCCCGGCCACCGCCGTCGACCGTCTCACTCAGGTTCAGTGCCAGGACGGCGGCATCACCGGCATCCTCATCCGGCCCGGCGAGTACTGCGACGGCGACCCGGCCACCACCGGCCTCGTCGCCCTGGTCCTGCACCAGGCCGGCGGCCACGACGAGGCTGTGGGCAAGGCCCGTACCTACCTGGGCAAGGCCCAGCGCGAGGACGGCTCCTTCCCCGGCTACACCGGCGCCACCACCGGCAGCGTCGCCGCGACCGCCTATGCCGCCCAGGCCCTGCGCACCCTCGGTGACACCGCTCGCGCCGACGCGGCTCTCGGCTGGCTGTCGCGGCAGCAACTCGACGGCGGCGGCTTCGGGTTCGAGGAGGGCGCCACCGAGCCGTCCCTCTACCCGACGCCTGCGGCGGTCCTGGCCGGTGCCCGCACCAGCCTGGCCGTCCTGACCACCACCGAGGAACCCGAGCCGACCGACCCGCCGGTCACTTCCGAGCCCCCCGGCACCACCCCGCCCGGCGACGGCCCCGACCTGAAGAAGGGCGTCGCCTATCTCACGAGCGCCGCCAACCTCCAGCAGGGCCAGTACTACGCGGCCGGTCCCGGCACCTCCCGCGCCGACTTCGGTCTGACCATCGACGGCGCCTACGCGCTCGCCGCGACCGGCCTCGACAACGCCAAGCTGCGCGGCATCGTCGACTTCCTGGACCAGGGCGGCAAGGACGGCGAAGGCCGAACCGTGCACGACTGGACCGGCGTCGGCACCCCGTACCCGGTCGGCGGGGCCATCGGCAAGACCGCGCTGCTCGCCGAGGCCGTGGGCCGCGACCCTCGCGACTTCGGCGGTCAGGACCTGATCGCGGCCCTGGACAAGGCCGTATGCGAGAAGCCGAGTACCGCACCCGACCCCTCGTGCGCCGCCAAGGGCGCCTACACCTACGCCCCGTCCGTCTTCGCCCAGTCCCTGGCGGTCATGGCGCAGCTGCGGGCGGGTGAGGAGGCGGCGGCCGAGGAACCGGTCTCCTACCTGGCCGGCCTCCAGCAGGACAGCGGCGCCTGGCCCAGTCTGATCCCGTCCACCGACGACTACGACGTGGACTCCACCGCCATCGCGGCGATGACCCTGGACCTGGCAGGCGGCCACGACGAGGCCGTCACCGAAGCCCTCGCGTGGATCGCCTCGAAGCAGTTGTCCGGCGGCGGCTTCCCGGGCGCCGCGGGCAACTCCGTCAACTCGGCCGCACTCGCGGTGCAGGGCCTGTCGCTGGACGCCGGGACGTACTCCGGCGAGATCGCGAAGGCGCGGAAGTTCCTGGCGGCGCAGCAGAACTCCGACGGTGGCTTCAACGTCGCCGAGGAAGGGCAGCGCGGTTCCGACCTGCGGGCCTCCACCCAGGCGGTGAGCGGAGCCACTGGCATCTCCTTCGGCGAGCTGGAGCGCAGCCTCGCGGGCACCTCGCCGCAGCCCACGCCGAGCCCGAGCACCACGACCCCGGACATCGTCACCCCTGGCGGCACCGACGGCGGGACATCCGCGAACGGCGGAACGGGCGGGAACCTGGCATCCACCGGAGTCCAGGCCGGAGCCCTCGCCGCCATCGCCGCGCTGCTCGTCCTCGCCGGATGGCGCACGACCGTGGCCGCCCGCCGCCGCGCCGGCACCCAGGAGCAGCGATGACACGTCTCTCCGCTCCAGGCCTGGCTCTCCGGTTCGCGGCGGCCCTGGGTCTGACGGCTGCCGCGCTCGGCGCGACCGCCGCCTCGGCCGCAGCTGACCCCCAGCCGATCGGCCGGTGCACCACCACCTCCGGCGTGGTGCTCGCCGTCGACTTCAGCCACTGGGGCGGCCCGATCCTCCGCTCCTGCGGTACGACACCCACCACGGGGTACGAGCTGCTGAACCAGGGCGGTTGGAGCACCACCGGCACCGGACACGACGGGTCGGCCTTCATCTGCCGCATCGGCTACAGCGGTCATCAGAACGGCACGCAGTACCCGACCCCACGGGAGGACGACTGCGTCCTCACTCCGCCGGCGTCCGCGTACTGGTCGTACTGGCACGCCGACCCGGGGGACAAGGACTGGGAATACAGCCAACTCGGCGCCATGCTCTACAAGCCCAGGCCCGGCAGCGTCGACCTGTGGAAGTTCGGCGGTACGAACGTCGAGGGCACCGAGGGAAAGCCGACGGTCACCCCGGACCAGCTACGCGCCCGCAACACCAGGCCGCAGGGCGCCGCGGCCAAGCCCGCCGCCACCGACAAGGCGCCCCAACTGCCGCCCGACGTCGACACGGGCCCCGCTCCCGAACAGCCTTCCGAACAGTCGAAGGCCACGCCCACGAAGTCCGCGTCCGCCGCGCCGAAGAAGAAACCCGAGCCGGCCAAGAGCGCCTCGGCGTCGCCGTCGGCGAGCGCCACCACCCCGGATGCCGTAGCCGCGCCGAGCCCCGGCCCCGAGGTCGTCGACGCCGCACCCGCTGCCGACGCCGAGCACGACTCCGGCTCGATCATCCCGGTGATCACGGGTCTCGGGCTCGTCGCGCTCATCGCCGGGGCGGCCGTGTTCGCCGCACGCCTCCGCCGCCGTAACGAGTGACCGGCCGTGGCCCGTACGACCGCTGAGGAGACAGCGGCCATGCCCGTGTCCGGCCCCGCACCGGACATGGGCGGCCGCCGGCTGCCCCGCACCCTGCATCCCGTGGCCTGGTGGATCTGGGCCCTCGCCCTGGCCACCGCCGTCAGCCGCACCAACAACCCGCTGCTGCTGTTTCTCGTCCTCGCCGTGCTCGGCTACGTGATCACGGCCCGCCGTACGGAGGCGCCCTGGGCACGCGGCTTCAAGTACTACCTGTACCTGGCGCTCACGGTCGTCGCGATCCGCGTCGTCTTCCGGGCGGTGTTCGCCACCGGCATCACACCCCGCGACCACTTCCTCTTCTCGCTACCGCACATTCCCACCCCCGACTGGTACGCGGGCATCCAGATCGGCGGTCCGGTGTCCCTGGAGGCCGTGCTCTCCGCCGCCACCGACGGGCTACGGCTGGCCTGCATGCTGTGCTGCATCGGCGCCGCCAACACCCTGGCCAACCCGAAACGGGCGCTGCGGGTGCTGCCCGGCGCCCTGTACGAACTGGGAGTCGCGGTCACTGTCGCCATCAGCGTGGCGCCGCAGCTCGTGCAGAGCGTCCAACGTGTCGCCCGGGCGCGGAAGTTGCGGGCCGGACGCACCAAGGGGCGCAGAGCGCTGCGGGCCATCGTGGTCCCGGTCCTGGAGGACGCTCTCGAACGGTCCCTGCGGCTGGCCGCCGCGATGGACTCCCGCGGCTACGGCCGGGCGGGCTCCGCCTCGCCCCGCTCGCGCCGCGCCACCGGAGCGTTGATGCTGCTCGGCATGTGCGGCCTGTGCGCGGGGGCGTACGGCCTGCTCGACACGACCGCCCCGGCCTTCTTCGGGCTGCCCGCGATGCTCGCCGGAGCCCTGCTCTGTGTGGCGGGGCTGCGGCTGGGCGGACGCCGGGTCACCCGCACCACCTACCGGCCCGACCCCTGGCGGCTCCCGGAGTGGGCGGTCGCCGGCGCCGGTGTGCTGTCCGCCGTGCTGCTGTACAGCAACCTCGGCTACGACCCCGCCGCGCTCAACCCCTCCTTCTATCCGCTGACTTGGCCCACCCTGCCCCTGGTGCCCACCGCCGCGATCCTGCTCGCCGGGACGGCCGGGTTCGTCGCGCCCCCGCCCAGCCCTGTCCAGAGAGGCCAGGTCTCGTGATCACCTTCGACCAGGTCACCGTCCACTACGACGACGCGACCGAACCCGCACTGCGCGAGGTCGACCTCACCGTGGAGGAGGGCGAACTGTGCCTCGTCGTGGGCCTCACGGGCGTCGGCAAGTCGACGCTCCTCGGCGCGGTCAACGGGCTCGTGCCGCACTTCACCGGCGGCACCCTGTACGGCCGAGTCACCGTGGACGGCCGCGACACCGCCCACCATCCACCGCGTGAACTCGCCGACGTCGTAGGAGTGGTGGGCCAGGACCCCCTGGACGGCTTCGTCACCGACACCGTCGAGGAGGAACTCGCCTACGCCATGGAGCAGTTGGCGATCCCGCCGGCCACCATGCGCAAGCGCGTCGAGGAGACCCTGGACCTGCTCGGCCTCGCCGACCTGCGCCACCGGGCCCTGTACGAACTCTCCGGCGGCCAGCAGCAGCGCGTCGCCATCGGGTCCGTACTCACCGCCCACCCCCGTGTCCTCGTCCTCGACGAGCCGACCTCGGCTCTCGACCCGATGGCCGCCGAGGAGGTCCTCGCCGCCGTCACCCGCCTCGTCCACGACCTCGGCGTCACGGTCCTCATGGCGGAACACCGCCTGGAACGGGTCGTGCAGTACGCCGACCGAGTGGTCCACCTGCCCGGAGACGGCCGCGCGGTGATCGGCGCACCCGCCGACATCCTGCGTACGTCCACGATCGCGCCGCCGATCGTGGAACTCGGCCGGGCCGCCGGCTGGTCCCCGCTGCCGCTGTCCATCCGCGATGCCCGCCGGGCCGCCGCGCCCCTGCGCACCGGCCTGTCCGGACACACGCCCGGTCCCGTACGTCCGTTCCAACTCACCCCTAGGGCACAGCTGTTGACCGCGCGTGGCATGACGGTGACCTACCACGGAGTCCCGGCCGTCCGAGCGGTCGACCTCGACCTGCACGGCGGCGAGGTCACCGCGCTCATGGGCCGCAACGGCTCCGGCAAGTCCTCCCTGCTGTGGGCCCTCCAGGGCTCGGGACCGCGCCGCGCCGGAACGGTAAAGGTCGTCGGCGCCCCCGGGGATCCGCACACGCTGTCCGCCGCCGAGGCACGCAAGGCCGTCGGCCTGGTCCCGCAGACCCCCGCCGACCTGCTCTACCTCGAAAGCGTCAAGCAGGAACTCGCCCAGGCAGACACCGAGTCGGGCGGCGGGGAGCCGGCCCGCGCCATCCTGGACCGGCTCGCGCCCGGCATCTCCGACGACACCCACCCGCGCGATCTGTCCGAGGGGCAGAAGCTGGCCCTCGTCCTGGCCATCCAGCTCTCCGCCGCGCCCCGGGTGCTGCTCCTCGACGAGCCGACCCGCGGCCTCGACTACCGTGCCAAGACGGAACTCGCCCGGATCGTCGACGCGCTCGCCGCCGAGGGCCGGGCCGTTGTCATCGCCACCCACGACGTCGAGTTCGTCGCCCAGGCCGCCGACCGGGTCGTCGTCATGGCCGAGGGGGACATCGTCGCCGACGGCTCCACCACCGAAGTCATCGTCGCTTCACCGGTGTTCGCCCCGCAGACGGCGAAGATCCTCGCCCCGCTGCCCTTCTTGACGGTCGATCAGGTGCGCCCGCTGCTGGACGGGGACTCCGGCTCATGACGACCCCGCGCTCATTCGCCCCGGCCATCCGGCTCACCCCGCGCGTCGGGATCGTGATGGCACTCGCCGCGTTCCTCGGCGTGGTCGCGTTCTTCTGGCCGTTCGTCGTCCCACCGGGCGCTTTGGGCTCGAACTACGCGCCCCCGCTCATCTTCGGTGTGCTGCTGGTGCTCGTCCTGTGCGTGGTGCTCTCCGAGATCGCCGAGGGCGGTATCGACTCCAAGGCGATCGCCATGCTCGGTGTCCTGTCCGCCGTCAACGCGGCCCTGCGCCCGCTGGGCGCCGGCACGGCGGGCATCGAGACGGTCTTCTTCGTCCTCGTCCTGGCCGGACGTGTCTACGGCGCCGGCTTCGGCTTCGTCCTCGGCTGCACCTCGCTGTTCGCCTCCGCCCTCATCACGGGCGGCGTCGGGCCGTGGATGCCGTACCAGATGTTCGGCTGCGCCTTCGTCGGCATGCTTGCGGGATTCCTGCCCCGGGCGAGCGGCCGGCGCGAGGTGCTGCTCCTGGCGGGCTACGGCTCGCTCTCCGGCTACCTCTTCGGCTTCCTGCTCAACCTCTCCTTCTGGCCCTTCTCCCTCGACCCGAACAGCTCCATCGCCTACCTGCCCGGCCTGCCGTTCACCGAGCAGTGGCAGCGTTACCTCGCCTTCGACCTGGCCACATCGCTGGGTTGGGACACCGGCCGCGCCGTCACCAACTTCGTCTGCATCCTGCTGGCCGGCCCGGCGGTCCTCACCACCTTCCGCCGGGCCGCCCGCAAGGCCCGCTTCCGGGCACCCGTGCGATTTGCGGCTCCCGCGCGCGAACTGGACCCGGACGGCTCCTGAGTGCATCCCGAACCGCCGAACGGCTGTCAGGACGGGAAGGCCAGAATCTCTCTGCTTCAGCAGGAAGAGCAAGTCAATGCCTCACCGAACCCGGCGCCGCCCGATCGGACGCTGCCGCCCTGTGCACCCGCGCGGTCCGCGACGGCGACCATCACGTCCTGACCGGCGTCAAACAGTTCATCTCGGGCGCGGGCGCCTCCCGGGTGTAGGTCGTCCTGGCCCGCACCGGTGAGGACGGCCCGCACGGCATCTCCGCGTTCCTCGTCGACAAGGAGGACCCCGGCCTCTTCTTCGGTCCCAACGAGCGGAAGATGGGCCGGCACGCAACGTCCATCCGGCAGGTGATCCTGGACGGCGTCCGGCTGCTCGGCCGCGCCTTCGAGACCAACCTCACCGAAGGCGTCCGCTTCGAACGCCGCCTGTTCCACGCGGTGTTCGCGACCGCCGACCAGAAGGAGGGCATGGGCGCCTTCATCGACAAACGGCCGCCCGGGTTCAACCACCGCTGCCCCACCGGTCGCATCGGCCGCGTCACCTGGCGGGAGAGGTAGATCACGCCAGGTGGTGCGGTCTTGGCCATGCACGCGACACACGGTACCGTCGGTCCGATATCGACGACGGCGAGACGGAAGCTGGTGAGAATCCGGCACGGTCGCGCCACTGTGAAGAGGACGCCCCCTGGGGTGCTCCCCAAGTCAGACCCGTGGCCGTCGTCCAGTGCACCACCGAGATGGGACGCGAACTCCCAGAGGAGGCCCTGCCATGGCGCAGCATGTCGCCCAGCCGACAACCACCACCCCTGTCATACCGGCCAAGCTGCCGCTCAAGGACATCGCCCCCTGGGCGGTCTTCTTCGGCATTCTGATGCTGGTCCTGCTCTACTTCGTCGGCGCTGAGCAAGGCGCCACCTCCGTCGTCTCCGGCGAGGAAGTCCACGAGTGGGTGCACGACGCCCGCCATCTCCTCGGCTTCCCCTGCCACTGACGAAGGACGCCGCTCACCCCATGAACTCCGCAACAGTAAGAAACCTTCTCGTGCGGGGCATGCTCGCCGGCCTCGGCGCCGGCGTGCTCGCCCTGATCGTCGCCTACTTCCTCGGTGAACCGAGCGTCGACAGCGCGATCAGCTTCGAGGAGGCCCATGCCTCGGGCCACGAGCACGAGGTCGAACTCGTCTCCCGCAGCCTTCAGTCCACCGCCGGGCTCGCCACCGGTGTCCTGATCTACGGGGTCGCCTTCGGTGGCATCGCCGCCCTCGCCTTCTGCTTCGCGCTCGGCCGCGTGGGCCGCTTCAGCGCGCGGGCGACGGCGCTGCTCCTGTCGGGGACCGCGCTGCTCGCGGTGTACGTCGTGCCGTTCCTCAAGTACCCCGCCAACCCGCCCGCGGTCGGCAACGGCGACACCATCGGCAAGCGGACCACCCTGTACCTGCTGATGATGGTGCTCAGCGTGCTCCTCGCCATCGCCGCGACCATCCTGGGCAAGCGGCTCGCCCCGAAGGTGGGCACCTGGTACGCCACCGTGTCGGCGCTGGCCGCCTTCGCTGTCGCGATCGGACTGGCGTACGCGTTCCTGCCCGTCATCCAAGAGGTGCCGGCCGACTTCCCGGCCACCGTGCTGTGGCGCTTCCGCGTCTCGGCGCTGGCCATACAGATCACCCTGTGGGGCGGCTTCGGCCTGGTGTTCGGTGAACTGGCCGAGCGGTTGCTCCATCCCAAACCTGCGACAGCCGCAGCGGGACGACCGGTCGCAGCCCCCAACTGACACGACCCGCCACACGAGTCAGGGCCCACGGAACCATCCGGGGCCCTCTCGCGTTTCCGGCCATCGACGCCATCGACGCCATCGACGCCATCGACGCCATCGGGGTGGTTCAGGAGCTTTCGCCGCCGAACGTCCGGAGAATGCGTTCGGCGGCGAGCGTGGCCGTCAACTCGCCGTCCCTGACCTGCCGTTCGAGATCGGGCGTCAAGGCCCGTACGGCCGGATCGGCGTGCAGACGGCCGAGGAGTTCGTCGCGGACCATCGTCCAGGTCCAGTCGACCTGCTGGTCACGGCGTTTGGCGGCGAGCCGGCCGGACGAGTCGAGCAGCGTGCGGTGCTGTTCGAGGCGGTCCCAGACGGTGTCCAGGCCGGCCGATTCGCGGGCGCTGCAGCTCAGGACGGGCGGTGTCCAGGCCGCGTCCCTGCCGTGCATGAGCCGGAGCGCGCCAGCCAACTCCCGTGCGGCTGCCTGCGCGTCGCGTTCGTGCGGGCCGTCCGCCTTGTTGACGGCGATCACGTCGGCCAGTTCCAGGACGCCCTTCTTGATGCCCTGGAGCTGGTCGCCGGTTCGGGCGAGTGTCAGGAGGAGGAAGGAGTCGACCATGTTCGCGACGGCCGTCTCGGACTGACCGACGCCGACCGTCTCCACCAGCACCACGTCGTAGCCCGCGGCTTCCATCACCACGATCGACTCGCGTGTCGCCTTGGCGACCCCACCCAGGGTGCCGGCGGTGGGGGAGGGCCGGATGAAGGCCGCCGGGTCGACGGCCAGGCGTTCCATCCTCGTCTTGTCGCCCAGGATCGAACCGCCCGTACGGCTGGAGGACGGGTCCACGGCCAGCACCGCCACCCGGTGGCCGAGCGCGGTGAGCATCGTGCCGAAGGCGTCGATGAACGTCGACTTGCCCACGCCCGGTACGCCGCTGACGCCGATCCGCCGTGCCCGGCCGCTGTGCGGGAGCAGCTCGGTCAGCAACTCCTGGGCGAGCGCCCGGTGCTGGGGCCGGGTGGACTCGACGAGGGTGACGGCGCGCGCGACGAGCGCGCGCTTCCCGTCGAGTACGCCCTTGACGTAGGTGTCGAGCTCGATCACAGGTCGTGCCCGAGATCGGCCGAGAGCCGCTGGACGAGGTCGTGGGCCGCGTCCGGGATCACCGTCCCGGGCGGGAACACGGCGGCCGCCCCCATCTCCAGCAGAGTCGGCACGTCCTGCGGAGGGATCACCCCGCCCACGACGATCATGATGTCCTCGCGGCCCTCCGCCGCCAGCTCCTCCCGCAGCGCCGGTACGAGGGTGAGATGGCCGGCGGCCAGCGAGGACACCCCGACGATGTGTACGTCCGCCTCGACGGCCTGGCGGGCCACCTCGCCCGGGGTCTGGAACAGCGGGCCGACGTCCACGTCGAAGCCGAGGTCGGCGAAGGCGGTGGCGATCACCTTCTGGCCGCGGTCGTGACCGTCCTGGCCCATCTTGGCGACCAGAATGCGAGGGCGGCGCCCCTCGGCCTCTCCGAAGGCGTCCACGAGCGCGCGCGTGCGGTCCACGGACGGGGACTCGCCGGCTTCGTTGCGGTACACACCGGAGATCGTACGGATCTGGCCCGCGTGCCGCCCGTACACCTTCTCCAGGGCGTCGGAGATCTCCCCGACGGTGGCCATGGCGCGTGCCGCGTTCACCGCCAGCTCCAGCAGGTTGCCCTCGCCCCCGGCCGCCCGCGTCAAGGCGTCCAGCGAGTCCTGGCAGACCCGCTCATCGCGCTCGGCCCGCAGCCGCCGCAACTTCTCGATCTGCTGGGTCCGTACGGAGGAGTTGTCGACCTTGAGGACATCGATCTTCTCGTCCGTCTCCACCCGGTACTTGTTGACGCCGATGACCGGCTGGCGCCCCGAGTCGATCCGGGCCTGGGTGCGGGCCGCGGCCTCCTCGATGCGCAGCTTGGGGATGCCCGCGTCGATGGCCTTGGCCATGCCGCCGGCCGCCTCGACCTCCTCGATGTGCTGCCAGGCGCGGCGGGCGAGGTCATACGTCAGCTTCTCCACGTACGCGCTGCCGCCCCACGGGTCGATCACCCGGGTCGTGCCCGACTCCTGCTGGATCAGCAGCTGCGTGTTGCGGGCGATGCGCGCCGAGAAGTCGGTGGGCAGGGCGAGTGCCTCGTCCAGGGCGTTGGTGTGCAGCGACTGGGTGTGGCCCTGGGTGGCCGCCATCGCCTCCACACACGTCCGCGTGACGTTGTTGAACACGTCCTGCGCCGTCAGCGACCAGCCCGAGGTCTGCGAATGGGTGCGCAGGGAAAGGGACTTGGCGTTCTGCGGGTCGAACTGCTTCACCAGCTTGGCCCACAGCAGGCGCGCCGCACGCATCTTGGCGATCTCCATGAAGAAGTTCATGCCGATCGCCCAGAAGAAGGAGAGCCGGGGCGCGAACGCGTCCACATCCAGCCCCGCTTCGCGCCCCGCCCGGATGTACTCCACACCGTCCGCGAGCGTGTACGCCAGCTCCAGGTCGGCCGTCGCGCCCGCCTCCTGGATGTGATAGCCCGAGATCGAGATGGAGTTGTAGCGCGGCATCCGCTGAGACGTGAAGGCGAAGATGTCGGAGATGATCCGCATCGACGGCTTCGGCGGATAGATATAGGTGTTGCGGACCATGAACTCTTTGAGGATGTCGTTCTGGATGGTCCCGGCCAACTTCTCGGGCGGCACGCCCTGTTCCTCGGCCGCCACGATGTAGAGGGCGAGTACGGGAAGCACGGCGCCGTTCATCGTCATCGACACGGTCATCTTGTCCAGCGGGATGCCGTCGAAGAGCTGCCGCATGTCGTAGATGGAGTCGATGGCCACGCCCGCCATGCCGACGTCGCCGGTCACGCGCGGGTGGTCGCTGTCGTAGCCGCGGTGGGTGGGCAGGTCGAAGGCGACCGACAGGCCCTTCTGGCCCGCCGCCAGGTTGCGCCGATAGAAGGCGTTGGACTCCTCGGCCGTCGAGAACCCCGCGTACTGGCGGATCGTCCAGGGCTGGTTGACGTACATCGTCGGGTAGGGCCCGCGCAGATACGGGGCCATGCCCGGATAGGTGTCCAGGAAGTCCAGGCCCTCCAGGTCGGCGCCGGTGTACAGCGGCTTGACCGCGATGCCCTCCGGAGTCTCCCAGAACGCCTCGTCCCCACCGAGCGCCTTGCGCCACTCGTCCGCGCTGCCGTCAGCGGTGGGCGTCCCCAGTTCGATTCCGGAGAAGTCGGGGATTCCCATCAGGACACTCCCATGCGGTCGAGGGTGGCGGAGAGCACGGCGACGGCGTCGCAGCCCGCGAAGACGTACGCGTCGACATCGGTGTACTCCCCAGGACAGCCGGCCAGGAACACCTGCCGGGCGCCCGCGGCCCTGAGGGCCTGGGCCGTGCTCCCGGCCCTCTCCTCGTAGAGCGCGTCGCTGGAGCACAGACAGGCCTCGGTGGCGCCGCTGTCCTCGAAGGCGCCCTCCGAGACGGACTCGATGCCGCCGGCCTGGAACAGGTTGGCGGCGAAGGTCGTCCGGGCGGTGTGGGCCGCGGCGGGCCCGATGGTCGCCAGGTACACCCGCGGCCGTGTTCCGGTGGCGGCGAGGTGGGCGTCGGAGCGGGCGCGCAGGGCCTCGTACGCCTCGTCGCGCCGCACTCGCGGGAGTCCGCCGGACTGCCGCTCGGGGGCGGGCTCGCGCTCCACCAGGCGCTCGGCGAGATTCGGGAACTCGCTGACGCCGGTGATGGGTTCGCGCCGCTTGGCCAGCTTCGCGCTGCGCGCCTCCCAGGTGTTCGCGAGATCCTGACCGAGACGGCCCGAGCGCAGGGCGCTCGCCTGGCCGCCCGTGCGCTCGATCCACTGGAAGAACTCCCAGCCCGCGTGGGCGAGTTCGTCCGTCAGCCGCTCCACGTACCAGGAGCCGCCCGCCGGGTCGATCACCCGCGCCAGATGCGACTCCTCGACCAGGATCGTCGAGGTGTTGCGGGCGATGCGGCGCGCGAACGCGTCCGGCAGGCCCAGCGCGTGATCGAAGGGCAGCACGGTGACGGCGTCGGCGCCGCCGACCCCGGCGGCGAGCGTGGCGACGGTCGTGCGCAGCATGTTCACCCACGGGTCGCGGCGCGACATCATCACCGGCGAGGTCACCGCGTGCTGTACCTGCGCGCCCGCGCCCGGCGCCTCGCACACCTCGGCGACCCGGGCCCACAGTCGGCGGGCCGCGCGGAGCTTGGCGATGGTCAGGAACTGGTCGGCGGTGGCCGAGTACCGGAACGCCAGCTGGCCACCGGCCTGTTCGGCGGGCAGTCCCGCCTCGGTCAGTGCCCGCAGATAGGCGACGCCCGTTGCCAGCGAGGCGCCCAGCTCCTGCCCGGCCGAGCCGCCGGCCTCGTGATACGGCAGGGCGTCCACCGTCAGCGCCCGCAGCCCCGGGTACTCCTCGGCGCACAGTCGCGCGAGACCGGCGATCGGCGCGAAGTCCAGCGCCTCGCCCGTACGGGCCTCGTGGCCCAGCGGGTCCGCGCCGAGACTGCCGCGCGCCGCGTCCTTGGCGACGCCTCGCTCCTCGTACAGCCGCAGCAACTCCCGTGCCGCGGACTCGACTTCACGTCCCGCATCGAGGACGACGGGCGCCAGGTCGAGGTAGACGCCGTCGAGTGTTCGGCCGAGGGACGACACGGGGATCCCGCTCTCGCCGACGACCAGCCAGAGCGAGGTGACGCCGTTCTCCAGGTCCGCGAGCACCGCGTCGCTGTCGGCCGATGAGTGCTGTTGCCGTACATCCCAGCCACCGACGGTGCTTCCCTCGGGTCGGCCGCCTCGTACGAAGGGCGCGAACCCGGGAAAGCCGGGATCCGGAGATTCGTCGTGCGCCGTGTACAGGGGCCGGGTGGTGAGTCCGTCCTCCAGCGGGGTGGACAGCGCGGCTTCGGCCGCCGCTCCCGAGACGTCCTTGCCCGACTTGCGCAGCACGCCTTCCACGAGACTCTGCCATTGCTCATGGGACGCGGACGGGAACTCGGCGGCGAGCGATAGCCCGTCGTTGGGCAGGACTGTCATGCTCGGATGCTAGGTCAGATCTCCTGAGAGGGAGCAGAGGCCGAGGCTGTGACCTTGCCCTCGCCCGATCTGTGACCCCGGTCTCATCGATCATGACCGGGGGAGCGTCGGCTGGGCGGTACGGGCGTGTCCGCTCGCCTCAGGTCACGCGGCCGTGCTCCGTAGGTGTGACGGCACGGCCCACCACTGGTCCGGGCGGTCCACCACCACAGCCTCCGGGCCTGTCTCCAGGAACCGGTCGAGGCGCAGGAGGTACGCGGCGATACCCGCCGCCCCCTGCATCCACATCGTGCCGGGGGGCAGCAGGGGAGGGTCCTGGCGGTATTCCACGAAGCGCCAGCGGGCACCCGCCTCGTCCCTGATCGCCCGCTCCACCAAGGCGTCACCCATCCCGCGCGCCGCCTGTGTCAGGGTCTCAGCTCGCGCCGTCCCGTCGCAGTCCTGCGCCGCGTCCAGAAGGACGTCTCCCACGCCTGCCGTTCCGCAGCAGCGGCCGTCGTTGTCCCAGAAGCCGGGACGGAGGCGTTGCGGGATTCCCGAGGTGAGGATCGACGTCATGCAGCGCTGCCGCAGCTCGTCGGCTCCGAAGCCCGCCACCTTGCTCACGCCCGCGTGTGACAGGGCCGAGAACATGTGCGAGGTGCCCGCCGGACCGTGGCACCAGGTGTACGTCACCGGTTCCACCTCCCGCTTGGAGGGCGGGATGGTGTGCGGGACGATGAAACCGCCGTCCTCCAACGAGCCCACGGACAGGACGTGTTGGGCTCCCAGCACGGCGGCTTCGACGAAGTCCTCCCGGCCGAGCGCCGCGCCCGCCATCGCCAGCGCCGCGGCCACCCCGGCGGTGCCGTGCGAGTAGTTCGGCGCCCGCGACTCCGTGCTCGCCCCGATCCCCCAGTCCAGGCCCGCCTCCGTGCGGTGCGCCACCCGCAGCAGGGCCTCGCAGCCCGTCGCCGCGATCCCCTCCGCGAAGTCACCGCCCGCCCAGACCGCGGTCAGCACCACGCCCGCGGTGCCCATGATGATGTCGTTCAAAGGCGCGTCCGAACCCGGTTCGAACTCGAATGTGGTCTTCCAGCCTTCGGGAGTCGCCAGGGCGGAGAGCCGTCGCAGCGCGACCGATTCCCGGCCCGGGTCCAGCAGCTTCAGCGCCAGGACGTCGCCCGCCAGCCCGTCGTACAGCGAAGGTTCCGTCTTGTCCTGCACCCGGGCCGACAGCCTGGCCACGATTCCCGCCGCCAGGCTCCGTTCCCGCTCGCTCAGCTCCCGGTACTGCGCGATCTCAGCCAGCACGGGGGCCAGGCCCGCGATCCCCGAGTACAGAGTGTCGCGGTCCTTCGCCGGCGCCTCGTCCTCGCCATCGTCCGGCACCGTCTCCGGCAGCCACGGCCCCTCGTCGTCCCGCACCTGGTCCAGCACCCACGACCAGGCCGTCTCGCCCAGCTCCCGATACCCGCCGCTCACCGTCACCCCGACACGCTACCGGGCGAGGCTCACCTCACATCCATGGGCCCTGTCTCGTCGTAGAGGCATGAACACGAGAATCCGGTACGCAACCCTCGGCCTGTTGGCCGCGGTCGCCCTGTACACGGGTGTCTGGGCCTACTTCGCGCCGAAGGAGTGGTACGAGAACTTCCCGGGCTTCGGACTGAGCTGGCTGCCTCAGCTGGGCCCCTACAACGAACACCTCGCGAAGGATGCCGGGGCCATGTTCCCGGCCTTGGCCGCCCTGACGGTCATCGCCCTGTGTTCCGTGCGGAACAACCGGCTGGTCCAGACGACCGGCGCGGTGTGGCTGGTCTTCAACGTGCTGCATTTCAGCTATCACGTGCAGCACCTCGACATGTACGAGACACGTGACCAGGTACTCAACGTGGTGTTCCTGGCCGCACTGGTCCTGCTGGCAGCGCTGCTTCTGCTGCCGGGGCGGCCCGCTCGACGGGACGCCACCCGATGACGTACGGCAGCATGAGTGCGAAGGAGAGGCCCGGCATGCGGATCGCAGTGGCAGGCGGGACCGGCCTTGTCGGACGGCTCGTGGTCGAGGAACTGGCCACGGCGGGCCAGGAGCCGGTGGTGCTGGCCCGGTCACGAGGTGTGGACCTCGTCTCGGGCGCGGGACTCGACGCCGCCATGGCGGGCGTGGACGCGGTCGTCGACGTGAGCAACGTGACGACCACGAGCAGCAAGAAGGCCATCTCGTTCTTCGGGAGTGTCAGCCGCAACCTCCTGGACGCCGGAGCGCGGGCCGGGGTACGCCATCACATCGCGCTGTCGATCGTCGGCATCGACCGGGTCGGTCTCGGCTACTACCAGGGGAAACTGCGCCAGGAGGAGGTGGTGACGGGCGGTCCGACGCCGTGGACGGTGCTGCGCGCCACGCAGTTCCACGAGTTCGCGGAGCGGATCCTCGACCGGGTCCCGATACCGCTCGCGATGGTGCCCCGGATGCGGACCCAGCCGGTCGCGGCCCGCGAAGCTGCCCAGCACCTCGTACACCTCGCCGCCGCCCCGGCGCAGGGCATGGCACCCGAGCTCGCCGGACCGCAGGTCGAGCAACTCGTCGACATGGTGCGCCGGTTGCTGCGGGCGCGGAACCAGCACCGCCTGCTGCTGCCGGTCAAGTTGCCCGGCGCCACCGGCGCGGCCATGACGGGCGACGGCCAACTGCCGACCGGGCAGGGCCCGCGAGGCGAACAGACCTTCGACACCTGGCTCGCCCACAACTCGTCGAGGACGACGTCAACGGCACCCCCGGCGTGGATGTCCGCATCGCGGGCAGCACCTTCGCCGTCCTCGCCATGGATGTCCGGGGCGGTCTGATCACCGACCTGTGGCTGGTGGTGAACCCGGACAAGCTGCACGCGTGGACCGGCTACGAGACGCCGTGACGAGCAGAGCGGCGTGGCAGGCGGACCGGCGGACCTTCGGTCGGCGCGTGGGTCGGCTCGGCGTGCGCATCGGCGCGGTGTGCGTCAGGACCACGTCCACACCTGGTTGGTGCTGCCCGCGCATCCCCACGCCTGGACCCGCTGACCGTCCTGCCCGGAGGTGGCGGCCTCGGCGTCGAGGCAGAAGCCGTCCGGAACGCTGACCAGAGTGCTGCCGCCGGACGAGCCGGTGGCGCCGAGCCGCCACCGCTGGGTGCTCTGGCCGTCGCAGTTCCTGGCCTGGACGGTCTTGTCGGTGGCGTCCAGGCAGCGGTGGTTGCCCTGGTTGACGACGATGTACTGGGAGGCCTGTCCGGGCACGCGGTGCAGGGCCCACTTCTGAGTGGCTGTGTCCTTGCACGTCCAGACCTCCGCGTTCAGGCCTCCGGTGGCGACGGCGAGACACCTCGCGACCTGGACGGCGTCGACGCTCTCGGTCACGGTGAGCGCGCCGAACTTGACCGGGCCGCGCGGCTGGCCGTAGAGAAGCGTCTTGGTCTGTGCGTCGACCTTGCCGTTGACGGCTGTCCCGGCCTCGGTCTGGAAGGTCTTCACCGCCGCGAGGGTGTCCTTGCCGAACTGCCCGTCGGCCGTGACGTGCAGGCCGTAGCCGACGAGGAGGAGCTGTAGGGCGCTGACGCAGTCGCCGTGGGCTCCGGAGGCGATCTCGGCGGGGCACGCGTCGGACCGGATGTCGAGTGTCGCCGGATCCCGTGTGGGTGTCGGAGCCGCCGACTTCTCGGCCGCCTGGTCCGCCTGGTCGGTCTGTGAGGGCGAAGCCGTGGGAGCCGTCGGTGAACTGCTCGGTGCCGTGGTCGGCGCTCCGATCGGTGCCGGGGATGTCTGAGCCCAAGGACCGGCCGTTGGCTGGTCGGCGCTGTCTTGCAGCACCGCCACGGTGATGCCTCCGGCGACGACGACTGCCGCCACCACCGCGGCGCCCACTGCCAGTCTTCTGCGATTCCCGGGGGCGGATGCGGCAGGGCTGCCGGGCCGCTCGGCGGGGGCGGGTGCGCGTTTCCGGGTGAACCGGGGTGGGCTGCCTGCCGATGCGGACAGCTGGTGCCCGATGGCGGTCCTGAACACGGTCTCCGGTGTCGGACGACGCTCGGGATCCTTGTCCAGACAGGTACGGACGAACGCGGCGAGTTCCGCGTCGACGGCCATCACCTTGTTGAGGGCTGTCTCCCGAGGCGGTTCGAAGGCCACCCGGTGCAGGACGTCGACGCCCGTACCCTCGCCGAACGGCGCCTGCCCCGCGACCGCGTAGGTGAGGGTGGAGGCCAGCGAGAAGACGTCGGAGGCGGCGGTCACCTCCCTGCCTCTGACCTGTTCCGGGGACATGTAGGCGGGGGTCCCCACGTTCTGGCCCGTGACGGTGATCGTGGTGTCGTCGGTGGCCTGGACGACGCCGAAGTCGATGACGCGGGCACCGTCGGCCCCCAGGATCACGTTGGACGGCTTGAGGTCGCGATGAACGAGCCCCACGCGCCAGATGGCCTCGATCGCACGGCCCACGTCGGCCAGCAGGCGCCATGCCGCTGCCGAGTCGATCGGTCCGCGCTCGCTGACGACTTCGGCGAGAGTGGGTCCGGGTATGTACTCGGTGGCGACCCAGACCAGCTCGTCGTCGCAACCGCTGCCCATCAGCCGCACGATGTGCGCCCCCCGGACCCGGCCCAACGCGCCGACCTCGCGCTCGAATCGCTTCCGGAACAGCGGGTCTTCCGCGTATTCGGGCCGGATCACCTTGACGGCCGCCAGGCCCGACCTGCCCGTGGTCTTCCGGCCCAGATAGACCCGGCCCATGCCGCCGCTGCCGAGCACCGACTCCAACCTGTAGGGGCCCGCCTGCCTCGGATCGCTCTTCCGGAGCGGGACCACGGGTGGCGGTTCCATACCGGCCGCCGCATAGGCCATGGTTTCGGACCGGCTGCGGTCGAGATCTGGCATGGGGTTCCTGGTCTCTAGCGTGGCGCGTGTGAGCGCGAGACTAGCGCAGCACACGTGTGCGAAAGGCGAGTTGGCCCGCTTCCACAGCAAGGGGTTTCTCCACGGCACCGGGCCCGGCCCCGCGCCTGGCCAACGGCTGGTCGAGCGGGGGCCGCGGCTTCCGGGTTCCGGGTCCGTGCGGAACTGGTCGATCAAGGTTCGGGAGATGCCCGCCGGCGCTTCGACGCGTGTGGGGTCGGCGACGCCGCTCTGTCTACAGCAGCCAGTTGCCCTGGGCGGACGCTCGGATCTGCGGCACTTTCTGATGGTCCGCCAGGCCGGCCAGCAGGGCGAGCCCGTGGGCCGAGGGGCTGTCCGGCTCGGCGTGGTAGACGAGCAGCGTCAGGCCGGTGGCGCCGGCGACGGCCAGTTTTTCCAGCCGGAGGTCCAGCGGGCCGAGCTGCGGATGGTCGATCAGGGCCATGCCGCCGGACCGGGGGCGGACGTCGTGGCGTGCCCACAGACGGCGGAACGTCTCGCTGTGTACGGAGAGTTCACCGACGAGGGCTTCCAGCCGTGGATCGTCCGCACCCGTACCGGCGTAGGCGCGCAGCCCGGCGGCCAGGCTCACCGTCAGGTCGTCCCAGTCCCGGTGCAGGTCACGGACGGCCGGGTTGAGGAACGTCTCGCGCAGCAGATTGACGCCCTCGCGGTGGGCCGGGGAGAGGGCCTGGGCCGAAGGGTTGGCCACGCGGACATCGCCGACGGGGCCGATGACGAGCGCGGGTGACATGATCCAGGACGCCAAGAGCTGCCTGATGCCCGGCGGCACCGGCTCCGTACGGAAGGGGCTGCGCCTGCGTGGCGCGTGCGCGGCGAGCCGGTGCAGGTGGGCCGCGGCATCGGCGTCGAGCCGCATCGCACTGGTGAGTGCGTCGACGACCTGGGTCGAGGGGTGCCTGTCCCGGCCCTGTTCGAGCCGGATGTAGTACTCGGTGCTGATTCCGGCCAGCAGTGCCACTTCCGGGCGCCGCAGGCCGGGAACCCGTCTGCGGGACAGGTCGGGCAGCCCGAACTCCGCCGGATGCAGCTGCGCCCGCCGTGCGCGGAGATACTCGCCCAACGGGCCGGGGTCCTGGCCTCCAGAGCCCTGGCTTCCTTCCGAGACATCCATTCCACCAGCGTAGGCAGTCGCCTGCCGGCGTGCGTAGCCCTGTCGCTGCCACCCTTCGGTGAGACACGACACGGCCCTGATTCCTCCGTAGTGTGATCGTCATTCCGGTGGCGGGCCTCGGTGCGTCGGGACGGACAAGGACACAGAAAGGCGGCGCGACATGGCGACGACCCAGGACATCGATCTGAGCGAGCGCAGCGCCGAGCGGGGTGGCTCGCAGCCGCTGCGGGGTTACCTGGCGCGGCCGTCGCAGGACGCACACGGCCCCGGCCCCTGGCCGGGTGTCGTGGTGGTGCACGAGATCTTCGGCCTGGACGAGCAGGCCAGGGGACACGCGGACCGCCTCGCCGCGGCGGGTTTTCTGACACTCGCGGTGGATCTGTTCAGCGCGGGCGGTGCCCGTCGCTGCCTGGTGTCGACCATGCGTGCCCTGAGCCGGGGCGAGGGCCGGGCCTTCACCGATATCGATACGGGGCGTGAGTGGCTGGAACGGTCGCCGGATCAGGCGGGCGGTATCGGAATCATCGGGTTCTGTCTCGGCGGCGGCTTCGCCCTGATGACCGCCGCCGGACACGGCTTCGACGCCGCCTCGGTGAACTACGGGTTTCCGCCCAAGGACTTGGACGCCCGGGTCGAGAACGCATGCCCCGTGGTCGCCAGCTACGGCGGCCGGGACCGGCCCCTGCGTGGCGCCGCCGCGACTCTGGACACCGTCCTGACCCGTGCCGGGGTCGTGCACGACGTCAAGGAGTACCCGGACGCCGGGCACGGCTTCCTCAACTTCGCCCCCAACGGGCCACGCGTCCTGCGCCCGCTGTTCAAGGTGGCGGGCATGGGGCCCAACCCCGTCGCGGCCGACGACGCCTGGCGTCGTATCGAGACCTTCTTCCACGCGAATCTCAAAGGAGACTCCTGAAGGCGAAACGCACGGCCGGGATCGCGGTGGCCGCGCACGGCCGCCTCATCGGTGATCACCGGACCTGGGGGCCGGGGGACCTGGGCGGGGTCAGTCCGCCTCCGTAGCGGACGAACCGTCCGCCGCCTCGGTCCTGGGTGATGCCAACAAGGCCGACAGCTCGCGCAGTTCGGCTTCCGCGCGCCCGGCCGGTACGCCCGCCGCGGTCAGTACCGTGACCGCCGTCGCTGTGCCGTCGTCCTGCCAGGCACCGGAATTGACGCTCTCCAGCAGCGAGAGGGCCAGTGCCTCCAAGGCCGAACTCAGTACGGGCGGCGGGACGTTGGTGTGGAAGGCGCCGTACGACTGGCCGCGTTCCAGGACGGCGGTGACCGCGTTACGTGCGGGGGCCAGCACCTCGGACACGCGTTCCGCTCCCAGGTCGCGCCGTGCCAGACCGATCAGCATCCGGTAGCGGTCGCCGACCGGCCAGATCGCCAGGATGAATCTGGCCAGGGCGCGCTCGGGCGGGTCGTCCGGTGTACCCGCACGTTCGACCGCCTCGCGCAGCGACTGGGACGCCTCTTCCGCCACCGCCTCCAGGAGCGCGGGGCGACCGGGAAAGTGCCCGAAGACAGTGCGCCGCACCACACCGGTGGCCTGAGCGATCTCCTCGATCGTGGCGTCCGGGTTCCTGCCCAGCTCCCGCTGTGCGACCGCCAGGATGCGCTCGCGGTTGGCGCGGGCGTTGCGTCTCCTGGGTTCGGGAGTGGCGGTCGTGGTCATGGCGGAACCTCGATGGTCGGTGCGTGCCCGGGCGGACGGATTCCGCGGGCACATGATCAAGCACTCGCAATTCTCCGCATCACTGGGCAATCGAGCAATCCGCTGCCTGGCCGTCCCCGGCCGTCAGAGGTCGCTCTCCGACGATCCGCCCATCTTGAAGGTGACGTCGCGGCCCGACAGCCTCGCGGTGAGACCCGACGAGTTCGTGGAGACACTGTCCAGGGTCAGTCCGTGCGGGATGTTCCGCAGCGGGATCGACCGGTCGAAGACGTCACTGATCAACTTCCTTGCGGATTCGGGCAGTCGATCCGAATCGATGCTCAGATCCTCGAAGGCGATGCTGGTGGGCCCTCCCTTGGTGACCCTTGCGCTGACCCCGAACCGCCCCACCAGCGGCGCGTCGATGGTCGCGGCGATACGCCCAGGCGTCCCGTCCGCTTTCACCTCGATGCCAAGCGCGTCGGAAATGTCGCGGTAGGTGACGAGCGCCGTCGCTGTCGTGGAGCCGGCCTGAGCGGTGTCGGCGTCCGAGTTCCGCTTGAGATTCGTCATGTGGACGTCCAGCTCCGCCACGGCGATCGGGTTCGCCGAGTCCGCCGGGATGTCCTGCGCGGAGATGTCGACGCGGTCGAGAGTGCCGCGGGCCAGCTGAGGGATGACGGGACGATCTTGGATGTCTACGCGTGAGGTGGCGCCGGTCGCGTCGTGGAAGGCCTGGGCGGTTCGCCACTCCGTGAACTTCAGCGCCGTGAAATCGGCGCCGACGGTCAGCAGCGGGATGGCGGCGAGCACCGGGACGAGGACGCGCCGCCGTCGCCAGAACTGCCGGGGGCGGCGGGCTGTGTCTGTGATGGGCATGGGTGGCGTCCCCCCGCATCGAAGCGCACGTACTTGCCAATGAATGAGCAAGTTAGCTTGCTGCTCACATATGTGCAAATGGATGGCTTGGCCGACCCGTGTGTGGCGTACAGCCGGAGCCTGCTCCTTATTTGCACAGTGGTGAGCAAGAAGCTAGCGTGCACATCAACGAGCAAGTAAGTGCTTTTGATTCATGAAGGAAGCTGGCATGCGTCTCTTCGCGTCGACCCCTGTCGACCGCATGAACGGTCCCTACTCGAAGCGGTGGTGGGCACTGCTGGTCCTGTGCCTGAGCCTGTTGATCATCGTGATGGCGAACACCGCGCTGATCGTGGCCGCACCGGACATGACCCGCGACCTCGGCCTGGACAGCAGTGAGCTGCAGTGGGTCATCGACGCGTACACCGTTCCCTACGCGGCCCTGATGCTGCTGTTGGGCGCGGTGGGAGACAAGTACAGCCGTCGTGGCGCGCTCGTTCTCGGCCTCGCGGTCTTCGCGGGCGGCTCCGTGGCGGGCAGCCTGGTGGACTCCTCGGGCGCGGTCATCGTGGCCCGGGCCGTGATGGGCGTCGGTGCCGCGATGATCATGCCGGCGACGCTCTCCCTGCTGGTGGCGACGTTCCCCCGCAGTGAACGAGCGCGGGCGATCACCGCCTGGACCGCCACCTCGGGACTCGGTGTCGCCTTCGGCCCGCTCATCGCGGGCTGGCTGCTTGAGGACCACGCCTGGGGCTCGACCTTCCTCATCAACGTACCGATCGCGCTCGCGGGAATCGTGGGGACCTTCCTGCTGGTTCCGCCGTCCCGCGCACACGGCATGGGCGGGATCGACCTGGTCGGTGGTCTGCTGTCGATCGTCGCCATCGGTGCGCTGGTCTACTCGATCATCGAAGGGCCGCACTTCGGATGGACCGCCGGCCCGATCGCCGCCGCTGT
Source organism: Streptomyces sp. NPDC093544 (assembly GCF_040683495.1). Taxonomy (NCBI): domain Bacteria; kingdom Bacillati; phylum Actinomycetota; class Actinomycetes; order Kitasatosporales; family Streptomycetaceae; genus Streptomyces; species Streptomyces sp. NPDC093544. The sequence goes on along the minus strand of NZ_JBFBEA010000006.1, from coordinate 48,412 downwards.
CGTCGCGGGACTGGGCCTGCTCGCCTTCGTGCTCTGGGAACTCCGCCACCCGCACCCCGTGCTCGACGTGCGCAAGTTCCGCGACCGGACGTTCAGCGGTTCGACGATCGCCGTCCTGCTGTTCTTCCTCGGCACCTTCGGCGCCATCTACTACATCACCCAGCACCTGCAGTTCGTCCTCGGCTACAGCCCCCTCGAAACCGGGTTCCGGATGCTGCCGCTCGCCGGAGGCGTCTGCGTCGGTGCCGTGGTGACCGGGCGTCTCACGCCGCGGCTCGGCCTGCGGGCGATGGTCGTCACGGGCATGACCATCGGCACGATCGCGGTGCTCCTGCTGACGCAGGTCGACTCGGGCTCCACGTACAGCAGCTTCCTCGCCCCGTTCATCCTGCTCGGGTTCGCCGTCGGGCTCAGCGTCTCTCCCTGCACCGACACGATCATGGGCGCCTTCCCGGAGAACGAACTGGGAGTGGGCGGCGGCGTCAACGACACCGCGCTCGAACTCGGCGGCTCACTCGGCATCGCCATCCTCGGCTCCCTGCTGGCGACCTCGTACCGGGACAACCTGACGGACTCCGTGGGCAAGGCGCTGCCTCCCGAGGCGCTCGATGTCGCGCGCGACTCCATCGGCGGGGCGCTCGGTGTCGCCGAACAGGTCGCCCGGAGCGGGGCGGCGGGTCCCGACCAGGCCCAGGCACTCATCGCGGCGGCCGACAGCGCGTTCTCCGACGCCCTGGCCACCACGAGCATCGTCGCCGCCGTCATCATGGGCGCCGGCACGCTGATCGTCCTCGCGCTGCTGCCCGGCCGCAAGGACAGGGCCCGGCTCGAATCCGCCCCGGAGAGCGAGAGCGCCGAGGCTCCCGTGGCGCTGGGCTGACGGTCCTGCGCGGAGGCTCCTGTCGAACCCAGGCCTCGCGTCGAACGGCCCTGGGCTGACGATCCCGCTCCCAGGCCTCCCGTGGACCGTGCGCTGCGCCGCCGTTCCCCCGGATGGCCTCCTCTCCTCGCGGTGGGCCGAGGGCGAGTCGACAGTGGGCGGAGAGCGCGGATCCGGGCTCTCCGCCCATCGGCGGGGCTCACTGCGCGCATCGGCCGAACCCTTCGCCCCTCGGGCGGAGGCTGGTCCTTCACGTCCGGGAGCACTCGTGTCCGTCTATCTGTTCCGCCTGGCCCGATGGGCGTTCCGGCGCCGCCGACTCGTGCTCGCCCTGTGGATCCTGGCGGCCGGGACCGCGATCACCCTCTCGGTCGTGGGTGGAGGCAAGACCGACGACACCTTCACGGTTCCCGGCACCGAGTCGCAGCGTGCCACCAACCTGCTCAAGGAGAAGCTGCCCGCGCTGAGCGGTGGCCAGACGCAGATCGTGTTCGCGACCCATGGGGACACCAAGGTCACCGACCCCTCCAGCAAATCAGCCATCGAGGCCTCGATCGACGCGCTGAAGAAGGTGCCGCAAGTAGGCCTGGTCACCGACCCCTTCGCGTCGAAGGCGATCTCCAAGAACGGCAAGGTCGCCCTCGGGTCGGTGCAGTACGCCGCCCAGCCGACCGACGTGAAGGACTCGACCCTGGACGCGGTCAAGGCCGCCGTGGTCCCGGCGCGGAACGCAGGCGTGGAGATCGAGTACTCCGGAAGTGTCTACCCGGGCTGGAACCAGGCGATCTCGGAACTGCCCGAACTCATCGGCCTGCTGGTCGCCTTCGTGATCCTGACGATCACGTTCGGAGCCCTCGTGGCCGCCGGGCTGCCGATCCTCACCGCCGTCATCGGCATCGTCGTCACCCTGATGAGCGTGTCCGCCCTGGCGTCCGTCATGACGATCGCCTCGACCTCGACGACCGTGGCGACGATGCTCGGTCTGTCCTGCGGCATCGACTACGGCCTGTTCATCCTGGCCCGGCACCGCAACAACCTGCTCACCGGCCTGAGCATCGAGGACTCGGTCGCCCTGGCCGCCGGCACCTCGGGCAGCTCGGTGGTCTTCGCCGCGCTCACCGTGATGATCGCGCTGTGCGGGCTCGCCGTGGTCGGCATCCCCTTCCTGACCGTGATGGGCGTCGCCGCCGCCGGAGCCGTACTGATCGCCCTGCTCATCGCCCTGACACTGATGCCCGCCATGCTGGGCTTCGCCGGGAACAAGGTGGCGAAGTTCATCCGTACGCCACTGCGCCCCGACCACCACGAGAACGTCGCCCAGATCGCGGCCAACGAACCGGCGCGCACCTTCGGGGCCGCCTGGGCGCGGTTCGTGGTGCGCTTCCGAGTGCCGCTGCTGATCGGCGGGATCGCCTTCCTGGTGGTGCTTGCTCTGCCCGCCACCAGGATGGACCTGGGACTGCCCGGGGCATCGTCGAAGCCGAAGAGCGACACCTCGCGCAAGGCCTACGACCTGACCACGGCCAACTTCGGGGCGGGCTTCAACGGTCCGCTGCTGGTGGTCGCCGACGGCGTTCCGAACGCCGACGCGGCGACCCCGATCACCGACCGACTGGCCAAGATCCCCGGCGTGGTGGCCGCAGCGCCGATGGCGGTGGACAACGGCGTCGCCGTCATCCGCGTGACCCCAAGCACCGGTCCCAACGACGACGCCACCACCGACCTCGTGAACGGGATCCGCGACGACCGGGCCACGGTAGCGGGAGACTCCGGGGCCAAGATCCTGGTCGGCGGCACCACCGCCTCCAACATCGATGTGTCGAGCAAACTCTCCTCCGCGCTCCCGGTGTTCCTGGTGGTCGTGGTCGGTCTGGCGTTCCTGCTACTGACGTTCGCGTTCCGCACGATTCTCGTGCCGATCAAGTCGATCATCGGGTTCCTGCTGTCGGTGGCCGCTGCCTTCGGCGCGCAGGTCGCGATGTTCCAATGGGGCTGGGGAGAGCACCTGTTCGGCATCTCACCGAGCCAGACCATCAGCTTCCTGCCCCTCCTGATGCTCGCGATCATCTTCGGACTCTCCAGCGACTACGAGGTGTTCGTCGTCTCCCGCATCAAGGAGGACTTCACCAAGAACGGGGAGGCCGTCAAGGCGGTGGAACGCGGCACGGGGCTGTCGGCCCGCGTGGTGACCGCCGCCGCGCTGATCATGTTCAGCATTTTCGTGGCCTTCATGTTCACCGATGACCCGACCATCAAGGCCATCGGCTTCAGCTTCGCCGCCGGTGTGCTCCTCGACGCGTTCGTGGTCCGGCTCACCCTGGTGCCCGCCGTCATGGCGATCATCGGCGCGAAGATCTGGTACCACCCGAAGTGGTACGCCAAGTACGTCCCCGACCTCGACATCGAGGGCGACCGCCTCCAGCACGAGTTCCAGGAGCACGGCCTCGACCGGCCCTCGGACGAGCGGACGGCCCAGGTCTAGCGCCGCCTCCCATCGAGTCCGGCGGCGACGTCGAAGCCCAGCAACTGCCGCGACAGACACTGTCTGTCGCGGTTCTGCTGTGCCCTTCTCAACAGCAGTGAGCAACTATCTCTGCACAGACTGTGGACTCAACAACATCATCATGCAAATCTGCAATAACTGAACGCAAAAACTCGATTCTCGCTCTCTTGTGAGTCTTCCGCGTCCCACGTGACGACACCGCTCAAGGGCAGGGGAACCATGAACAGACATCGTTGGAGAGGCCGTCTGCTGGCCGCTCTGGTGACCACCGCGCTGGCCCTCATAGGGCTCCCGGCGCTGACCTCGACCGCGACCGCGGCCGGCGGACCCAACCTCGCCGCAGGCAAGACCGCCACCGCGAGCAGCTCCAATTCCGGATACGGCGCCGCCAACCTCACGGACGGCAACGCCACTACGTACTGGGAGAGTTCGGGATCGAGCTTCCCCCAATGGGCACAGACGGACCTCGGCACCAGCGTCCGCGTGGACGAGGTGGTCCTGAAGCTCCCCGGCTCCTGGGCGAGCCGCAACCAGACGCTCGCCGTGCAGGGCAGCGCTGACGGCACCAGCTTCGACACCATCAAGACCTCGGCGTCGTACGCCTTCACGCCGAGCGCGGCCAACACGGTGACCATCTCGTTCCCGGCCACCCAGACCCGCTTCGTGCGCGTCAACATCACCGCGAACAGCGGATGGACGGCCGGGCAGCTCTCCGAACTCGAAGTCCACGGCGCGACCGACTCCTCCGGGAACCTGGCCGCGGGCAAGACGTTCACCGCGAGCAGCTCCACACAGACGTACATCGCGGCGAACGCGGGCGACGGTAACCGGGCCAGCTACTGGGAGAGCAGCAACAACGCTCTTCCGCAGTGGGTCCAGGTCGACCTCGGCTCATCCGTGCGCGTCGACCGTGTGACGCTGCGGCTGCCGACCAACTGGGGTGCGCGCACGCAGACCCTCAAGCTCCAGGGCAGCACCACCGGTTCGGACTTCAGCGACCTCACCGCGTCGCAGGCGCTCGCCTTCAACGCGGCGAACGACCAGTCGCAGACCCTGAGCTTCAACGCCACCACCACGCGCTACGTCCGGGTCCTCGTCACGGCCAACACCGGTCAACCCGCGGGCCAGCTCGCGGAGTTGGAGGTCTACGGGCCGACCACCGGTGACACCCAGGCACCCACAGCGCCCACCGCGCTGGCCTACACCCAACCCGCCACCGGGCAGATCAGGTTGACGTGGACGGCCGCCACCGACAACGTCGGCGTCACCGGCTACGACATCTACGCCAACGGCGAGCTGCGGACCTCGGTGGCCGGTACCGTCACGACGTACACCGACACCCAGCCCGCCTCGGCGACCGTCGCCTACTACGTGCGGGCCAAGGACGCGGCGGACAACCAGTCCGCCAACAGCAACACCGTGACCCGCACCGGAGATTCGGGCGACGTGCAGGCACCGACCGCACCCGCGGGCCTGGCCTTCACCGAGGCCACCAGCGGTCAGGTCAAGCTCACCTGGCAGGCGTCCACCGACAACGTGAGCGTCACCGGTTACGACGTCTACGCCAACGGCACCCTGCGCCAGAGCGTCGCGGGCACCGTCACGACGTACACGGACACCCAGCCCGCGTCGGCGACGGTGACGTACTACGTGCGGGCCAAGGACGCGGCGGGCAACCAGTCCGCCAACAGCAACACCGTCACCCGTAACGGCTCGACGACCGACGACGCGAACCTCGCCGTCGGCAAGGCCATCACGGCGTCGTCCTCGGTCTTCACGTTCGTCGCGACGAACGCCAACGACGACAAGACCAGCACCTATTGGGAGGGCGGTTCGGGCGCGTACCCGAACAGCCTGACCGTGAAGCTCGGTGCGAACGCCGACGTCAACACCGTTGTCCTGAAGCTGAGTCCGGACACCGCCTGGGCCACGCGGACCCAGCGGATCCAGGTGCTCGGCCGGGAGCAGAACGCCACCGCGTTCACGAGCCTGGTCGCGGCGCAGGACTACACGTTCAACCCGACGAGCGCCAACACGGTGCGGATCCCGGTGACGGGCCGCGTCGCGGACGTCCAGCTGGTGGTCACCGCCAACTCGGGGGCGCCCGCCGGACAGGTCGCCGAGTTCCAGGTCCTGGGCACTCCCGCCCCGAACCCGGACCTCCAGGTCACCGGCATCACCTCGGCCCCGGCCAGTCCCGTCGAGTCCGACGCCGTGAAGCTGACGGCGACCGTGCGCAACGCGGGCACCGAAGCGTCGGCCGCCACCGACGTCCAGTTCCAACTGGGCGGCACCAAGGTGGGCACCGCAGCCGTCGGCGCGCTCGCAGTGGGCGCCTCGGCGACGGTCACCGCCGACATCGGCGCTCGCGAGGCCGGTACCTACCAGGTCAGCGCGACCGCCGACCCGGACAACAAGGTCATCGAGCAGAACGAGGCCAACAACTCCTACACCAGCCCCACCGCCCTGGTCGTCAGGCCGGTGTCCAGCTCCGACCTGGTGGCCGCACCCGTCAGCTGGTCGCCGAGTTCGCCCGGCGAGGGCGACACGGTCACCTTCTCCGTCGCCCTGAAGAACCAGGGCACGGTGGCCACCGCCGCCGGCAGCCACGGCATCACCCTCACCGTGCTCGACGCCTCCGGCGCGACGGTGAAGACCCTCACCGGCGCCCACAGCGGGGCGATCGCGGCGGGCGCCACCGCCGCCCCGGTGAACCTGGGCACCTGGACCGCGGGCAACGGCAAGTTCACCGTGAAGACGGTGATCGACCCCGACGCCAACGAGCTGGAGGTCAAGCGCGCCAACAACACCAGCAGCCAGTCGCTGTTCGTCGGCCGCGGCGCCAGCCTGCCGTTCGACAACTACGAGGCCGAGGACGGCACCGTGGGCGGCGGCGCCCAGACCGTCGGACCCAACCGCACCGTCGGCGACATCGCGGGCGAGGCCTCGGGCCGCAAGGCCGTCACGCTCAACAGCACCGGCAACTACGTGGAATGGACCACCAAGGCCAGCACCAACAGCCTGGTGACCCGCTTCTCCATCCCCGACGCGGCGGGCGGTGGCGGTACCAGCTCCACGCTGAACGTCTACGTCAACGGCACGTTCCTCAAGGCCATCGACCTGACGTCCAAGTACGCCTGGCTGTACGGGGCGGAGGCCGGCCCCGGCAACTCCCCGGGCTCGGGCGCGCCCCGGCACATCTACGACGAGGCGAACCTGTTGCTCGGCCAGACAGTCCCGGCCGGCAGCAAGATCCGGCTCCAGAAGGACGCCGCGAACTCCTCCACGTACGCGATCGACTTCGTGAGCCTGGAGCAGGTGGCGGCGATCCCCAACCCGGACCCGGCGACGTACGTCGTGCCGACCGGATTCGCTCACCAGGACGTGCAGAACGCGCTCGACAAGGTGCGCATGGACACCACGGGCACGCTCGTCGGCGTCTATCTGCCGGCCGGTGACTACGAGACGTCGAGCAAGTTCCAGGTGTACGGCAAGGCGGTCAAGGTCGTCGGCGCCGGGCCCTGGTTCACGCGCTTCCGAGCGCCGTCCTCGCAGGAGAACACCGACATCGGCTTCCGGGCCGACGGGACCGCGAAGGGGTCGTCGTTCGCGAACTTCGCGTACTTCGGCAACTACACCTCCCGCATCGACGGTCCGGGCAAGGTGTTCGACTTCTCCAACGTCTCCGACATCACCATCGACAACATCTGGAACGAACACATGGTGTGCCTCTACTGGGGCGCCAACACCGACAACATCACCATCAAGAACTCGCGGATCCGCGACATGTTCGCCGACGGTGTCAACATGACCAACGGCAGCACGGACAACCACGTCGTCAACAACGAGGCGCGGGCGACCGGCGACGACAGCTTCGCGCTGTTCTCCGCGATCGACGCGGGCGGGGCCGACGAGAAGAACAACCTGTTCGAGAACCTCACGTCGATCCTGACATGGCGCGCGGCGGGCGTCGCCGTCTACGGCGGCTTCAGCAATACCTTCCGCAACATCCACATCGCCGACACCCTCGTCTACTCGGGTATCACTGTCAGTTCGCTGGACTTCGGCTACCCGATGAACGGCTTCGGCACGGAACCGACGACCCTGGAGAACATCTCGATCGTCCGCGCGGGCGGCCATTTCTGGGGAGCGCAGACCTTCCCCGGCATCTGGATGTTCTCCGCGTCTAAGGTCTTCCAGGGAATCCGCGTCAACAACGTCGACATCGTCGATCCGACGTACAGCGGCATCATGTTCCAGACCAACTATGTGGGAGGACAGCCTCAGTTCCCGATCAAGGACACCATCCTCACGGACGTGACGATCTCCGGCGCGCACAAGAGCGGCGACGCCTACGACGCGAAGTCCGGGTTCGGCCTGTGGGCCAACGAGTTGCCGGAGGCCGGCCAAGGGCCCGCCGTCGGTGAAGTCACCTTCCACAACCTGAAGTTGAGCGACAACGCGCTGGACGTGAAGAACACGACGCCCGCGTTCAAGATCAACCTGTTGCCCTAGCCGCACTCTGTGCGCCGAGGGCCACGCACGGCCGGGTGGCGGGGCTCCCAAGCCCCGCCACCCGGGCCACTGGGACGGTCAGTACCCTGGCCGTCCCAGTAACCACCCGCCCGAGAGATGGCGCGGGTTCAGGTCGCCGCGAAGGCGCCGTGGATCTCCGGCCAGGGCGTGCGTGCGGCCACCAGCGGGCGCAGTGAACGCAGTGGACGCATCATGTTGATGCCGATGGCTGCGTGCACGTGGCCGTTCCTGCCGTACAGCGCCGTGAAGCGGCGTTCGGTCAAGCTACCCTCCATGACTCGGAACTGATCGGTGCCCCTGGTCCGCCCATGGATCTGGATCCTCAGGTCGTACTGGTCGGACCAGACATAGGGCACGGTGGTGAACGGCGTGGCCGCTTCCGGCCCGGCGAGGATGTTGCGGGCGACGGCCAGTCCTTGTTCACCGGCATTGGTGCGGTGCTCGATGCGCAGCCGCTGTCCGGTCGCCAGGTCGGGCCAGGAGGCGATGTCTCCGGCGGCCCAGACGCCGTTGCCCGCGTACAGCCTGGAGTCGCACTCCACGCCGTCAGCGATCGGCACCCCGCTGCCTGCCAGCCACTCCACATTGGGGCGGGCACCGATGCCGAGCAGTACGGCATCGGCGTGCAGACTGCGGCCGTCGGCGAGCCGCACACCGGTGGCCCGGCCGCCGCGGGTCAGCACGGCCTCGACCGACGCACCGGTCTCCACGTGGACACCGTGTTCGGCGTGGACCTCGCCGAGCATGGCACCCACTTCCGTCCCCAGAGCGTCGGACATCGGCGCCTCGGTGTCGGTGACCAAGGAGACCTCGCAGCCCAACTGCCGGGCCACCGAAGCCGCTTCCGCGCCGACGAACCCACCGCCCACGATGACCAGCCGGGTCCCGGCTCCCAACGCGGCCCGCAGACTCAGCGCGTCGCCCAGGGTGCGCAGCACATGCAGACCCTCGGTCCCCTCGGTGCCCGGCAGATGTCGGGCGCGGGCGCCGGTGGCCACGACCAACTGGTCGTAGCCGACCCGCTGTTGCCGCTCAAGTACGACGTCCCGATTCCGCGTGTCGAGCGCTACCGCCCGCTCCCCGAGGCGCAGGTCCAGGTCGAGACCGGCGAGAGCCTCGGCGCTGCGCAGGCTGAGACGCTCGGGCTCCCAAGCGCCCGACAGCAGTTGCTTGGACAGCGGTGGGCGGTCGTAGGGGATCTCGGGTTCCTCACCGATGAGCGTGAGGCGGCCCTCGAATCCCAACCGGCGCAGTCCCTCCGCCACGGCGAGCCCCGCGGCCGAGGCACCGACGATGACGACACGCGCCGGGACGGTGTTCGTTCCGTACGTCACCAGGCGACGGGCAGTTCGTGGACGCCGTAGACGCCCATGTCGGTGCGGAAGGGAATCTCCTCCAGCGGTCGGTCGATGCGCAGCCCGGGGAATCGCCGCAGCAGAGCGGGGTAGGCGAGCTGCAGTTCCAGCCGGGCGAGGTTCTGGCCGAGGCACTGGTGGGGCCCGGAACCGAAGGCGAGATGGCGACGGGCCTGCTGCCTGTCCACATCCAGCCGGTCGGGGTCCTCGAAGACCTCAGGATCCCGGTTGCCGATCTCGGTGGCGCAGATCACGCCGTCACCGGCACGGATGGTCTGCCCGTCGATCCAGATGTCCGCCAGAGCGACACGGCGCCGTCCCAGGTGCACGACGGTCAGGATCCGCAGCAGTTCCTCCACCGCCCCCGCGACACGTGCCGCACTTCCGTCGCGCACCGCGGCCAGCTGATCGGGGTGCTGGAGGAGCATGGCGGTGCCGAGCGCGATCATGTTGGCGGTCGTCTCATGGCCCGCCACCAGCAACAGCCTGGCCTGCTTGGCGCACTCCTCGACCGTGCTGACACCGGTCCGCAGGTACCGCGTGGCCATGCGACTGAGCAGATCGTCGGTGGGGTGGTCGGCCTTGCTCTCGACCAGGTGGCCCAGGTAGTCGAGCAGCTCGCCGTTGGCGGCGACTGCTGCCTGCGGGGTGCTCCGGGTGTCGACCAGGACGGCACTGGTGCGCTGGAAGAACTCGTGGTCCTCGTACGGGACGCCGAGCAGCTCGCAGATCACCAGCGACGGGATCGGCAGCGCGAACGCGGTGACCAGATCGGCCGGAGGACCGGCCTTCTCCATGGCGTCCAGCAGGTCCGTGATGATCTCCCCGATGCGCGGCCGCAGCGACTCGCTGCGCTTGACGGTGAAGTCCGCCGTGAATCGGCGCCGCTGCTCGCTGTGCTCGGGATCGTCCATGGAGATGAACGTCCGGCTCTGGGCGTTCTGCGCCTCGGAGCCGGCGCTGGTGGTGGGGAAGCCGGATCGTGTGGTGTCCGAACTGATCCGCCCGTCGCGCAGCAGCGCGACCTGGTCCGCGTGGCGGGTCACCAGCCAGGCGGTCTGTCCGTTCCACAGGGTGACGCGGGACACCGGCTCTTCCTTGAGCAGCCGGGCACGCTCGGGGGGAGGGTCGAAGGGGCAGCCGGGCGCACGCGCTGTGCTGTAGGCGGGCGGTGCGGTGGGGGTCTCGGTCATTGCTGTCCTTCCGGAGTGGGGGGTATGCGCGGTCGGATCGGTGTCAGGAGAGCGTGATCGCCGCCGCGGGACAGATCTGCGCTGCCTCCTGGACCGAGGCGTGCAGCTCGGCCGGCGGCTGGTGGTCCAGGACTACGACGATCCCGTCCTCGTCGCGCTGGTCGAAGACCTCTGGGGCCACCAGGACGCACTGGCCGGCTGCGCAGCATTTGTCCGTGTCCACGGTGATCTGCATGTCTCAACTCCTCGAAGAAAGTGCCACAACGGCTCGCCACTTACTTACCTTAAGTAAATGGATGCATTTGGAGGCTAGCGCTCCGCTAGGCGGCGTACAACTGGGCGCTGCGTGTAGACGGCAGATTTTTGGCCACGCGCGCAGCGATGCGTGTTGCATCATCGGTGGGTGGAACTCTCCGAACCCTCCGACCGCACGGCGCTGGGCAGTCTGCAGACGGCCCTGTCGGCGCTGTCCTACGCCATGAGCGGCAATCAGACCCACACACGGCTGCGCCGAGAGGCGGGTGTCACCATCGACCGCGCCTCGCTCGCGGTGCTCCGAGTGCTGTCGGCGTCACCGTCGCCCTTGCTGCTGCGGGAACTCGCGGAGGCGCTGATGGTGAAAGCTCCGCATGTCACGAGGGAGGTCCGCCGACTGGAAGAGCTGGGCCTCGTGGAGACCACCCGCGAACCCGGCGACCAGCGAGCACGCCGAGTCGCCCCCACCGAAGATGGCCGAGAAGCGGTGGCCCGCACCGAGGCGACGGGCAGACAGTGGCTCGCCGAGGCGCTCAGCGACTTCTCGGCGAGCGACGTGTGCACCACGGCAGCCGTCATCGACCGGATCGTCGATGCCTATCGCCAGCCTTGATGCGGATGCGGATGCGGATGCGGATGCGGATGCGACCGAGACCGCGATCGTCGGGAGGCCGTCGGACTCGAACTCCGTTTGCCCAGGAGTGCCTTCGGTGACGCCGACGACCGTATACATGGCGTTGGAGCCGTTGTGAAGATCTCCCCCCAGGACCTTGACACGGGTTCACCATGGCAAACACCCTGTTGCCCGGCAGAAGTTAGGAATCTTTCCTAATCGCTGACTTCAGTCGGTCGTCCATGGCCGTGCCCCCCACATCTCCGGAGACGCCCCCATGCATGAGTCCCGTGCGGAATCCTCCCCCCACCCGACCGGCAGCCACAGGCGGCGCACCCGCCGTTATCTGACCGCCTCGGTGGTAGCGGCCGCGGCAGTGGGCGGGCTTGCCTTCGCGATGTTGCCGGGGTCCGCCACCGCCGCCACCGCCGCCCGCACGGTCAGCGTCTCCTCCGCCTCGCAGCTCACCGCGGCGTTGGCCGACGCCAAGGCGGGCGACACCATTCAGCTCGCCGACGGTGTGTACGAAGGGCAGTTCAAGGCGACCGCCGATGGCACCTCGTCCTCCGCGATCACGCTGACCGGCAGCAGCAAGGCCGTGGTGAAGTCCAACGGCGGTAACGGCTACGGCCTGTGGCTCAGCTCCGCGCCCTACTGGAAGGTCACGGGCATCACCGTCGACGACTCCGTCAAGGGCATCGTGCTGGACGCCTCCCCGCATGTCACCCTCACCGATGTGCACGTCCACGACATCGGCTACGAAGCCGTCCACTTCCGTTCGGGCAGTGACCACGGCATCATCCAGAACTCCAACATCCACGACGTCGGCACCACCGAGCCCTCGTACGGCGAAGGCGTCTACATCGGCTCCGCCAACAGCAATTGGGGCCAGTACGCCGGCCCCACCGGCGTCGACGCCTCCGACTACGTGCAGGTTCTCAACAACAAGATCGGCCCCAATGTCGCCGCCGAGGGCATAGACATAAAGGAAGGCACCAAGGGCGGCACGATCCGCGGCAACACCCTCGACGGAACCGGCGAGAAGAACCAGAACTCCGGTGACTCCACGATCGACGTCAAGGGCGACAACTACGTCATCGACGCGAACACCGTGACCACCCCGTACACCGACGGCTTCCAGGTCCACAACGTCTACGACCCGTACGGCTGTGGCAACAAGTTCACCAGCAACAAGCTCACCCTCGGCTCCGCGCCCGGTTACGGCATCAACGTCACCGACAACAGCGGCTGCGCCACCAAGAACACCGTGGCGTCCTCCAACATCTCCAGCGGCGGCAGGGGCCTGACGAACATCACCGTCACCGGGTGACGTCGCGCCAGTGGGTGGCCCCTGCCGCCGGGTAGGTGTCGGCGTCAGCGGCCGGCGGCCAACGCGGCCTCGAAGCGGGCCACCCACTGGGCCGTGCGGTCCAGGTACGCCGTCTCGGCGCGGGCGCCTCGCCGCCCGTACGCACCCTCGAAGGAGAGGTAGTCGAGGTCGCCGGGTGTACGCGCCGTCGCGGGCTCGATCTGCGTGCCCTCGTGCCATTCGTTGAACGAGGTGATGCTCACCCAGTCCGGCGGAGCGTCACCGTGCCCGCTCTCCAGCGCGTACTCCCACTCCAGGTCGTAGGTGCGGCCGTCGGCGCGGTCCAGGGTCGGGCTCGTGTTGCCGGGGACCGCCCGGTCGTCCAGGTAGCCGGGGCCGAGCGACGGCGCCCACGGTATGCCGCGCTCGGCGCAGTACGCGGCGACCCCGGTCCAGTCGGGGCGGTTGGCGGTGGCGATGGCGTCGTATGTGTAGACGCCGCCGAAGTCGCCGATGCGGGACAGATCCCAGGTCTGTGCCATGACGATCGCGATGTCGTCGACCTCGTGCAGCGCCGACCAGTCGACGGTGAGCAGGCTGTTGAACACGTAGTACGCGCAACGGTCGCCGTACGCCGCGGCGCGGTGGAAGGCGGGGTGATCGCCGTAGAGGCCGGTCAGATAGCGGATGTCCGCGACGACCGACACGGCGTCACGGCCCTGGTACGGCTCGATGTGCCAGGCGACCTGGATCCCCTCGGCGGCGGCCGCCTCCAGGACGACGGGCGCCATCCGGTCCTCGTAACTGCCTTGCCCCCACCAGCTGCTGACCAGCACGCCGATGCCGGCCCGCCGCAGCCAGCGCATGTGCCGGGCGACCACCCCGCGCAGGTCGCCGGAGTCGTAGGGGCCGAGCACCGGGTAGTAGTTGGCGCTGATGTTGTCGGGCGGGCTCAGCTCGCCCTGCTGCCAGTGCCGCCACTCGCCGTTCACCTTCGGGGATCCGTACCACGGGTAGTAGAAGATGTGCGCGTTCGCGGAGAGGCCCTTGGGCCGAGCGGAGGCCGAGGCGGTGGGCGCCGTACCGGCGACGAGCGCGGCGGCGCCGACGGCTGCTCCGCCCGCGAGTAACCCTCTTCGGGACAGCGAGCCGAGGGACGGGGGAACGTTCATGTCACTCTCCTTGGTTGCCGGGTCGGCCGTACCGCGGGACGAACCCGAGCAGTTCGGTACAGGCCGTCGTGTCGAACAGGGAGGTGCGGCCGGGCAGTGCCGAGAAGGTCGGTACGCCCGGGTGAAAGCGGTCCATCAACTCCGCCGAAGGAAGAGGGGAGGAGGTGTCGGCCGCGGCGACATTGAGCACATGGCATCCGGTGAAGCCCGACCGCAACGCCTGGTGCACCACGGCCGCCGCGTCCCGTGTGTGCAGCCAGCCCCACAGGTCGTGGCGGTGAGCCCCCGGGTCCGCCGCGACCTGGGCGAGCTGGCCGCGCAGCCGCTCCCCGCTGCCGGTGAACGGGAAGCGCAGGCAGACGATGTCCGTACCCCAGCGGCGGTGCGTGCTGCGGGCGGTCTCCTCCAGCACGGCCTTCGACAGGCCGTAGGGATCGCGGATGAGCAAGGGGTGTTCCTCGTCCAGCGGCACGTAGAGGGGCGAGACCGGGACGGGCGACCAGGCGAGTCCGACGGCCGCCATGCTGGAGGCGGCCACGATCCGTTGGACGCCCGCGCGGCCCGCCTCGTCGAGGACGCGGTGCGCGGTCAGGCAGTTGGTGGCGAACAGGGCACTGGGATCGTCCATGTGGGGATGCGGTATCGCCCCCAGGTGGACGACCGCCTCCACCCCGTCGACCGCCTTGCGGACCAGGTCGGGATCCTGGAGGTCCCCGATATGCACGCGCTCCGCCAACGGCGCCTCGAACGGCACGAGGTCGGTGGCAACGACCTCGTACGAGGCCGCGAACAGCCTGGTCAGGACGTGCTGCCCGATATGGCCCGCGGCGCCGGTGACCAGGACCCGCATCAGCCCTTCACCGCCCCGACAAGGCCGTTGACGAAGTACCGCTGGAGGCTGAGGAAGAGCAGGATCACCGGGATGACGACGATCAGAGCGCCCGCCATCAGGTTGTTGTAGTGTGGCACGTTCTCCGCGGACAGCGTCTGCAGGCCGAGGGGAAGCGTGTAGGTGGAGGGATCGTTCAGGGACACGCGGGTGAGCAGGAACTCGTTCCACGTCGGGATCGCGGTGAGCAACGCCACGGTGATCAGGGCGGGTTGGGAGAGTGGCAGATACACCCTGGTGAAGATCCGCAGCTCGCTCGCGCCGTCCACGCGGGCCGAGTCCCGCAGCTCCCCGGGCACCGCCAGGAACGCGCCGGTCATCAGCAGGATCGACAGCGGGGCACCGCCGTTGACGAACGGCAGGACGAGCCCCCAGTGCGTGCCGAGGATGCCCAGCCTGTTCTCCAGGAGCACGATCGGCAGCATCACCGTGATCCCCGGCACGAACAGCAGGGAGATGAAGAGCTTCTGCAGAAATCCGCGTCCCGGGAAACGAAGGACCGCGAAGGCGTATCCGGCGGCCGCGTAGACCACCAGGGTGAGGACCACGGTGTACCCGGTCACCAGCAGGCTGTTCAGGAAGAAGTCGAAGAAGTGCAGCTCGTTCCAGGTGTCGGTGAGCGTCTGGAACGTGGGGTTGTCGGGGATGAGATGCCCGCCGCGTACGACCTCGATCTGGTCCTTGAAGGCGGCCGACACCATCCACAGGAACGGATAGACGCTGACCAGGCCGTACGCGGCGAGCAGTACGACCACGATCGCGCGGGCCACGATCCTGCGGGCGCCCCCTCGTTTACGGGCACCGGAGCGGGCCAGGGAAATCGCTGTCATGTCTTGCTCCGCAGCGCTCGAAGGTTGATCAGGGCCAGGACGAGGGCGGCGGCGAAGAGGATCCAGCCGAGCGCGCTGGCCAGGCCGAGCGTGGGCGAGAGGTTCTTGAGGAAGGCCAGGCGGTACGCCTCAAGGCCGAGGACGTTCGTGTGGTCACCAGGTCCGCCGAGGGTCATGACCAGGAAGGGCTGGAAGCCCTGCAAGGACTCGCGCAGGTTCAGCAGCACCACGATCGCCGTGATGGGGCGCACCAGCGGCCAGACGACGGACAGGTTGGTGCGCCACCAGCCCGCGCCGTCCAGCTGGGCCGCCTCCAGGACGCTGCGGTCGATGCCCTGAAGTCCGGTGAGATACAGGAGCATCGCGACCGGGACCGCACCCCAGACCGTCACAACGATCATCGTCGCCATGGCGGTGGACGGATTGCCGAGCCAGCCCTGCGGCTGCTCCAGCGAGCCCAGGCCGACGCTGGCGAGGAGGGAGTTGATCGCGCCGTCCGGTTGCAGGATGTACTGCCAGGCGAAGAAGACGGCGATGCCGCTGGTGACGTACGGCAGGAAGTACACGGACCGCAGCACGGACTGGAACCGCTTGACCTGGTTGAGCAGCACGGCCAGCGGAAACGACACCAGGACCGTCAGGGCGGGCGCCGCGAGCATCACCCAGAGGGTGTTGAGGGCGGCGTGCCGCACCCGGGGAGCGTAGATCGGGTCGCGCCACAGCAGATCGGCGTAGTTGTCGAGGCCGACCCAGGTCCAGTTCGGCGCGAAGCCGTTCCAGGTGGCGAAGGACAGCGCGAAGCCGTAGCCCACCGTGTACAGGCCCATCACCGCGAAGAGCACCACGGCGGGGGCGACGAACAGATACCCGGACAGGGCCTCGTACCCGCGCCAACGGCGGTACGGCGGGGGGGAGGCCACGGTTTTCACCGGGCCTGTGCCGCCGCGCTCCTCCACCGCCTTCGGCACGGTCCGACGGGGAGCGGTGGTCACTGGCCCGCCGCTTTCCAGTACGACTGGTTGAGGCTCCTGAGCTTCTGGGCGGTCTCCTCGACCGACGTCTGCCTGAGCGGCGTCAGGTCGGCGAGGATCGCGCCCGCGTCGTCCTGCTCGTACCCGATCGGGAGGTACAAGTCGTTGCGAGTGGGGTCGTACGTCGTCTCGGGCGTGCCCTTGAAACTGTCGACCATGGCGCTGAGCGTGGGGCCGAGGATCTTGGCGGATTCCGCGCCGAGTTCGGTGGCCGGCAGATCCAGGGAGTCCTTGGCGAACTGGGTGGCGACATCCTGCTGGGAGAGGAACTCCATCCACTTCTTCGCGTTGTCCGGCTGCTTGCTCGTCGAGGTCACGCTGAGGCTCGTCAGGGCGAGCGGGCCGAGCGCCCGGTCGGGCACGGCGCCGTCCGCGGGGGCCGGCAGACCGAATGCGAGCACGTCGTCGGGGTTCATGCCGTTCTGCTTGAGGAACGCGAGCGTGAACGTACCGCCCACGTCGAAGGCGGACTTGCCCTGGGCGAACGCCTGGTCCGCCTGGTCGATCGTCAGGCTCTGGGAGCCGGGCATCCAGTACGGGGTCAACTCGTCGTACATCGAAAGGACTTTGACGCCGTTCGGCGAACCGAAGTCGCCGTTGGTGTCCTTGGCCCACAGGTTCTCGTAGGCCTCCTGCCCCAACTGGGCGTAGGCCAGCGGCTGGAGCACCCAGGTCAGCCCCGTGGCCTGCACCTTGAGGCCCAGCGAGAGTCCGCCGTTCTTCGAGTCCTTCGCCTTGGTCGCCTTGAGCGCGTCGAGGAACTCCGCCCAGTTCGCGGGGGCCTTGGTGATGCCGGCGTCGGCGAGCATCTTCTTGTTGGCGTAGACGATGCCGAAGGTGCCGACGCTGAGGGGCACGCTGTAGCGGGCGCCCTTCTCGATGCCGTGGTCCTTGGCCTCTTTGTTCAGGGAGTTCTCGTACCGCTGGTCGGTGACGAGCCCGGACTCCTGGACGGCCTTCTGTATGCGCCCGGACCAGTCGCCCTTGTAGTCGCCCTTGAGGTCCGACACGATCCCGGCGGCGCCCAGGACCCGGTCCTCCCCGTCCGAGTGCACTTCGAGCACATCGGGCAGGTCACCGGTTTTCGCCGCGCTCTGGACCTTGGTCGTATACGCGTCGTCGGGCGTGTACGCCTCGACGCTGACCGAGATGCCGGTCTCCTTCTCGAACTCCTTGGCGGCGGTGCGCAGTGCGCTCACATGGGACTGCTTGAACGTCCACATCTCCAGCGACTTCGAGTCCCCCGATCCGGAGGAGCCGCCGCAGGCGGTGAGGGAGGTGAGTGAGAGCGCCGTGGCCACTGCCGCCGCGACAAGCCGGGCATTTCGTGCAACAGGTATACGCATGGACCCCTACCTAGGGTGGTCTACCGTTCAGAAGGCCGAATGGCGTTGGAGTGACTGAACTTAGAGTCGTTGTGATATAGCGTCAAGACGCATGCTGCGATGAGGTGTTGACCGGTCAGCCGAGGGGCGCCGGGGCGGGGAGGCGGAGGGTCAGTGGAATCGGTGACAGCGACAGCGCGCGGGCGCAAGGTCGAAGAGGTCAAGTCCGCTGCTCGGGTGCTGGAAGTGCTCGAGCTGCTGGGGCAGGACGGTGCCAGGCTCTCGCTCGCCGAGATGGCGAGCGCCATGTCGGTGCCGAAGAGCAGCCTGCACGCGATCCTGCGCACGATGGAGGCGCGCCGCTGGGTGGATGTCGACGCCTCCGGCACCCGCTACAGCCTCGGTCTCAAGGCCCTTCTGACAGGCACCGCCTACCTGGAGGGCGATGACGTCACGAGCCTCGCGGGACCCGTCCTCGACGCCCTCGCCGAGGAGACGGGGGAGGCCGTCCACCTCGGCAGGCTCGACGGTACGAACATCGTCTACCTGGCCAAACGTGAGTCCCGGCACGCCCTGCGGATGTACTCGGCGGTGGGGCGCAGGCTGCCCGCGCACGCGACCGCCCTGGGCAAGGCGGTGCTCTGTCAGTACGACCCGGCCGAGGTGCAGCGCCGGCTCGACTGGCCGCTGGAGCGGATGACTCCGGACACGGTCGTCGAGCCGGGCGCCCTGCTCGACCAGCTCGCCCGGACCCGGCTGCGCGGCTGGGCCGTGGACGACGGCGAGAACGCGGTGGACATCCGGTGCGTGGCCGTCGCGCTCGGCGTCGCCCCGGACGGCGGCGACGCGATCAGCTGCTCGGCGCCCCGCAGCAGGATGGACGACGCACGCATGGAGGAGGTGGCGCAGGCCGTGACCGAGGCGGCGCACTCCCTGCGGACCCTCCTGAAGCGGATCGGGCAGCGCTGAGAGGGCTTTTACGCCCCTGGGGATGGTGTTCCGGCCACCCCGATGTCATATTTGGCAGGCCCGTTGACAAACCCGCCGCGCGCTTCATACGTTCGGATATCAGTACGTCATTCTGCTATCCGTACGCGGGAGTTCACATGGCTCGGCCTGAGGCCCGCACGCCCGTCCTTGCTCCCGTACTCGCCCCGGCTCCCTGGGTCGAGGAACGCGGCGCGAAGATCCGCATCACTGCCGTACGTACGTTCCTGACCGCCCCGCACGGCTGTCCCCACCTCGTCGTGCGCGTCGAGACCAACGAGCCGGGGCTCTACGGCCTTGGCTGCGCCAGCGATCCGCAGCGCACCCTCGCCGTCCGCGCGGTCCTCGACGAGTACCTCGCCCCGCTGCTCCTCGGACGGGACCCCGACGACATCGAGGACATCCACCGACTGCTCCTCAACAGCGCTTACTGGCGCGGAGGTTCGGTCACCGGGAACGCCCTCGGAGGCGTCGACGTCGCACTGTGGGACCTCAAGGCGAAGCGCTTCGGAGCGCCCCTGTACTCGCTGTTCGGAGGCCGAGTGCGCACCGGCGCCGAGGCCTACACGCACGTCGACGGCGCCGACGAGCGGGAGATCGCCGACCAGGTGGCCGCGGCCCGGGAGCGCGGGTACCGGCACGTCCGCGTCCAGGTAGCCGTACCCGGCACGGACACGTACGGCACCGGGGGAGCGGCCGTCGATCCGGCCGCCGTACGGGCCCGACGCGTCCCCTGGGACTCGGCCGCGTACGTCAGAACCGTCCCGAAGATCCTCACCCGGGTGCGTGAACTCGTCGGCGACGAGGTCGAGTTGCTGCACGACGTCCATGAGCGGCTCGATCCGCGCCAGGCACGGGACTTCCTTCGACGCGTCGAGGACGCCGGCCTCTACTTCGTCGAGGACCTCCTCGCGCCCGAGGACGCCGGGCACTTCGCGCGCCTGCACGCGGCGTCCCCTGTACCCCTCGCGGTCGGCGAACTCTTCAGCGACAGCGCCCAGTTCACGGCGCTCCTCGACGGACCCGACATCGACTTCGCGAGGCTGCGCGTCCCGACGCTCGGCGGGCTCACACCCGCGCGCAAGATCGCCGCACTGTGCGAGCTGCGCGGCGTACGGCTCGCCCCGCACGGACCGGCCGACGTCAGTCCCGTCGCCCATGCGGCGACCCTCGCCCTGGACGTCTCCAGCCACGCTTTCGGGGTGCAGGAGGCGGCGACATTCGGACCGGCTGTCGCCGAGGTCTTCCCCGGCACCGTCGTCGCACGGGACGGTTTCCTCGAACCACCCGAAATCCCGGGCCACGGCGTCGACTTCGACGAGGCGGCGGCCCGTCGCCATCCCGTGCCTGAACCCACGGAACACGACCGCTGGGCCCTGCTGCGCAACACCGACGGGAGCGTACAACGACCGTGACCGACGCACCGCGACGAGCACCTGCCAACGACGTACCGCGACGAGCACTCGTCGTCCGGGGTGGGTGGGAAGGCCATCAGCCGATCACCATCACCGACCTCTTCCTGCCGTTCCTCAAGGACCAGGGCTACGCCGTCGAGACCTCCGAATCCCTCGACGTGTACGAGGACGCGGACCTTCTCGCGGCCACCGACCTGATCGTGCAGTGCTGGAGCATGGGCGAGATCACGCGGGAGCAGAGCGACGGCCTTGTCGCCGCCGTGCGCGCGGGAACCGGCCTCGCGGGCTGGCACGGCGGCATCGTCGACTCCTTCCGCGGCGACGTCGGCTACCAGCTACTGACCGGGGGGCAGTTCCTCATGCATCCGCCCGGATTCCACGACCACGACGTGCACCTGGTGCCCGAGCGCGCCGACCACCCCGTCGTCCGCGGCCTGAGTGACTTCCGTGTCCACACCGAGCAGTACTGGCTGTCCACCGACCCGCTGATCGACGTACTGGCGACGACGACGTTCGAGCCCGACGAGGAACGGGACCGGACCGTCGTCATGCCCGCCGTGTGGACCAGGAACTGCGGTGCGGGCCGAGTGTTCGTGTCCGCCGTCGGACACAAGCCGGACGACTTCGACGTGCCCGAGGTGCGCACGCTCACCGAGAGGGGACTGCTGTGGGCGAGCCGCTGAAAATCGGCATGGTCGGCGCGGGCAAGATCAGCGGGGCCTACCTGGACACGCTGGCCCGCCTCGACACCGTACGGCTCACCGCCGTCACCGACCTCGACCCCGACCGGGCGAAGGAGGCGGCTGTCCGGGCATCCGGCGACGTGCGGGTCGCCGCTTCCGTCGTCGACCTCGTGACCAGGGACGACGTGGACGCCGTCCTCAACCTCACGATCCCCGCGGCCCACGCGGGAGTCGCCCTTGTCGCACTGTCGATGGGCAAGCACGTCTACGGCGAGAAGCCCCTGGCCGCCACCCGCGAGGAGGCCGAGTCGGTGCTCGCCGCCGCCCGGGCCGGCGGACTGCGCGTGGGCTGCGCGCCGGACACCGTCCTCGGCACCGGTACCCAGACCGCCCGCAAGGCCGTCGACGACGGACTCATCGGCACACCGGTCGCGGCCACCGCGTTCATGGCCTCGGCAGGGCCCGAACCCTGGCACCCCGACCCCGAGTTCTACTACCGGCCGGGCGGCGGCCCCCTTCTCGACATGGGCCCCTATTACCTCTCGGCACTCGTGCACCTGCTCGGCCCCGTCGTACGCGTCACCGGCGCCGCGTCCCGGCCCCGAGCCGAACGCGAGATCGGCAGTGGTCCCCGGGCGGGAACACGCTTCCCGGTGGAGGTCGACACCCACATCACCGGCATTCTGGAACATGCCGGCGGCGCCCTGTCCACCCTCATCATGAGCTTCGACGTCCGGGCGGCCAGGCTGCCCCGCATAGAGGTCCACGGCACCGAGGGCTCGCTCTCCGTCCCCGACCCCAACAATTTCGAGGGGCTCGTCGAACTCCACCACGGCGTCGGCTGGGAACCCCTGCCCGTCTCGGCCGGGTACCCGACAGCGGGGCGCGGTACGGGACTTGGTGACCTGGCCGAGGCGATCGCCTCGGGACGCCCGCATCGCGCCTCGGCCGAACTCGCCCACCACGTACTGGACGTGATGCTCACCCTGCTGGACGCCGCCCACGGCGGCAGGTCCCTGCCGGTGAGCACGACGTGCGAGCGGCCCGCGCGCGTGGAGTAACAGACCGAGCAGAACTGAAGGCGGCAGGCCGTCCGGCCGCCTTCAGTTCTGCCCTGAATGTCAGTCCAATTAATTTACGCAGGCGTCCTTCAGTGGCAGTGAATTCCCCTGACAATTGCCCGTAGTTACGTTGCGATCTGCGAGAAGAAGGAACGAGTGAGAGGCGTTGACTTGATAACACACATGGTTTTACATGGCGGTTACTGGCTGGACAGGAAGGGCTTCCGATGCATGACCGGAGAAAGTCCGGCGAAGAGCGCATAGCCGCATTCCTCAGCGAACGGCTCCGCCCCGCGCTGTATCCGCAGCGGCTGCCCATGGACGTCAGCGCCTGGCACATCCCCGGAGAGCCAGTGCCCGTGGGCATCGCGCTGCGCGCCGACTACGCGCCGTTCACGGCGGGGGAGCCCTGGGGCAGTCCGTGGTCGACGACCTGGTTCCGCGTCGGCGCGAGCGTTCCGGCGCGGTGGGCGGGCCGCCGCGTCGAAGCCCTCATCGACCTCGGCGGCGACTCCGGCCATCCCGGCGACTGTCAGGCGGAAGCCCTCGTCCACGACGCACAGGGCATCCCGCTGCACGGCCTGCACGCGCACACCGGCGCCGTCCCCGTCACGGCCTCCGCCCGTGGCGGCGAAGCCGTCCACTTCCTCGTCGAGGCCGCCGCCAATCCGTTCATCGACGCGGCCACCGGCAGCGGAGTCCGCTACGGCGACCCGGTCACCGCAGGCGACGCGCCCCTGTACCGGTTCCGGCGCGCCGACCTCGCCGTACGCGACGACGACGTCTGGCACCTGCTGCACGACATGGAGACCCTCGACGGCCTCATGCGCGCCCTGCCCGCCGAACTTCCGCGCCGCCACGAGATACGGATCACCCTGGAGCACGCGGTCGAGGCTTTCGACCCCCAGGCCGTCGCCCCTACCGCCGCGGCGGCACGCCGTGTCCTCGCGCCCGCGCTAGCCGAGCGCGCCGACCCGTCGGCGCACAGGTTCGCGGGCGTCGGGTACGCCCCTCTGGACTCCGGCGGCCTCCGGCCGCTGCGCGAGACGATCCGCGGCTGTGCCCGCACCTTCAGCACCCTGGTCACCCTCGCCGAGGAGTACCCGGAACTCGTCGTCGGGGCCTCGTCGGCCCAGCACTACGCCTGGATGCGGGACCAGCAGCCGCACGTCTTCGAGCGGCTGCGCAAGGCCGTCGCCGACGGCAACTGGGTACCAGTGGGCGGCACATGGGTCGAGCCTGACGTCGAACTGGCGGGCGGCGAAGCCCTGGTGCGCCAGTTCGTCCTCGGCCGCCGCTTCTTCCGCGACGAACTCGGCGCGGACAGCGAAGGCGCCTGGCTGCCCGGAGCGAGAGGCGCCTCGGCCGCCTTCCCGCAGATCGCCGCCCTCGCGGGCGCACGCTGGCTCCTGGCGACGCGCCCTCCCGCCGACCACTCGGCGGCGACGCCCCGCCACACCTTCCGTTGGGAGGGCATCGACGGCACCACACTGTTCACCCACCTCGCGCCTGACAACGCGGCGCTCACCGGCGCCGAACCAGCCGATGTGGTAACCGACTTCGCCGACAAGGCACCCGCCGCTGCCTTCTCCCTGCAGCCACTCGGCCGCGACGCCGAGGGACCCGGCCGCGACACCCTGGAGCGAGCCCGCAGGCTCGCCGACCTGGACGTTTCGCCGCGCGTCGCGATGCGCCACCCCGCGCAGTTCTTCCGGGAGGCGAGGGAGGAGTACCCGCACGCGCCCGTCCGGCGGGGCGGACTCGACCTCGCCCCCGACCGGGGCACTTACACCAGCCAGGCCCGCACCAAGCGCGGCAACCGCCGCAGCGAGGTCCTGCTGCACGAGGTGGAACTGTGGTCGGCGACCGCCGCCGTGCGCCACGGCGTCCCCTACCCGTACGACGAACTCGACGCCCTGTGGCGGCGCGTACTGCTCCAGCAGAGCCGGCGCATTTTGTCGGGCGCCTCCATCGCCTGGGTCCACGAGGACGCCGAACACGAGCACCGCGATCTGCACCGTCGGCTCACCCGCCTGGTGCGGCGCGCGGTCGGTGAACCCGACGGCGCCGGCGTCCGGAACGCGGCGCCGTACTCCCGCCGCGAGGTCGTCACCCTCCGCGCGGGGACCGGCCAGGCATCCGACACGGCCCAGCTCCTGCCCGACGGGTCTCTCGCCGTGCTCGCCGACGCACCCGCCCTCGGCGCCGGGTCCACCGGCCTTCCCCTCGACGGCACCGCACGCGTGACCGCGCACACCACGGTCGACGGCCAACAGGTCCTGGACAACGGCCTGTTGAGGGTACGCGTGGACGCGGCGGGTCTCGTCCGCTCGGCCGTCGACCTGGCCACCGGACGTGACGCCCTCGCCCCCGGTGGCGCCGGCAATCTCCTCCAACTCCTGCGCGGCGACCAGGCCCTGGACCTGGTCGAGGCCGGCCAGGTCGAACTGCGCGCGTGCGGACCCCTGTTGGCGACCGTGCGAGTCCGACGCGGCACGGGACGCTCGACGTTCGTCCAGGACCTGACCCTGACCGCCGGAAGCCACGCCCTGACGGTCGACACCGAAGTCGACTGGCGCGAGCGGGACACCGTCCTCAAACTGTCCTGGCCGCTGGACGTGCACGCCGAACTCAGCCACGCCGACGTGCAGTTCGGGCATGTGGCTCACCCCATGCACGAGGACCCCGACGCGACCTCCCAGGAGTTCGCCGCCCACCGCTGGATCCACGTCGGAGAGCACCGCTGGGGCGTCGCCCTGGCCACCGACTCCACCTACGGCCATGACGTCACCCGGCACACCCGCGACGGCGGCGGCACCACCACCGTCGTACGGCACACGCTGCTGTGTGCCACGAACGGCCCCGATCCGTACGCCGACCGGGGCCTCCACCGCTTCCGGCACACCCTGCGCCCCGGCGCCACCCTCGGCGACGCCATCACCGAGGGATACGCCGTCAACCTCCCGCTGCGCCCCGGCCCCGCCGCCGGCCCGCAGACGCCGCTTGTCCATGTCGACCACCCCGACGTCGTCGTGGAGACGGTGAAACTGGCCGACGA
This sequence comes from Streptomyces sp. NPDC093544, assembly GCF_040683495.1. Classification (NCBI taxonomy): domain Bacteria; kingdom Bacillati; phylum Actinomycetota; class Actinomycetes; order Kitasatosporales; family Streptomycetaceae; genus Streptomyces; species Streptomyces sp. NPDC093544. Next base: position 23,317 of record NZ_JBFBEA010000006.1, on the reverse strand, counting down.
CCGCAGCGGCGACGTCGTCGTACGGCTCTACGAAACACGCGGCGGACGAACTCGGGCCACCCTCTGCGCGGACTTCGCCGTCGAGGCGGTCCACGAGACCGATCTCCTGGAGGAACACCCCACACCCCGCCCTCACCGGCACGGCCGTGTCCCGCTCACCCTGCGACCGTTCCAGATCCGCACGCTGCGGCTCGTGCGAGCCGGGCAACGTCAGGAAGGCAGCAGCGGTGCGTGAACCACACCCTGACGTGGGCCTCGCGCCCGACACCCTTGCCGTGCTGCGCGGTTGGGCCGGCAGCGAAGGCCCGCTCGCCACCCGCGCGCATGTCGTTCTGCTCGCCGCGGACGGACTGCGCGACGCCGACATCGCCCGCCGCCTCGGCGTGTCACGGCAGACCGTCGGGAGCTGGCGCCACCGCTGGCACAGCGCGGGACTGCCCGGCCTGCGACAGCGCCCGCGCACCGGCCGGCCGGCGACGGTCGACGAGGCCGAGGTCATCACCCGCGCTCTGCTGGCCCCCGGCGGCAGCGGCGCCAGCCGGGCCATCGCCCGCGAACTCGGCCTCTCCCACGCGACGGTGGCCTCGATCCGGCGCCGCTGGCAGCTTCCGCCCGACGAGTCACCCGCCCCGTACGTGCCGACCCGGCCACCGCTGCCCGGGGCGGACATCTGGGTCATGGGCCTGTACGTCGATCAGGTGCGCGCCGTCCTCCTCGCGGGCACCCGGCCCCAGGCGCCGCGCGCCGCCCCGGCCGCGACGGTGATCGGCGAGGACGTCCTGGAGGGAGTGGACCGGGCGCTGTCCACGCTCCGCACGGCGACCACCAGCGCGTCCATCGCCGCGTCCGCGGCGGACTCCGGTGCCGACGCCGTCCGGACCTTGCTCGCGTACCTGGCCGCCGCGGCCGAGCACCACCCCGACATCGCGCTGCACTCCATCGTGCTGTGGGAGAGGGGAGGCTCCCGGCCCGTTCAAGAGCACCGTCGGGCCGACTCGCCGGTCACCTTCCACGACCTCCCGGCCAGAACCACCTGGCGCGGCTTCCTGCGCGCCATGATCGCGCTCGACAGCACCAGCCACCCAGAGTCCTCCCGGCGCGTGTACCTCGACCTGGTCGCCGCTCTGCAACGGACCACGCACCGGCCGCCCACGGAACCCGTCCACTGGCTGCGCGAGAACGTCGCCGAGCACCTGCGCGCACCGCGTCGGGGCGAACTCCCCTCCCACCCGGCCTCGTTCAGCGGCGTCAACCAGATCGACCTGGGCTCCTTCAACGAGTGCGTGGTCATCGAGTCCGTACGCCTCTCCGGAAGCATCACCCGCGGCGAGATAGCCCACCGCACCGGCCTCACCCAGCAGTCGGTCTCCCGGATCGCCCGCTCCCTGCTGGACCGCGGCGTCCTCGTCGAGGACGCCCAGCGGCGCGCCACCTCCGGCAAGCCGCGCACCCCGGTCAGGCTCTGCGGCACCGCCGCGCACGCCCTCGGCCTGCACATCGACCCCGAACTGCTCACCGCCGTCGTCATCGACCTCGACGGCGCGATCGTCTGCACCTGTACGAGACCGGTCAGCGCCGACATCGACCCCGGCGAGTTCGTCACCCAGGTGGTCGCGCTGGGCCACGAAGCCCTGGAGAAGGCGCAGGGCGCCGTACGCGAGGACGGCCTGCTCGGCGTCGGCGTGGCGGTGCCGGGGCCGGTGGACATCGCCTCCGGCACCGTACTCAACCCGCCGCTCATGACGGCGTGGGACGACCTGCCGCTGCTGTACCTCCTCAAGGACCACTTCCCGTGCCGGGTGCTCATCGAGAAGGACTCGCTCGCGGCGGCGGCAGGGGAGCGGTGGATCGGACGTGACCGCAGGGCCCGGGACTTCGCCTACCTGTATCTGGGGACGGGCGTCGGCTCCGGGCTGTACCTCAACGGCGACCTCTACCGAGGGGTGAGCGCCAACGCGGGCGAGTTCGGGCAACTCTGCGCGATCGCCCTGGGGCGGATGGCGGCCGACGGCCGACCGGAGCTGCTGCCGGAGTGCAACCCACCCGTCTCCGTACCGGACTTCGCCGCCCGGCTCGGCCTGCGGGTGCCGGGTGACGGCGGCAGTACCGCCGCCTACCGAGCCGTGGGACGGGCGGCGGCCGCGGGCGACCCCGCCGCGATCAGCGCGGTACGGGAGGTGGCACGGGCGATCGGCGGCGGCGCGCTCGGGCTTGTCGACCTGCTCGACATCGACCTGATCGTGCTCGGCGGCCCGTTCTTCACCGATGACGTCGCGGAGTTCTACCTCGACGAGATCGGCCGTGCGGTCAACGAGTTCCCCACCGCGCGCCGACTGCGCCGCGTCGAGGTGGAACGCTCGGTGCTCAGCGCGGAGGCCGCCGCGGTGGGGGCGGCCTCCACGCTGTTCCATGCCGCGTTCACGCCCCGGCTGCGGGGCCGGGACCGAGTCTGAGGCTCCCGCTCACAGGACCGGCGGTGTCGGCCGGGTGGCCGTCAGGCCGATCTCCTTCTTCAGCATGCGGCCGCCGTCGCCCGTGAGTCGCAGGTAGTAGTCCGCGGAGCAGCGGGTGCCGTCCTCGTCCAGGGCCCAGAGGCCCGAACCGGCAGGTACGGCGGCGCCGGTCTCGGCGGTCTTGGCGATCTGGTTGCCCTCGTTGAACTCGTCGTACATCGAGATGTAGATGCCCTGCGCGCCGACGCGGACCATGTTGTAGAACTGCCGCCACATGAAGTCGCCATGGGCGCGATGGCGCTCCTGGAGGTCGCCCGGCATCACACACGGCTGGTAGTCGATGCCATGGGCGTCGCAGTCCGCCTGGTCGGGTGTGTTGACGCTGCTGAAGAACTGGTCGGACTGGGCGGCGCTGGAGATCCGGCCCACCATCCACGGCGAGATCATGTTGAACGCGTGGTACACGTCCGAGAACCCGGCGCGCGAGTCCTCGGTGCCGGTGCGCCAATGCGTGGGCACGCCTCCGATGACGTAACAGCCCTGCGCCTTGAACCAGTTGACGACGTCCAGACAGGGAGCGGGTTCGAAGGGGCGCCCCGAGTCGTTGAAGCCGAAGCCCCAAATACACACGACAGGCTTTCCGTTCTGCCGTGCGTAGGAACTCGACGATGTGTGCGCCTGCATCTTCGACGTCCAGTCCTCCTTGATCTGGGACTGCATGGACGTCCAACTCGTGACGTCGTACATGATGTAGAACTTGCGGCCGTTGGCCTCCGCGGCCTGTCGCACCTTCTGTGCCATCGCGTCCCGCGTCGGACCTTCCGAGCCGAACGGGTTGAAGCGCTGCAGTGCGGCGGTGTCGATCGCGTTCTCGCGCATCCAGCGGAAGTGTGTGTCGACCGTCTGCTGGTCCCACGAGGTGAACAGGGTCGCGGCCGCGCCGTTGGTCAGGTTCGGGTAGTCGGTGGCGAATCCGCGACTGTACTCGCGCATGTCGGGCCACGACTTGATGGTGGTGTTGGACAGCGACGGCGGACGGCTCATGTCCTGGCTCCAGTGCCACCAGCCGTCGATCGGGGCTCCGTCGCCTTTACAGGCGAACCAGCCCTGATAACCGACGGATATCTTGCCGACGACATCGCCCGGCGGGCTTGCGGCCGGTGCCGCGACCGCCTGCTGGAATGCACCTGTGCCGACTCCCGCCGTGGCGGCGAGCGCGGTACCGAGAAGGGTTCGTCTTGTGATGCTCACGGAGAATTCCTCCTTGTGGGGGTCTTCTGACGCTAGGGGAATTCCGTGTTCCGTTACAAGCCGTGGGAGGTGAATGAATTGAGGGGGCCTGACAATTATTCGTCAGGCACCTTATTTTCCGATTTCCGATTCCGCCGAATTGTGAAGCACCCTCCGAACGGGTTCATCAACTCAGCGCTACGAACCGTGAGGAGTGTCCCGATATCCCCGCAGTTTCCGGTACAGCGTCGCCCGGCCGATCCCCAACGCGGCCGCCGCCCGCGCCTTGTTGCCGCCGTGGCGGCGCAACGCCTCCAGGATGGCCGTGCGCTCGGCATGCTCCATCGGGCTGAGCCGTCGCTCGGCGGGCCCTTCCCGGACGGCGTCCGGGAGTTCCGCGCGTCGGACAGGCCCCACCGGCCGGCGGTCATCCGCCAACGCCCTTACGAGATGCGCGAGTTCGGTGACATTGCCGGGCCAGGGATGCTGCTCCAGAGCCCGTAGCGCGTCGAGCGTCCAGGTGAGCGGGGGCCGTCCGCGGGCCGGCTTCGGGGCCAGCGCGGTGAGGAACTCCCTGATGTCCTCCGGGCGTTCACGCAGTGCCGGGAGAGTGACCGTGCGGGCGGCCAGCGTGTCCAGAAGCCGCTGGAGGCACGGTCCGACAGGTGTACCGGGCGTGTAGGTGACCAGCAGGGGTACGCCGGGGTGCTCGTCTAGCAGGGAGTTCAGGGCCGCGACGTCCGGTTGGGCGAGGCGCTCGGCGTGCCGCAGCAGAAGCGGACGGCCGTCTGTCAACGTCCGGTACTGGACGCCGAGTTCACCCTCCGCCGCGTCCACGACCAGCGGCCGGAACTCCGGCGCGAACTCCGCGGACAACTCCCGCGCCAGAATTGTCTTGCCCGTCCCACGCTCACCGGTCAGCAGCAGCGGCTCCCGGGACCGGGCAAGCTCCGCGGCCCGCTCCACAGCGAGCCGCCAGGGGACGGAACGTCCGGTTAGCGGGATCTGCGCGCGAGGCGTTGGCGGCACAGTAGTGGCGGCGAGCGGCTCCAACACGGCGAGCAGACCGATGACGGAACCCAGGTGGCGCACGGGGGTGAGCCGGGCGGTGCAGCCCGATCCGTCGGGAAGTTCGACGACGGGTCGGGCTGCGAAGGGTGTGCCCTGCCGGGGGTCTGTGTTGTGCGGTTCGGCGGGCCTTTCCTCTCGGGGGCCTGTGGTGTGGGGTTCCATGGGCGTGCTCGGCTGCAAGCCGGTGTCGTACGGCTCGGAAGGCGTGCTCGGCTGCAAGCCGGTGTCATACGGCCCCGAGGGCATGCTCGACCCCAAGCCCCTGTCGTACGGCCCCGAAGCCGTGCCCGACCGCAACCCCGTGCCGTACGACTCCGTCGGCACCCCCTGCCGAAGCACCGCCCCCGCGCCCCGTTCCAGTGCCTCCAGCCCCTCCGGAGACAACATCCGCGCCGCCGCCTCACTGACCAGCCGGTTCCGCCCGTCCAGGGCGACCACCGCGGGCGCCGGTCCTCGCGTCGCGGTCAGGTACGCGTCCAGCAGGACCCGTTCCACCGCTCGCGTGCGTGCGAGGAGCTCGGCCTCCACCGCCGCGGCGGTGGCCTCGGCGAGCGCCGCACCGGGATGAGGTGAACACTCCGCGCACAGGCCGGACGCGACGGTCACCGTGCCCAGCGCCTGCCCGGTCTCGGGGCCCAGCACCGGCACGCTCACCGCGGACACGTCCTGCCACAGGTCGAGGAAGTGCTCGGGGCCGTGCACCTCGGCGCGGCGCCGGGTGCGCAGGGCGAGGGCCGCGCTGTTGTGCCCCACCTCCCGCTCGGACAAGTCGGTGCACTGCTCGTTACCCGGCACGCTCCCGGCCGCCCACAGCACCCGGAGCCGCTCGTCGGTGAGGACCAGGGAGGAGCGCCCGGTGCCGAGGGCGGGGGCGAGCCGTTCGAGCACGGGACGGGCCGCGGACAGCAGCGGCGACTCGGGCCGCGCGCCCGCCGCGAACTCGGCCGGCTCCTTGAGATCGTGCGGTACGCCGAAGAACCGGGCCCGCCGCCAGGCCGCGACGACCTCGTCCGGCACACCGTCGGGCAGCGGCCGCCCCGTCAGAAACCGCTCTCGTGCCTGGCGCAGCGGCGCGAGAGCGGGAAGGGCGGGAGGCTGCTCTACGGTGCTCACGACGCCTCTCACCGTATCGGGCGTACGCCGGGCCCGGCCATCACCCCGACTCCGGAGCCTGGCTCCTACCCCGGGCACCGTGATTGTCTCGAAATGAGACACCCGAACCGCCGCCCCGCACCGCATGATCAAGAGTGGCAGGTGCTCGTTCACACCCTCAGGAGCCTTCCCGTGCAGACCGTCGAGACCGAAGTACTCATCATCGGGAGCGGCCCCGCGGGCGCCTCGGCCGCGCTGGCCCTGAGCACGTACGGCGTACCCAACATCGTCGCCACCCGCTACGCCCATCTCTCCGACACTCCCCGCGCGCACATCACCAACCAGCGCACGATGGAGGTGCTCCGCGACCTCGGCGTGGAGCAGACGGTCATTGCGCAGGCCACCCCGCAGCACCTGATGGGCAACACGACCTTCTGCACCAGCCTCGCCGGCGAGGAACTGGGCCGGGTCCGCTCCTGGGGCAACGACCCGCTCGTCCAGGCCGCGCACGACCTGGCCAGCCCCACCCGCATGTGCGACATGCCGCAGCACCTCATGGAACCGGTGCTCGTCGACGCGGCGGTCGCGCGCGGCACCTCCCTGCGCTTCGAGACCGAGTACCTCTCGCACACCCAGGACGCCGACGGCGTGACGGCCACCGTCCGCGACCGGCTACGCGGGGACACGTACGAGATCCGCGCCAAGTACCTGATCGGCGCCGACGGCGGCCGCTCCAAGGTGGCTGAGGACGTGGGCCTGCCGATGGGCGGCCAGATGGGTGTCGCGGGCAGCATCAACATCGTCTTCGACGCCGAACTGGCGAAGTACACCGCGCATCGGCCCTCCACCCTCTACTGGGTGCTGGCGCCCGGCGCCACCGTCGGCGGCATCGGCGCGGGCCTGGTGCGCAATGTCCGCCCCTGGAACGAGTGGATGATCGTCTGGGGGTACGACGTCACGGCGGGCGCCCCCGACCTGACCACCGAGTACGCGGAGTCGGTCGTACGACAGCTCGTGGGCGACGACGAGATCCCGGTGACCATCAAGTCGTCCTCGGCGTGGACCGTCAACGAGATGTACGCCGAGACCTACTCCAACGGCCGCGTCTTCTGCGCAGGCGACGCAACCCACCGCCACCCGCCGTCCAACGGCCTCGGCTCCAACACCTCCATCCAGGACGCGTACAACCTGGCCTGGAAGCTCAAGCTGGTCCTCGACGGCACGGCGGCACCGAAGCTGCTCGACACCTACACCGCCGAGCGCGCCCCGATCGGCAGACAGATCGTCACCCGCGCCAACAAGTCCATCGGCGAGACCGCCCCCATCTTCGAGGCCCTCGACGGGCTCTCCCCGCAGACCCCCGAGCAGCTGTGGGCCAACATCGCCGCCCGCAAGGACGCCACGGAGGCCGCCGCCAAGCAGCGGCAGGCGTTGCGCGAGGCGATCGCCTTCAAGGTGTACGAGTTCAACGCGCACGGCGTCGACCTCAACCAGCGGTACGCCTCCGACGCGATCGTCCCCGACGGCTCGCCGGACCCCGGCTTCGCGCGCGACCCGGAGCTCCACCACCAGCCCTCCTCCCGCCCCGGCGCCAAGCTCCCGCACGCGTGGATCACCTCCGGGACCCGCACCCTGTCCACCCTCGACACGGTCGGCTGGGGTCGCTTCACGCTGGTCACGGGCATCGGCGGCGAAGGCTGGGTGCGCGCGGCAGGGGCGCTCGACGTGGACGTCGCCACCGTCGTCATCGGACCCGGGCGGGAGTACGAGGACCCCTACGGGGACTGGGCGCGGCTGAGCGAGATCTCCGACGCTGGCGCCCTCCTCGTACGACCTGACGGGTTTGTCGCCTTCCGGCATCCGGCGGCCTCCGAGGCCGCCGAGGAGTTGCTGTCGGCGGCGCTGCGACGGATCCTCGGACATGCCTGACGGGACCAGGGGAGTGGAATGAGCACCGAATACACGACCGATCTCACCGACGAGGTCGTTGACAGCTTCCGACGGACCGCCGACCCCCGGCTGCGCGAGCTGCTGACCGCGCTCACCCGCCACCTCCACGACTTCGTCCGCGAGACGGAGCCGACGATGGCTGAGTGGGAGCGGGCCATCGGCTTCCTCACCGCGACCGGGCAGATGTCCACCGACACCCGGCAGGAGTTCATCCTCCTGTCGGACGTGCTCGGCGTCTCGATGCTCGTGGAGACCATCAACGGTCACCGCGGTCCGGGTGCGACCGAGTCGACCGTCCTCGGCCCCTTCCACATGACCGAGTCGCCGGTCCGCGAACTCGGCGCGAACATCGACCTGGTGGGCAGCGGCGAGCCGTGCGTGGTCAGCGGCCGGGTGCTGTCGGCGGACGGCACCCCGCTGCCCGGCGCGGTCCTGGACGTCTGGCAGGCCGATCCCGAGGGCTTCTACGACGTGCAGCGGCCGGACGTCCAGCCCGCGGGCAACGGACGGGGGCTCTTCACGGCGGACACCGAGGGCCGTTTCTGGTTCCGCACCTGCGTACCGAGCCCGTACCCGATCCCGACGGACGGCCCGGTCGGCGAGCTCCTGAAGGCGACCGACCGCCATCCCAACCGTCCCGCCCACATCCACTTCATCGCCTCGGCCGCGGGCCACGCACCCGTCACGACGCACATCTTCGTGGCGGGCAGCGCGTACCTCGACTCCGACGCGGTGTTCGCCGTCAAGAAGAGCCTGATCCAGAGCTTCGTCGAGACCGACGACCCGTCCCTGGCACGGGAGTTCGGCGTCCCGAACCCCTTCCGTTACGCGCACTTCGACCTCGTACTGGAGGCCGCATGACCACCGCGCCGCTCGACTTCTCCTACGAGAGTCGGCCCGCGCGGGTCGTCTTCCGGCCCGGTGCGGCGGTCTCCGCGACACCGGGCGAGGTCGCCCGGCTCGGACTGCACAGGGTGCTCGTGGTCTGCGGGAGCCGGGGCTCGGAGGTCGCGCAGGCGGTCGCCGACGCGCTGGGCGATTCCTGCGCGGGGCTGCACGCCGAGGCCCGTATGCACGTACCCGTGGAGGTCGCCGACCGGGCGGTCGAGGTGGCGCGGGCCCTCGGCGCCGACGGCTGTGTCGCGGTCGGGGGTGGCTCCGCGATCGGTCTCGGCAAGGCGATCGCGCTGCGCACCGGGCTGCCGTTGGTCGCCGTGCCCTCCACCTACTCCGGCTCCGAGATGACCCCCGTCTGGGGCCTCACCGAGCACGGCGCCAAGCGCACCGGGCGCGACCCCGTCGTCCAGCCCCGAACCGTCGTCTACGACCCCGAGCTCACCCTCGGGCTCCCCGTCCCCCTCTCCGTCACCAGCGGCATCAACGCGCTCGCGCACGCCGCCGAAGCCCTGTACGCGCCCGACGCCTCGCCCCTCGTCTCCCTCATGGCGGAGGAGGGCGTACGGGCGATGGCCGGGGCCCTTCCCCAGGTGGCCGCAGCCCCCGACGACCTCGACGCGCGCGGCCGCGCCCTCTACGGTGCCTGGCTCTGCGGATCCTGTCTGGGCGCCACCACCATGGGCCTGCACCACAAGCTGTGCCATGTACTCGGCGGCACCTTCGGCCTGCCGCACGCGGAGACCCACACGGTGGTCCTCCCGTACGCCCTCGCGTACAACGCGCCCGCCGCTCCCGAGGCGATCGCCGCCCTGTCCCGCGCCCTGGGCACCGACGACGTCCCCCGCGCCCTCCACGACCTGGCCGGGAACCTCGGCGCTCCCCGCTCGCTCGCCGAACTCGGCCTGAAAGAAGCCGACTTGCCGGTCGCCGCCGCGCAGGCCACCGAGGCTACGTATCCCAACCCCCGCGAGGTCACCGCGAGCGGTGTACTCGGTCTGCTGACGGCGGCGTACGAGGGCTGGGAGCCGCGGAGCGACGCCGTCCGGTAGGGGCCGTTGCTGTCTCAGGACGAGACGCCCGAGGTCTCAGGACCAGACGCCTGAGGTCTCAGGACGAGACACCCGAGACCTCGCGTTGTGGTCAATGATCGCCAATGGGCCGTGCCTTCCATTCGACCCGCCCCACAAGGCGATCCGCCTCATCGCCAAGCATGTCGGCATGGCCCACGTCCCACCGGACGCACGGCACGACTACCCCGCCCGAGTGGCGGATCCTTCAACTGAGGCCCTCAGTGGGGGAGTTGAAAAATGACCTCCCGTCACACCGGCGCTCGCCGCGTCTTCCGACCTATTGGTCGACATGACCGATTGGTCGACGTGGATTGGTTGACCTTTCATCACTCGGACACCTCCTGACTCTGGCGTTTTCGACGATGCCCCGGAAAGATGATCAGGGCATGCCAATACGACCGCCCCGAACTGCCCCCACACCGCGGTCGATCAGGAGGACGCAGTGAAGAGAAACTCGCGCATCGGCAAGGTCTCCCTCATCTTCGGCAGCGCAATAGCGCTGGTCGTTGCCTTTCCGGGCAGCGCCCTCGCCGACCCGCCGTCGGCCCTGCCGGCCAACGCGAACGGCCAGGAGCAGACATTCCAGCCGGCCTACGACTACGACACGGACGGCTGCTACCCGACCCCCGCCATCGGCCCGGACGGGACCATAAACCCCGGTCTCAACCCGACCGGGGCGCTCAACGGTTCGTGCCGCGACTCATGGGACCTGGACAACACCAACGGGTACTCGCGGGAGAAGTGCAACAACGGCTGGTGCGCGATCATGTACGGCCTCTACTTCGAGAAGGACCAGGCTGTGGCCGGCAGCAGCCTCGGCGGGCACCGCAATGACTGGGAGCACGTCGTGGTGTGGGTGCAGGACAACGTGGCCAAGTACGTGTCCACCTCCGCCCACGGGGACTTCAACACCTACAGCCGTGACCAGATCCAATGGGACGGAACGCACCCCAAGATCGTTTACCACAAGGACGGAGTCAGCACGCACTGCTTCCGCCCCGCGAGCTCCGGCGACGAACCGCCGGAGAACCACCAGCACACCTGGCAGTTCCCCCGGCTGGTCGGCTGGGACGGCTACCCCGCGGGTCTGCGCGACAAGCTGAACGCGTACAACTTCGGCAGCGCCGTCTTCGGCCTCAAGGACGGCAACTTCAACTACCACCTCGACCTGGCGAAGCCCGACGGGATCGCGTTCGACCCCAACGCCTGACGCACTGAACCCCGGGGGGCGGCCGCCCTGCGCATCAACGCCTCCCGGCTTAAGGCCCCCTACCCCTGCCTGCGCGACGGGACGGTGACCGCCCGTGCGGGTCCGGCCACTCGCGTGAGGTAGGGTCGACCTGCGTGAACACGGGGGTTACTCCGGGTGGAACGCATCGGGACGTGGCGCAGCTTGGTAGCGCACTTGACTGGGGGTCAAGGGGTCGCAGGTTCAAATCCTGTCGTCCCGACGTTTGAAGTCGCAGGGCAGAGGCCGTTTTCTCAGTGATGGGAAGGCGGCCTTTGTTGTGTCTGCGGGCCTGATGGCCGCGGTGTGGTCGCGGGCGTGTTCCGCTCGCCCCGTGTCACCCCGCCGACCGGACGCGGCGGGCGGTGTTTCCCACGGCTGAGCCGGAGCGGGGTGGAGGTCGGCCGTGTCGCGGCTGTAAGCGGTATCGGCGTCTGAAGCGATATCGGCGTCTGCGGCGGACTCGTCTTCGGCGAGCAGGAAGTTGATGACTGTCAGGTGCCGGCCGCAGTGCGGACAGGAATGCCCGGTGCCCAGCGGCGGGACCTGCGTCGCGCCGATGTCCGCCGTGGGCGCCGGTCCTGGCACGGCAGGGGAGGGGGCCGGGGTGATGTGTGCGCCGTGAGCCTGTTTCCAGAGGGCTCGGCTTGAGGGAGCAGAAGCGCCGGTCGGGCGTCCGGTGCCGGTCCAGGTGAATTCGACGCCACATGTGGCGCAGCGCTGCGGGTGGTGAACAGCGGGCAGCGGATCCCCCGCGATGCCATCGCCGCGCTGTACCAGCCGTTCCAGCGGCACGGCCACCGCTCCGCACGCGCCGACGGCCACGGCCTCGGTCTGTCCATCGTCGCGGCGGTAGCCACCGCTCACCGGGCGCAGATCATCACCGAGCCGGGCACCGAGGGCGGGCTCGACGTCACCGTGGTCTTTCCCTCGCCGAAGGACCCCGGGCCGGGGCTCGCCCGGCTCACGGCCTGACGAGGGGTGGTTGTCGTGGACTTCGGCGGGGTGGTGGAGCGGGTAACTGCTCGACCCTGACGTCGAGAAGCGAGTGGCGGCAGCGGTACGCCGGGACCGTGTCGACGAGGAGCAGATAGGTGATCGTCGTGCCGCAGCCGATGCGGCCCGGGCCGATGGTCACTTCCGAGCCGCGGACCGAGACCGGCGGGGGCTGGGCCGCACTCGGCTCGGACTCGGTGCCGACCATTTCGAGGTACGGCACCGCGAGGTCCACCCGGAACGGCTGCCCCTGGTCGAACGCGCTGCTGGGGATGTCGCGCCGCCCGGGGTTGGTGAGCACCAGCCGCACAAGGTGCGGATCGGTCAGCAGCGTGCCATTGCGCCGGATCTCCAGGCTTCCGTCGATGCGCTGGTGGACCAACGGGGAGTGGTTTGTCGCATAGGTGAGGCGCCGCCGGGGATGCGCGGCGCGGAACGCGGCCCAGATCGCGCCGCAGCCCACGAGGACGGCGACGGCCACCCCGGCCGCCGTCCAGAAGGTCTCCGCGGTGTAGAAGGCGCCCGACGCGACGGGCGCGGCTCGAAAGACGTCGTACACGGGCAGCCCGACGCGCCGAGGGGCCGGCCGCGCGTCGTACTCCATTCATACGTGCGGCAACGTTCCGGTGGATGGACTACCGCCCCGGCCCGCCGACGGTCCTTCACTGATGGATGGTCAGGGGCAGTCGCTCAGCCCCTGCTTGGCGCTGCCGAAGAAGGCGTTCCACTCGGCGGGGGAGAAGGTGAGTATCGCCCCCCTGGTCTGCTTCGAGTCCCGGACGGCGACGAGGCCCTCGACGAAGGCGACCTCGACGCACGCTCCGTTACCGGAACTGCGGCTGCTCTTGCGCCAGTTGGCGCCACTCGGATCGATCTGTGGAACAGGCTGCCCTTGGTGGGTGGTCATGTGCTGTGCATCTCCCTTGCGATCCTCTCCAAGGTGGCGGGCGTGTCCTGCGGGTCGGGGGCCGCGGCGCGCAGCAGGTCGAAGGTCTGGACGAACGTGCGGACGTCGCGTTCCTTCTCCAAGTACACGTTGCCTGCGATGGAGTTGACGTAGACGACGGTGGGCGTTCGGGCTTCGAACTCCAGCAGCGAGAAGGTCCCGGCCAGTGCCGGGTGAGCCCCCTTCGCCGTCGGAAGGACCTGGATCGTCACGTTCGGCAGGGCCGTGGACTCGGCCAGGTGGGCGAGCTGGGCCGTCATGACGTCCCCGCCGCCGACCGGGCGCCGTAGTGCGCTCTCCTCGACCACCACCCACAGCTCCAGCGGTTCGGGCTCCCGGGTGAGCAGCGCCTGGCGCTCCTTGCGGAAGCTCACCAACTGGTCCACCTCGTGCGGCTCGTTCGGCCGCGCCGCGGCGATGATCGCTCGGGCGTAGTCCTCCGTCTGCAACAGGCCGTGCACGAAGGTCGGTTCGTACGAGCGCAGGGCGCGTGCGTCGGATTCGAGGCCCGCGTAGGTGGCCATGCCCGAGGGCAGCACCTCTCCGTAGTGCGCCCACCAGCCCTGCTGCTGGGCGTCCTTGTGGATCTGCATGACCGTATCGATCAGGGCAGGGTCCGTGACGCCGTACCACTGCAGCAGATCACGTACGTCCCGTGCCTTGATCGGCGCCTGTCCGGTCTCCACCCGGCTGATCTTCGACATCGAGCACTCGAGGTGGGCCGCGACCTCCTCGATCCTCTTGCCCGCATGCTCACGCAGACGTCGCAGCTCGGACCCGAGCTGGCGCCGCCGTACCGTCGGTCCGCCGATCGTGGTCATCGCCCCTCCCCACACCGCATGCAGTGATGCCTTGCTCCATGCAAGTGTGCACGTACGCCAACCACCGTGTCATGCAGTCGACTTGGTTGGAGACATTTGGCTGACGCACTTGCGTGGAGGAAGTCTCTTTGCTTCGGGATGTGGCCCGTGCGTGTCGGAACGGGACCGCCCCGGCCGGAAGGATCCGGCCGGGGCGGCACATCGCGCGGACCAGGGTCCGCGGACACTGCGTCAGGCGAGGGTCGCGAGCGTGTCGTTCCAGGTGGTCGACGGACGCATGATCTTCGCGGCCTTCGCGGGGTCGGGCTGGTAGTAGCCGCCGATGTCGGCGGGGGAGCCCTGGACCGCGTTCAGCTCGTCGACGATCGTCTGCTCCTGCGCACCCAGCGTCTCGGCGAGCGGGGCGAAGGCCTTGGCGAGGTCCGCGTCGTCGGTCTGCTGCGCCAGCTCCTGCGCCCAGTACAGGGACAGGAAGAAGTGGCTGCCACGGTTGTCGATGCCGCCGACGCGGCGGGTCGGCGACTTGTCCTCGTTGAGGAAGGTCGCCGTCGCACGGTCGAGGGTGTCGGCGAGGACCTGGGCGCGCGCGTTGCCCGTGGTCGTCGCGAGGTGCTCGAAGCTGGAGGCCAGCGCGAGGAACTCGCCCAGGCTGTCCCAGCGCAGGTAGTTCTCCTTGACCAGCTGCTGCACGTGCTTCGGCGCGGAGCCGCCGGCGCCCGTCTCGAAGAGGCCGCCGCCCGCCATCAGCGGGACGATCGAGAGCATCTTGGCGCTGGTGCCCAGCTCCAGGATCGGGAACAGGTCGGTCAGGTAGTCACGCAGTACGTTTCCGGTGACGGAGATCGTGTTCTCGCCGCGCCGGATGCGCTCCACGGAGAGCTTCGTCGCGTCGACGGGGGACAGGATGCGGATGTCCAGGCCCTCGGTGTCGTGCTCCGGGAGGTACCGCTTGACCTTCTCGATGAGCACCGCGTCGTGCGCGCGGGTCTCGTCCAGCCAGAACACCGTCGGGTCGCCGGTGGCACGGGCGCGGGTGACGGCCAGCTTCACCCAGTCCTTGATCGGGGCGTCCTTGGTCTGGCAGGCGCGGAAGATGTCGCCGGCGGAGACGGCCTGCTCCAGGACGACGTTCCCGGCCTCGTCGACGAGACGGACCGTACCGGTGGTCGTGATCTCGAAGGTCTTGTCGTGGCTGCCGTACTCCTCGGCCTTCTGCGCCATCAGACCGACGTTCGGGACCGTGCCCATGGTCGACGGGTCGAAGGCACCGTTGGCGCGGCAGTCGTCGAGGACGACCTGGTAGACGCCGGAGTAGCTGCTGTCCGGCAGGACCGCGAGGGTGTCCTGCTCCTGGCCGTCCGGGCCCCACATGTGGCCGGAGGTGCGGATCATCGCCGGCATGGACGCGTCGACGATCACGTCGGACGGCACGTGCAGGTTGGTGATGCCCTTGTCGGAGTCGACCATCGCCAGCTCGGGGCCCTCGGCGAGCTCGGCGTCGAAGGACGCCTTGATCTCGGCGGCCTCGGGCAGGGACTCCACGCCCTTGAAGATGCCGCCCAGACCGTCGTTCGGGGTGAGACCGGCGGCGGCGAAGGTCTCGCCGTACTTCGCGAACGTCTGCGGGAAGAAGGCGCGCACGACGTGACCGAAGATGATCGGGTCCGAGACCTTCATCATGGTGGCCTTGAGGTGCACCGAGAACAGCACGCCCTCGGCCTTGGCGCGGGCGATCTGCGCCGTGAGGAACTCGCGCAGCGGCGCCACGTGCAGCACGGACGCGTCCACGACCTCGTCCGCCAGCACGGGTACGGACTCGCGCAGCACGGTGGTGGAGCCGTCGTCACCGGCCAGCTCGATACGGAGCGAGCCCGGCGCGGAGATCACCGCGGACTTCTCGGTGGAGCGGAAGTCGTCGACGCCCATGGTCGCGACGTTCGTCTTGGACTGGGACGACCACTTGCCCATGCGGTGCGGGTGGGTCTTCGCGTAGTTCTTGACCGACGCGGGGGCGCGGCGGTCGGAGTTGCCCTCGCGCAGCACCGGGTTCACGGCGCTGCCCTTGACCTTGTCGTAACGGGCGCGGATGTCGCGCTCCTCGTCCGACTTCGGGTCCTCCGGGTAGTCCGGAAGTGCGTAGCCCTGCTCCTGCAGCTCGACGACCGCGGCCTTCAGCTGGGGGACCGAGGCCGAGACGTTCGGCAGCTTGATGATGTTCGCCCCGGGCGTCTTCGCCAGCTCACCGAGCTCCGCGAGCGCGTCCGCGATGCGCTGACCGTCCTCCAGGTACTCCGGGAAGAGGGCGATGATCCGCCCGGCCAGCGAGATGTCACGGGTCTCCACAGTGACACCGGCCTGCGAGGCGTAGGCCTGGACCACCGGCAGGAACGAATACGTTGCCAGGGCCGGGGCCTCGTCAGTGTGCGTATAGATGATGGTCGAGTCAGTCACCGGGTGCTCCGCTCCACGTCTGCAACATTGCTCGACATCAAGATATCTCCTGAGCGACCCCCGCTCGACAGGGGTCTGCCCCGAGCCGGGCGGACAGTCACCTCCGAGGGCAACCGACCGGCACGGCCGAGGCACAGGTGGCGGATGCCGAACCACCCCGACTGGACGGTCACCCCCGTGCCCCCGGGCCTGGTCGCATCCCGCAATCGTGAGCCCGGTCACTGCCCCGACGTGTCCGCCACCCTCTGACGACGGACGGAGCCGGGCGGGCTCACTCGGCCCGGTTTTATGCCCGTGTCGTGGCGTCCCGCTGGTGGGGGATGCCCGAGGCGAGGATCTCCGCTCCACCCGGCTGCAGGGCGACCGTCCGCGCGGGCGCGGGAATCCGGATCCCCTCGTCCCGGTACCGCTTGTGCAGGCGCTTGATGAACTCGTGCTTGATCCGGTACTGGTCGCTGAACTCGCCCACGCCGAGGATCACGGTGAGGCTGATCCGGGAGTCGCCGAAGGTGTGGAAGCGGACGGCGGGTTCGTGATCCGGGACGGCGCCGGCGATCTCCGTCATCACCTCGGCGACGACCTCGGTGGTCACGCGCTCGACGTGGTCGAGGTCGCTGTCGTAGCCGACACCCACCTGGACGAGGAGCGTCATCTGCTGCTCGGGGCGGTTGAAGTTGGTCATGTTGGTGCCCGCGAGCTGGGCGTTGGGGATGATGACCAGGTTGTTGGAGAGCTGACGGACCGTGGTGTTACGCCAGTTGATGTCGACGACGTAGCCCTCTTCGCCGCTGCTGAGGCGGATGTAGTCGCCGGGCTGGATCGTCTTCGAGGCGAGGATGTGCACGCCCGCGAAGAGGTTGGCGAGGGTGTCCTGGAGAGCCAGGGCGACGGCCAGACCGCCCACGCCCAGGGCGGTGAGCAGCGGGGCTATGGAGATGCCCAGCGTCTGGAGCATGACGAGGAAGCCCATCGCCAGCACCACGACCCGGGTGATGTTGACGAAGATGGTGGCCGACCCGGCGACGCCCGACCGGGACTGGGCCAGCGACCGGACGAGGCCGGCGATGAACCGGGCCGCGGCGATGGTCGAGACCAGGATGAGGAGCACCGTCAGAGTCCGGTTGACGGTGTGCCCGACCGACGAGGTCAGCGGAAGTACCGCCGCCGCCGACGCGATTCCCCCGGCAACGGCCGCCGCTGGTACGAGAGTTCGCAGCGCGGCGACGATGAGGTCGTCGCCGCTCCAGTTGGTGCGCAGCGCGTGCTTGCCGAGCCAGCGCAGCAGCATGCGCGACAGGAACGCCGCGATGAGGCCCGCGACCACGGCGATTCCGGCGATCATCCAGTCGTCCAGAGTGAGAGAGCGGTTCATCGGCCTGCTCCCTTGTGGCCGGAGGGAAGGCCCGTGGGCCGGATGTGATGTGTCGTCACTTGCCACCTGCTCGAATCCGTGAATGCGCGATCATGCCGGACTGGTGTTCGTCATCCGGGGCGACCGCTCATCCTGCCGCATCAACGGGCATGCCCGTCACCAGGCGTGGCGAGATCGGGCCCGCAACCCTCCCGAGGTCTCAACTCGTCGGACAAGGCCGGACTCACCGAACGAGCCGTGCCGGTCCGCTCCTGACGCGAAGCGGTCGGCGCCCTCCAGGCTCTCGGCCAACACGCCTGTGCCGTAACGGAGTTCACCACGCATCGCCGCGGTCTCGACCAGGCCTTCCTGGTCCAGGACGGAGGCGCGGTCGCTGCGCAGGCATGCCTGGGGGCGACCGCCGAGATCACCGGCTTGGACAGGCGCAGCCGGGTGGGACCCATCGGCCCGTCCTCGGCGACCCGGCTGCCCTGCTCGCTGACGAGGGCCTTGAGGTCGGCTCCCGCGCAGAAGGTGCCGCCCGCGCCCCACGGCACCGCGACCCGCGCCGACTCGTCGGCGTCGAACTCCCGGAAGGCTTGCACGAGTTCGGCGCCCGTCGGGCCGTCCACCGCGTTCCGGGCCTCGACGCGGGAGAGGACGACCGTGGTGACGTAATCCTGTCGTTCGGTCCGGACCGGCATCGCTGACCCCTTCCCTGGGCTGCCGTATGCCGAGGCTGGCTTCGGGTGCGCAACCGTGCGCGAAATGCGTGCGCTCAGATCACCTTCAGCCGGACCAGCGCCCCCAGCGTCAGCGCCCCCGGCAGCAACGGCACCCACACCGTGATGATCCGGTACGCCAGCACCACCGCCGTCGCCATGGCGACCGGGCCGCCCGCCGCGACCAGCGCGATGATCAGCGCCGCTTCCACCGAGCCGATGCCGCCCGGCGTCGGCACCAGCGCGACCGCGACCGTCGCGGCGAGATACGCGACCACGATGGACGCGGGCGGCACCGGCAGCCCCAACGCCATTCCCACCGCGACCAGGCCGGCCGCCTGGAGCGTGGGGAAGGCGAGCGAACCGCCCCACAGGGCCAGCGCGCGAATCGGACGGGTGTGCACCGAACGTGCCTCGTCGAACGCGGTGCGCAGGAAGGAGAAGACGGCCGCACGCAGCCGCCGTACCAGGAGGAGAGTCGTCGCCGCGAAACACACCACCACGCCGACGCCGAGCAGCAACGGCCCCACCGCCCCGTCCGGAAGGAGACTTCCGATGCGCAGCGCGCCGGGGAAGGCGATCAGCAGACCGGCCAGCAGGGTCACCCGGGTGATCGACTCGGCGAGCAGGTACAGCGCGAGTGCGGCCGAGGAGCGGGCGAGCGGGACGCCGCACACCGTCATGAACCGGAGATTTACCGCGCCGGCGCCCAGGCCCGTCGGGAACAGGTGATTGGCGGCGCCCGCCGCGAACTGGGTGGCGAGCAGCCTGCGTACGGGGAGCCGCTCCATGACCGCGCCCTGGCGCGTGACGGCGGCAGCGACCCAGGTCCCACAGGTCGCGGCGGCTGCGGCCACGAGCCAGGGCCACCGGGCTGTCGCCAGATGATGGAAGCCCTCCGCGAGCACGGACCGGTGCTGCACGGCGACCACGATCACGAGGGCGAGCGGGAGGAGGCAGAGGACCGGCCGGACGGACGAGCGGAGAGCCGACCGGAAGGCGGTGCGACTGGGGAACCCCTGGGGGAGTCGTACGGCTGTCACACCGGGAGAGCTTTTCCACTGCGCACCAACGTGGGGTTGCGGGCGCGGAGACGGCGGCTGACGTGCTGGGCAAGACGAAAGCGCCGCAGAGTGGTTGACCTCAACAATGCTTGAGGTCCTACCGTCACTCCCATGAGTATGGAGACCACAGCCTGGACACAGCTGCACAGTGTCATGAACGCCCAGCAGGAACGCCGCCCCTTCGCCCGGGCGACCCTGCGCCGTATCGCCGCCTTCGCCCGTCCGCACCGCCGCCGCATCGGCCAGTTCGTGGTGCTCAGCGTTCTGACCGCGCTGCTCGCTGTCGCGACGCCGGTGCTCGCGGGGCGCGTCGTGGACGTGATCGTGTCCGACGGTGACGAGGGCACCGTCGTTCGCCTTGCCGCGGTCATAGCCCTCATCGCGTTCGCCGAGGCGGCGCTCGGACTCCTCGGTCGCTGGCTTTCGTCGACGCTCGGCGAGGGACTGATCCTCGATCTGCGGACGGCTGTGTTCGATCATGTGCAGCGCATGCCGGTCGCGTTCTTCACACGTACACGTACGGGCGCGCTCGTCAGTCGTCTCAACAACGACGTCATCGGCGCCCAACGCGCCTTCAGCAACACCCTGTCCGGAGTTGTCAGCAATGTCGTGACTCTGCTGCTCACCCTCGCCGTGATGCTGACCCTGTCCTGGCAGATCACACTGCTCGCGCTCGCCCTGCTGCCCGTGTTCGTGGTGCCCGCGCGGCGGATGGGCGGCCGGATGGCCCGCCTGACGCGCGAGGCCGCCAACCTCAACGCCTCGATGGGCACCCGGATGACGGAGCGCTTCTCCGCGCCCGGCGCCACGCTCATCAAGCTCTTCGGCCGTCCCGAGGAGGAGTCCGCCGAGTTCGCGGAGCGCGCCCGGCGGGTGCGGGACATCGGCGTGCGGACGGCGATGGCGCAGTCCGCGTTCATCACGGCGCTCACCCTCGTGTCCGCCCTCGCTCTCGCACTCGTCTACGGCCTCGGCGGCTGGTACGCGCTGCGCGGCAGCCTGGAGCCGGGCGCCGTCGTCTCCCTGGCGCTGCTGCTGACCCGCCTCTACGCGCCGCTCACCTCGCTCGCGGGCGCTCGTGTCGAGGTCATGAGCGCCCTGGTGAGCTTCGAGCGGGTCTTCGAGGTGCTCGACCTCAAGCCGCTCATCGAGGAGAAGCCGGACGCGCGGAAGGTACCGGAGGGACCCGCGGCCGTGGAGTTCGACGGCGTCCGCTTCGCCTACCCGTCCGCCGACAAGGTCTCCCTCGCCTCCCTGGAGGAGGTCGCGTCCCTGGACACCCGCGGCGGCGCCGAAGTCCTGCACGGCGTCTCCTTCCGCGCCGAACCCGGCCAGACCGTCGCGCTCGTCGGCTCCTCCGGCGCCGGGAAGTCGACCATCGCGCAGCTGCTGCCGCGGCTGTACGACACCGACGAGGGCGTCGTCCGTATCGGCGGCGTCGACGTACGCGACCTGAGCGCGGAGTCGATGCGGGACACCCTCGGCATGGTCACGCAGGACGGCCACCTGTTCCACGAGTCGGTGCGGGCGAACCTGCTGCTGGCCCGCCCGTCCGCGACCGAGGACGAGCTGTGGGACGTTCTGCGCCGGGCCCGTCTCGAAGATCTCGTACGTTCCCTGCCCGACGGTCTGGACACCGTGGTCGGCGAACGCGGATACCGGCTCTCCGGCGGCGAACGCCAGCGCATGACCATCGCCCGGCTGCTCCTGGCCCGCCAGCGCGTCGTCATCCTCGACGAGGCCACCGCCCACCTCGACAACACCTCGGAGGCGGCCGTCCAGGAGGCGCTGACGGAGGCCCTGGCGGGACGGACCGCCGTGGTGATCGCGCACCGGCTGTCCACCGTGCGGGCCGCCGACGTGATCCTCGTCGTCGAGGCAGGGCGGATCGTGGAGCGGGGCACGCACGCGGAACTGCTCGCGGTGGACGGGCGGTACGCGGAGCTGTACCGGACGCAGTTCAAGCCCGCCCGGGGAAGCGTGACGGAGATCGCTCCCGCCAGGGAAGTGGTGGCATAGCACCGGCCGGGCGTCCGCCGTACCCTTGCGGGCGTCGGCGCGTACCCCTCACCGGGACGCGACCCTCCATACCCACAGGAGCTGTGGCTCATGCTGCGCACCATGTTCAAGTCCAAGATCCACCGCGCCACCGTCACCCAGGCCGACCTGCACTACGTCGGATCCGTCACCATCGACGCCGAGCTGCTGGACGCGGCCGATCTGCTGCCCGGCGAGCTCGTCCACATCGTCGACATCACCAACGGCGCCCGCCTGGAGACGTACGTCATCGAGGGTGAACGCGGTTCGGGAGTCATCGGGATCAACGGGGCGGCGGCCCATCTCGTGCACCCCGGTGATCTGGTGATCATCATCAGCTACGCTCAGATCTCCGACGCCGAGGCACGGGCACTGCGGCCGCGGGTGGTGCATGTGGACCGCGACAACCGGATCGTGGCCCTGGGCGCCGACCCGTCCGAGCCGGTACCCGACTCGGACCAGGAGCGCAGCCCGCAGGCCGTGTCGGCCTGACCTCACCGGCGGAATGTGACCTCAGCAGAGGAAAACGAGGAGTGGTGCCCATGAGCGACATCGAGATCCGCGACGACCGGCCGGCCGGCCGCCTGGAGGCCTTCGCCGGGGACGAAGTCGTCGGCCATATCGAGTACTTCGTCCTGGAAGCCCCCGCCCGCGCACTCGTCCCGGTGCACACCATCGTGGAACCCGAGCACGAGGGCAAGGGCATCGCCGGCTCCCTCGCCCGCGAGCTGTACGCCATCGCCGCACGCGAGGGCATCGTGGTCGCGCCGCTCTGCCCGTACGTCGTGAAGTGGGCGGCACGCCATCCCGAGGAGGCGCCGGCGGCCGACCCGGAGCTGCAGACGGCGGCGGTGGAGTGGCTCAAGGCGCACCCGGGGCGCTTCTGATGCCTCTGCGGTCGGCGACGGCCTCCAGGCCAGGACCGCTCGCCCTGTTGCACACCTCGCCCGCGCACATCCCCGTCTTCGACGCACTGCGCGACGAGGACCACCAGGGGCTGGAACTGCGGCATCTGGTGGCCGAGGAACTGCTGGCCAGGGCCCGGCGGGAAGGGCCCGAGGCGGTAGCCGACGAGGTGCGGGCGGTGCTCGACCTGGCCGTCGCGCAGGGCGCGGCGGCCGTGCTGTGCACCTGCTCGACGATCGGCGCCGTCGTCGAGCACGCGGGCGCCGAGGTGCCCGTACTGCGCGCGGACCGTCCGATGGCCGCCGCGGCGGTGGCCGCAGGACCGCGTGTCGTCGTCCTCGCGTCGCTGGAGAGCACCCTGGAGCCGACGGTCGCCCTCGTCGAGGAGGAGGCCCGCGCAGCCGGACGCACACTCGACGTCCGTACCGTCCTCGTCGAGGGCGCGTGGGCGCTCTTCGAGGCGGGTGACGTCGACGGCTGCGCCCGCACGGTTGCGGCGGCCGCCGACGCGGTCACCGACGCCGACGCGATCGTCCTCGCCCAGGGGTCCATGGCCCCGGCCCAGCGACTGACCACGACGACGATCCCGGTCCTGTCGAGCCCTCGCCCGGGGCTCGCCGCGGGGGCGGAGGCGGCACGCGGGAGCTGAATCCGCCCTGGTGTTGGGCCCACCTGGTCGCCATCCCTGCGCGAGGGGGTGAGTGGGTGCGCCGGAGCCGGGTACGCGTGGGAAAAGTCCAGAGCCGACGTACCGACTGGCTGGAGGACAACATGACCCACCCGTATCCCGACCCTGTGAAGCCGGACCCCACCCCGGGCCCCGACCGCCCGCAGCCTTTCCCGGACCCGATTCCGAAGCCGGGCCCCCGCCCGGTACCGACGCCGGGGCCAGTCCCGTCGCCGTCGCCGATCCCGCAACCGCCGGGCCCCGACCCGGTACCGGAACCCCAGCCGGGACCTGCCTCTCAGGGCTAGGACTACAGACCGGTGGCCCCGTTCGGTACCAACGCACCCGGCCACCCGTGGGTATTA